>CAZNAL010000015.1:0-27830 GCA_964571055.1 uncultured Oscillospiraceae bacterium | reverse complement strand
CGTTTTCCCTCTTTCCTTCTACTCCTTGGCTATTGACTTTTTACCACTGGACTTGCTCAAATTGTAGTAAACGGCGTTAACCGCGCTTGGCGGCGATAGCGCGCCAATCATAAGCGCCGATCGTGTCGTGCGAAAGCATTTGGCAATCCAAGATCTGCTCGGCAGGGACTTCCGCGCCCGAGAGCGCGGCGGCCGCAGCATCCATAGCCGCAGCGCCCATTTCGTAATAGGGATCGGCGGAGAAGGCCTTGAACAGAGGATCGTCCGCCTCCAACGCTTCAAATATCGTGTCGCTGTAGGCGTTGCCTACGATGATCACGTTCTCCTTCTTCAGATCTTCCGTGATGATCTTTGCGCCCGCGGCGGCGTCCTCGTTGACGACGATGAGGATCTGCGTATCGGGCGCCGCGCTGAATATCTTTTCACAGGCGTCCATGGATTGGGGCTTGCGGCCGTTGCCGTCGATCTTGGCCGTCCACTCCACGCCCGGACAGGCGGCGGTGACGTCCTCGTAGAGCGCCTTGAGACGGCGCTGGCAGATGGTGGTGCAGCTTGCAAAGTCGATGATGCCGACCTTGGCGGCGCCGCCCATTTCATTATTAATATAGTCGATCAGCCATTCTGCCACCTTGGAGCCGTCGGCCGCGTAGTCGAAATGGATGAAGCTTGTGATCTTGTCGGTATTGACCTCCTGATAATAGGCGATCACGGGAATGCCGGCCGCCGCCGCGGCCTCTACGGAAGGCGCAAGCCTATCATAATTCGCCGCGGCGAGCAGGATCGCCGATACCTTCTGATCGATCATGGACTGCATATGCGCGATCTGGCGCTCGGGGTCGGAATCCGCGTCCTCTACGATCAGATTAAAGCCGTGCGCGGCGGCCGCGTTGCGGATGCCGGCTTCGGCGTCCTTGTCGGCCTGCGAACGGCGCGCGTAAAGGCAAACGCCGATGGTAGCGCCCGCGTCCGCAGCGGGGGCGGCGGGCTGGTCGTTCGACTGGACGGGGGTTTGCGCCGGCGCGCAGCCAAAGCTTGTCAGCAGCAGGGCGGCGATGAGCGCCGCGGCTAAAAGCTTGGGAAATTTCTTCATAACGGTCATACGCTCCTATGGTTATTCGTGCGGGCAAAATCGCCCATGTATCCACTATGACGGTATTATACGACAACCCAATGGTATTTGGCAAATGATAATCCATAAACAAAGCGTGAACAATCATATTATAATAAGCTTTCCTGAAAAAAGAGCGGAATGGGTATTGACAAAGGCGCGCGACTGCATTATTATACATAAATCAAACATAAATATACATACAATGCATGGAGGATAGAACAATGAAAAAGATCAAAAAAGTCGTACTGGCCTATTCCGGCGGTTTGGATACGTCCATCATCATCCCCTGGCTCAAGGAAAACTACGATAACTGCGAGGTCGTCGCGGTTTCGGGCGACGTAGGGCAGGGAACGGAGCTGGAGGGGCTTGAGGAAAAGGCGCTCAAAACCGGCGCGAGCAAGCTCTACATCGAGGACCTCAAGGAAGAATTCATCACGGATTATATCTATCCGAGCCTGAAGGCGGGCGCGGTGTACGAAAAGGATTACCTGCTGGGCACGGCCTTTGCGCGTCCCTGCATCGCCAAGCGCTTGGTGGAGATCGCCAAGGCCGAGGGCGCGGACGCCATCTGCCACGGCTGCACCGGCAAGGGCAACGATCAGGTGCGTTTTGAGCTGACCATCAAGGCGCTCGCGCCCGAGATGAAGATCATCGCGCCGTGGCGCGAGTGGAGCATCAAGTCCCGTGAGGAGGAGATCGAATACGCCGAGGCGCACGATATTCCCCTCAAGATCAACCGTGAGACCAACTACAGCAAGGACAAGAACCTCTGGCACCTTTCGCACGAGGGCTTGGATCTTGAGGATCCCGCCAACGAGCCCATGTATGAAAAGGAAGGCTTCCTTGAGCTTGGCGTATCCCCCAAGCAGGCGCCGGACAAATCGACCTTCGTGACGCTTTCCTTTGAAAAGGGTATCCCCGTGGCGCTGGACGGCAAGAAGCTCGATCCCGTCACTATGCTCGAAACGCTCAACAAGATCGGCGGCGAAAACGGCGTGGGCATTGCGGACATGGTGGAGAACCGTCTCGTGGGCATCAAGGCGCGCGGCGTGTATGAGAATCCCGCGGGCGCGATCCTGTATGCGGCGCACGATTACCTTGAACAGATCTGCTTGGATCGGGACACGTTGCACTATAAGATGCTCGTTTCCCAAAAGTTCGCGGAGATCGTGTATTACGGCAAGTGGTTCACGCCGCTGCGCGAGGCGCTGTCCGCCTTTGTGGACGCGACGCAGCAGGACGTGACGGGCGAAGTGAAGTTGGAGCTTTACAAGGGCAACATCATCAAGGCGGGCGTTACGTCGCCGGAATCCAAGTATTATGAGGAGCTTGCGACCTTTGGCGAGGATCATGTGTACAACCAGAAGGACGCGGAAGGCTTCATCAACTGCTTTGGCCTCTCCATCGCGATGAACGCGCTGGCCAAGCAAAAGAAGATCAAGTAAAGGGAGACATAACAAATGCAGACGATGTGGGCGGGACGGTTCGAAAAGAAGCTGGACGCGCAAGTGAACGATTTCAATTCCTCCATAGCCTTTGACGCGCGGATGTTCGCGCAGGATATAAAAGGCTCTCTTGCCCACGCCGCCATGCTTTGCGCGCAAAGCATCCTCACGCAGGAGGAGTACAAGGCCGTCAACGATGGCCTTTGCGCCATTTTGGAGGATCTGGAGAGCGGCAAGCTCGCCTTTGACCCGACGGCGGAGGATATCCACATGTTTGTGGAGGCGGAGCTTACAAAGCGGGTCGGCGCGCCGGGTAAAAAGCTGCATACCGCGCGCAGCCGCAACGATCAGGTGGCGCTTGACCTTCGGATGGTGCTTATGGACGAGGCGGCGGCGGTGAGCGATATGCTCCTTGCCCTTGAGGAGGTTCTCCTAAAAAAAGCGGACGAATATGCCGAGACCGTCATGCCGGGCTATACGCATCTGCAAAGGGCGCAGCCTGTCACCTTCGGGCATCATCTGATGGCGTATGCCAGCATGTTCGCGCGCGATCTTGCAAGGCTTGCCGACTGTAAGGAGCGTACCGCCGTATCCCCCTTGGGCGCATGCGCGCTCGCGGGCACGACCTATGACACCGACAGGTTCATGACGGCGGAAGCGCTGGGTTTTGACGAGCCTTGCGCCAACAGCCTCGACGGGGTTTCGGACAGGGATTTCGTGATCGAGTTTTTATCCGCGCTTGCTTTGATTATGATGCATCTTTCCCGCTTCAGCGAGGAGATCATCTTGTGGTGCTCGTGGGAATTCAAGTTTGTGGAGCTGGACGACGCGTACGCGACGGGCTCAAGCATCATGCCGCAGAAGAAGAATCCCGACGTGGCGGAGCTGATCCGCGGCAAAACCGGGCGCGTGTACGGCGATCTGTTCGCCATGCTCACCGTGATGAAGGGCTTGCCGCTTGCCTATAACAAGGATATGCAGGAGGATAAGGAAGCCGTATTCGACGCGCTGGACACCGTGAAGCTGTGTCTGCCCGTGTTCACGAAAATGCTCGATACCATGACCGTACTATCCGAAAACATGCGCGCGGCGGCGGCCAAGGGCTTTATCAACGCCACGGATTGCGCGGATTATCTGACCAAGAAGGGCGTACCCTTCCGCGACGCGTATAAGATCACGGGCAAGCTCGTGGGCTACGGCGTAAAGAAAGGCAAGACGCTTGAAGACATGACGCTGGACGAATACGCGGCCTTCTCGGACGTGTTCGACGCGGATATTTATGACGCGATCGACCTTGACGCCTGCGTCAACAAACGCACCAGCTACGGCGGCACCGCGCCGGACTCGGTGTACGACCAGATCGAACGGATGAAAAAGAGGCTGAACCTGTGAGCGGCAAGAAGACGAAGATATTTATAGACGGCAGCGAGGGCACGACGGGGCTTCGCATCCATGAGCGGTTTGCAGAGCGCGCGGACGTGGAGCTGTTGCCCATCGACCCGGCGCTAAGAAAGGATGTAAAGGCGCGCGCGGCGCTTTTGAACGCCTGTGATGTGGCGTTTTTGTGCCTGCCGGACGAGGCGGCGCGCGAGTCCGTGTCGCTGATCGAAAATCCCGACGTGCGCGTGCTCGACACCTCCACGGCGCACAGGACGGCAGAAGGCTGGGCGTATGGCTTCCCGGAGCTTTCCAAGGCGCACAGGGACGCGGTGAAAAGGGGCAAGCGCGTCGCCGTGCCGGGGTGCCACGCAAGCGGCTTTATAGCGCTCGTGTATCCGCTTATTGCGGCTGGGCTTCTATCCAAGGACGCGGCGCTCTCCTGTTTTTCCATCACCGGTTACAGCGGCGGCGGCAAGAAGATGATCGCCGAATATCAAAGCGAGGAACGCGACGCGGCGCTCTTTGCTCCCCGTATCTACGCGCTGCCGCAGCAGCATAAGCACCTTAAAGAGATGCGGCATGTGTGCGCGCTCAGCGTAACGCCCGTGTTTTCGCCCATCGTGGCGGATTACTACAGCGGCATGCTCGTGACCGTACCCCTGCACGCGGGACTCTTGCAGGGCGCGGCGGATATAACTTCCGTACAGGAGGTGTACAAGGCGCATTACGCCCATGAGCGATTCGTGCGCGTAACGGATGTGCAAAGCGGCGCGATGCTTTCCTCCAACGCGCTCTCTGGTTTGGATTTTATGGAGATCAGCGTTTGCGGCAACGACGAGCGCATCACCGTGAGCGCGTGCTTTGATAACCTCGGCAAGGGCGCGTCGGGCGCCGCGGTACAATGCCTCAACTGCATGCTGGGGCTGGACGAGGCGACGGGACTTGCCTTGACGTAAAGAGAATACTATTTTCATTAAGGAGTTTTGATAGATGATGAAGGAAGTAAACGGCGGCGTATGCGCGCCAAAGGGTTTTCAGGCTGCGGGCGTACACTGCGGCATACGAAAGAACAAGGAAAAGCGGGACTTGGCGCTGATTTTGAGCGACGTGCCCTGTACAGCGGCTGCGGTCTATACGCAAAACAAAGTCAAGGGCGCGCCCTTGATCGTCACCAAGAACCATCTTGCCGACGGCGTGGCGCAGGCGGTGATCTGCAACAGCGGCAACGCCAACACCTGCAACAGCGACGGCATTGCAATCGCGGAAACCATGTGCGCCCTCTTAAGCGAGCAAGCGCACATACCCGCCGACAGCGTGATCGTGGCCTCCACCGGCGTGATCGGCCAGCCGCTGCCCATAGCGCCCATCGAATCCGGCATAGCGCCGTTGATGAGTGCGCTTAGCTACGATGGCAGCAGCGCTGCGGCGGAAGCCATCATGACGACCGACCAGAACGAAAAGAGCATCGCTGTGGAATTTGACCTTTCGGGCGTGACCTGCCGGTTAGGCGGCATCGCGAAGGGCTCCGGCATGATACACCCTAACATGGCGACCATGCTGGTGTTTTTGACGACCGACGCCGCGATTGAAGCGCCGCTTCTGCAAAAAGCGCTTTCAGCGGACATTTTGGATACCTTCAATATGGTGAGCGTCGATGGCGACACCTCCACCAACGATATGGTGAGCATCCTTGCAAACGGCATGGCGGGCAATCCCGCGATCTGTGCGGAGGGGGACAACTACAACGCGTTTTGCGCGGCGCTCAACGCCGTGACAAGGTACCTGTGCCGCAACATGGCCAAGGACGGCGAGGGCGCTACCAAGCTTTTAACCTGCGTCGTGACGGGGGCGTTGGATACGGCGGCTGCGAAGACGCTTGCAAAAAGCGTGATCGCCTCCAGCCTTGTCAAGGCCGCCATGTTCGGCGCGGACGCGAACTGGGGACGCGTGCTCTGCGCGCTGGGCTACAGCGGCGCCGAGGTGAACGTGGACGCGGTGGACGTTACTTTCGCGTCCAAGGCGGGCGAGGTGGCGGTCTGCAAAAACGGGCGGGGCGTTCCCTTCTCCGAGGAGAAGGCGAAAACGATCCTGTCCGAGGATGAGATCGAGATACGCGTTGCGCTCTGCGAGGGCGCGGGAAGCGCGGAAGCGTGGGGGTGCGACCTCACCTATGACTATGTAAAGATCAACGGAGATTACAGAACATGATGCAGCTATCCAACAGCCAGCGGGCGGAGGTGCTCATCCACGCCCTGCCCTATATCCAAAAGTACGCGGGCAAGATCGTCGTCGTCAAGTACGGCGGCAACGCCATGATCGACGAAACGCTCAAGAGAAGCGTCATGGGGGACATGGTGCTGCTCTCGCTCATCGGCGTCAAGGTGGTGCTCGTGCACGGCGGCGGGCCGGAAATATCGGCGCTGCTCAAAAAAATAGGCAAGCAAAGCGAGTTTATCGACGGCTTGCGCGTAACGGATGCGGAGACGGCGGACGTGGTGCAGATGGTGCTTGCGGGCAAGGTCTCCAAAAGCCTTGTGGGGCTGTTGGAACAGGCGGGCGGCCGCGCCATCGGCATCTGCGGCATGGACGGCGGCATGATGAAGGCGAAGCCGCTCGACGAAAAGCTGGGCTTTGTCGGCGAGATCACGGATATCGATCCGCAGCCCATACTCGACGTGCTGGAAAAGGGCTATATTCCCGTCATTTCTTCGCTCGCCTACGGAGAAAACGGGCAGGCGTACAACGTCAACGCCGATACGGCGGCGGCGCGCATCGCGGGCGTGCTCAAGGCGGAAAGCCTTATCACTATGACGGATATTGCGGGGCTGTTACGCGATAAGGACGATCCTTCCTCGCTCATTCCCGTGGTGCGGGTGAGCGAAGCGCCGCAGCTTGTGCAGGAGGGCGTGATACAGGGCGGCATGATCCCCAAGGTGGAATGCTGCATCGAAGCCATTCGCAGGGGCGTCAAAAAGGTGTTTGTCATCAACGGCACCGTACCGCACGCGATACTTATTGAAATACTCACCAACGAAGGCATCGGCACGATGTTCATGTAAGGAGGAAAGGCTATGCAAATCAAAGAGATCGACCAAACCTACGTCGCCAATACCTACGCGCGCTACGAGCCGGTGTTCGTAAGCGGCAAAGGCAGCCTCGTTTACGACGATACGGGGAAGGAATACATCGACCTTGCGTCCGGCATCGCGGTCAACTGTTTCGGCATTGCGGACGAAAAGTGGATCGCGGCGGTGACAGAGCAGCTCGGCGCGCTCCAACACCTTTGCAACAAGTACTATACCGCGCCGCAGGCGATGCTGGCGCAGAAGCTGTGCGCGCGCACCGGCATGAAAAAGGTGTTCTTCGCAAACTCCGGCGCGGAGGCCAACGAGTGCCTCATCAAGGTGGCGCGCAAATACGGCCACGACCATCACGGCGCGGAATGCTCCAACATCATCACGCTTAAAAACAGCTTTCACGGCCGCACCATGGCGACGCTGACCGCTTGCGGGCAGGAGGAGATGCACAAGGATTTCGGCCCCTTCGTTCCCGGCTTCCTCTACGCTGACGCCAACGATTTTGCAAGCGTCGAAGCGCTTGCGGATAAAAACACCTGCGGTATCCTCATGGAGATGGTGCAGGGCGAGGGCGGCGTGAACGCTTTGGACGCGGATTTTGTGCAGCAGGTCGCGGCGCTTTGTAAAGAAAAGGACATCCTCCTGCTTGTGGATGAGGTGCAGACCGGCAACGGGCGCACGGGCAAGCTGTATGCGTATATGCACTTTGACATAACGCCGGACGTGGTCTCCACTGCCAAGGGCATCGGCGGCGGATTGCCGCTGGGCGTGTGCATGATGGGCGAAAAGACGGCGGATACGCTGACCGTCGGCACGCACGGCTCCACCTTTGGCGGCAACCCCGTGTGCTGCGCGGGCGCTTTGAATATACTCGACCGTTTGGACGACGCGCTGCTTGCGGACGTTGCAAGGAAGGGCGATTTCATCAAAAACGCGCTTTCCGGCTGCAAGGGCATCGCGGGCGTATCGGGCATGGGACTGATGATCGGCGTGGCGCTTACGGATAAGAAGGCCGCGGACGTGGCGCACGCCTGCTTGGACGCGGGCGTGATGGTGATGACGGCGAAGGATAAGCTTCGTATCCTCCCCGCGCTCAACATACCGGACGCGTTGCTCACAAAAGCCATCGATATTATGAAAGGAATCATTGAAGCATGAAGCAGAAGCATCTTTTAAAGCTGGCGGATCTTACAAACGAGGAGATCACGGAGATACTGGATCTTGCGGATCAGCTTAAGTATGAACGCAAAAACGGGATCGAGCATAAGCATCTTGCGGGCAAGACACTTGGCATGATCTTTCAGAAATCCTCCACGCGCACCCGCGTTTCCTTTGAAACGGGCATTTACCAGCTTGGCGGCGTGGGTCTTTTTTTGAGCGCCAACGATCTGCAGCTTGGCCGGGGCGAGCCCATCAAGGATACCGCGCGTGTGCTCTCGCGCTATTTAAACGGCATCATGATCCGCACTTATAAACAAAGTGACGTGGAGGATCTGGCGGCCTACGGCAGCATCCCCATCATCAACGGGCTGACCGATTACGCGCATCCCTGCCAGGTGCTCGCCGACCTTATGACCATCCGCGAGTATAAAAAGACCTTCAACAATCTCAAGCTCACCTTCGTGGGCGACGGCAACAACATGGCGAACTCGCTCATCGCGGGCGGGATCAAGATGGGCATGGAGGTCGCGATCGCCTGCCCCAACGCGTACCAGCCGGACGCCGCGCTGATGGCGTGGGCGAAAGAGAACGGCAAGTTCACCTGCACAGAGGATATAGCGACCGCCATCAAGGATGCTGATGTGGTGTACACCGACGTTTGGGCGTCCATGGGGCAGGAGGGCGAAGCGGCCGCGCGCCGCAAGGCGTTTGCCGGATATCAGGTGAACGACGGCTTCATGGCGCTTACGCACAAGGACTGCATGGTGCTCCACTGCCTGCCCGCGCATCGTGGCGAGGAGATCACGGACGAAGTCATGGAAGCGCACGCCGGCGAGATCTTCGAGGAGGCGGAGAACCGGCTGCACGCGCAAAAGGCGGTCATGGTGCTGCTGATGAAGTAAACGAAAAGTATATTATGCCTTATAGAATCGCCCACAGCCCATACGCTGTGGGCGATTTCGCAGAAGTATGGCGGCATGGGACGCTTTATCACTTTAACACTTTACTTGACTAAACTACGCAAAGCGTGTATACTGTACCTTGCCCGCCAAAACGGCGGCAAAAGGAAAAGGAGAAGCATGCTATGGAACAGATCGCGCGCGGCGCGCGCATGCAGGATGAAGCGGCGATACGCGGCTTGAAAATGCTCTACAGGCAATACGGGTATAAACCCTTCCGCATGAGCCGGTTCGAGGAATATGATTTCTATGCCGACAACAAGAGCTTTTTGCAAAGCGAGAACGTGATCACCTTCACGGATCTCAACGGAAAGCTCATGGCGCTCAAGCCCGACGTTACGCTTTCCATCGTGAAGGGCGCGTTGGACACGGAAACCGAAAAGGTGTTCTACAGCGAAAACGTGTACCGCGCGGACAGCGGGAAGGGTGAGCGCAGCTTCAGCGAGATCATGCAGGTGGGCCTGGAATGCATCGGCGACATCGACGTGTACGAGACGAGCGAGGTGCTTTTGCTTGCGGGCAAGAGCCTGCAAAGCTTCTCGGAAAACTTCGCGCTGGACATATCGCACATGGGCTTTGTGCAGGGCTTGCTCGCGCAAAGCGGTCTTACCTTGGCGCAGCAGGCGAAGATGCTTCGCTGCATCGGCAGCCGAAGCGAAAGCGGCGTGCGCGCGTTGTGCGCGGGAGTGGATGAAAGAACCGCGGAAGGGCTTTGCATGCTCGCCTCGCTCTACGGCGATATTCCGACGCTGCTGCCAAAGCTTCGCGACGTCGCTAGCTGCGCGCAGGCGGACGCTGCGCTTGACGAGCTTGCGGCCATCGACGGCGTGCTGCGTTCATGCGGTTTTGCGGATAGGGTGCATCTCGATTTTTCCATCGTCAACGATATGAACTATTATAACGGCGTGATCTTCCGCGGCTTTTTAAGCGGCGTGCCGTGCAGCGTGCTCTCGGGCGGGCGGTATGACAACCTGATGCGAAAGATGGGGAAGACGGCGGGCGCGATCGGCTTTGCGGTCTATATGAACGTGCTGGAGCAGTATCTTTACGCCGACGAGGGCTATGACGCGGACGTGCTGCTGACCTACGCGGAGGGCGTTTCCGCCGCAAGAGTCGCGAAAAAGGCCGCGGCGCTCACGGCGGCGGGCAAGAGCGTGCGCGTGCAGAGGAAGCAGGACGCGCTGCGGTGTAAAACGCATATACACATGGAAACGGGGGACGAGGCATGAGCGAGATCGTCAACATCGCGCTGCCAAAGGGCAGGCTGGGCGAAAAAGCCTACGAGATATTTGAAAGCGCGGGCTATGCCTGTCCCGCGATCCGCGAGGCGAACCGCAAGCTGGTGTTTGAAAACGACAGGGTGCGTTATTTCTGGGTAAAGCCTGCGGACGTCGCCATCTATGTGGAACGAGGGGCCGCGGACATAGGCGTCGTGGGCAGCGACGTGCTTCGGGAAAACGCGCCGGACGTATACGAGCTTTTGGATCTTGGCATCGGCAAATGCCGCATGGCGGTGGCGGCGCCGAAGGGTTTTCGGGACAATCCATCGCGGATGCTGCGCGTGGCCACCAAGTTTCCGCACACCGCCGCGACCTATTATGCCAAGTGCGGCAGGCTGATCGATGTGATCAAGCTGCACGGCTCCATCGAGCTTGCGCCGCTTTTGGGGATGTCGGACGTGATCGTGGACATCGTGGAAACGGGTAAGACCCTGTTAGAAAACAATATGGAACCCATTGCGGACGTTGCGCCCGTGAGCGCGCGGCTCATTGCCAACAAGGCGGCGTTTCGCTTCAAAAACGAAGAAGTGACGGCGATACAGCAAAGCATCGCGGGGAGGCTACAATGATACGGATCATCAACTACAGCGAACAAACGCGCGAGGAGATCTTTGCGCGCGCCACGACGGAGCCGGACGTGACACAGGTGGTCGCGGACATTCTTGCGGATGTGCGCGAAAACGGCGATGCGGCGGTACAGGCTTATAACGACTGCTTTGACGGCGCGAACGGCGCGCCGCTTGCGGTAACGCGCGCGGAGCTTGAGGCCGCCTCCGGCGAAGTGGACGCGGCGTTTATGGAGGTGCTTAAAAAGGCTGCCGACAATATCCGCGCGTATCACGCGCATCAGGTGCGCAGCGGCTTTGTCATCAGCGACAAAGAGGGCGTGATGCTGGGACAAAAGATCGTCCCGCTAAGCGCCGTGGGGCTGTATGTGCCCGGCGGCACGGCGAGCTATCCCTCCTCCGTTTTGATGAACGCCATTCCCGCGAAGCTTGCGGGCGTTGCGCGCGTCGTGATGGTCACGCCCGCGAAAGGCGGCGCGATTCCCCGGGAAATACTCGCGGCGGCGCGCATCGGCGGCGTGGACGAAATTTATCGCGTGGGCGGCGCGCAAGCGATCGCCGCGTTAGCCTACGGTACGGAGACGATACGGCGCGTGGACAAGATCGTAGGTCCTGGCAACGCGTTCGTAACGGAAGCAAAGCGGCAGGTATCCGGCTTGGTGGATATCGATATGATCGCGGGACCGAGCGAGATCCTCATCGTTGCGGACGAAAGCAGCAACCCCGTGTGGGTGGCGGCAGATATGCTGTCCCAGGCGGAGCACGATAAAAACGCTTCGGCGGTGCTGATCACCGTCAGCCGCATGCTTGCGGAGCGGGTGCAAGCGGAGCTGGAAAAACAGATACCGCTTCTGCCGCGTGCACAAATCGCGCGCGCCTCCATCGACAACAATGGTAAAATCGTGCTGGCAAGCGGTATCGCGCAGGCTATCGATATCGCAAACGCGCTTGCGCCGGAGCATCTGGAGCTTTGCTTGGACGCGCCCTTTGATTATCTTGACCGCGTGCGCTGCGCGGGCTCTGTATTCTTAGGGAAATACGCGCCCGAGGCGTTGGGCGATTATTTCGCGGGCCCCAACCATGTGCTGCCCACCAGCGGTACGGCGCGCTTTTCAAGCCCTCTTTCGGTGGACGATTTTATCAAGAAGTATTCCTTCACCTATTATACGCCCGCGGCGCTTTCCAAGGTGCAAAAGGACATACAGACCTTCGCGATGCGCGAGGGCTTGGACGGGCACGCGCGCAGCGTTGCGGTGCGCTTTGAGGAGGCGTGAACATGAGCCGGTTTATGAGTCAACGCTACGTGTCGCTGGACGCGTACACGCCGGGCGAGCAGCCGCAAAACCTTGCGCGTTTTGTGAAGCTTAACACCAACGAAAGCCCCTTTCCGCCCTCGCCCATGGCGCTTGCGTGCCTTACGGAGGCGGCGGGGCGAGAGCTGCGGCTTTATTCCGACCCTACGGGGCGCGCGCTGCGCGAGCGCCTTGCCGAAACCTACGGCGTGGGCATGGAAAACGTTACGCTTGCCAACGGCTCGGACGATCTTTTGAACTTCGCGTTCATGGCTTACGGCGACGGCGGCATGGCGTTTGCGGACGTCAGCTACGGCTTCAACACCGTGTTTGCCGACAAGCTGGGCGTAAAAACCAAGATCATACCGCTTCGCGAAGATCTTACGATCCATCCGGACGATTACTGCGGCTTGGGCATGAGCGTCTTGATCGACAATCCCAACGCCCCCACCGGCGAAGCGCTATCAAGGGACGCGCTGGAGCGCGTTATCGCGGGAAACGCGGGCAGCATGGTCATCGTGGATGAAGCGTATGTGGATTTCGGCGCGGAAAGCTGCGTGCCGCTTATCAAAAAGTACGACAACCTGCTCGTGATCCAAACCTTCTCCAAATCCCGCGCGCTTGCGGGCGCGCGCCTGGGCTTTGCTATCGGCTGCAAGGCCGTGATCGAGGATATGGAGCTTCTCAGGAACACGACCAATCCCTATAACATCAACCGCCTGACGCTTTCCCTTGGCGAGGCGACGCTGCGTGATCCCGCGTATATGGAGTCGTGCGTGACAACCATCAAGGAGAACCGCGCGTATACGGAAACGGCGCTGCGGGCGCTGGGCTTTACGATGACAAACTCGCTTGCGAACTTCCTTTTTGTCAAGCACGCGCAGATCGGCGGGCTGGAGCTTTACGCGAAGCTCAAGGAAAAGGGCGTGCTGATACGGCACTTTGAAAAAGAGCGCATCAAGGATTATAATCGTATCACCATCGGCACACGGGAACAGATGGACGTGCTGCTAGATAAGATCAAAGAGATCATCAAGGAACGGAGGGCATGAACATGCGGGAGGGAAACATCAAACGCGCGACGGCGGAAACGGATATCGCGCTGCGGCTGTGCTTGGACGGTACGGGCAAATCCGCCGTCGATACGGGCGTAGGGTTTTTGGATCATATGCTTACCCTGTTTGCACGCCATGGAAGGTTCGACCTTGACGCTGTCTGCAAGGGCGACGTGTATGTGGACGATCATCATTCCGTGGAGGATATTGGCATCTGCCTTGGCATGGCGTTTTCTAACGCCATCGGCGACGCGCGCGGCGTGAAGCGCTACGGGAGCGCAATGATCCCCATGGACGAGGCGCTGCTTTTGTGCGCTGTGGATATTTCAGGGCGCGGTATGCTGGTGATGGATATGCCTGTTACGGCACAGAAGGTCGGCACGTTCGATACGGAGCTTGTCAAGGAATTCCTGCTGGCGTTCGTGCGGCACGCGGGCGTTACGCTGCATGTAAGAGAGCTTGCCGGCGAGAACGCGCATCACATCATAGAAGCCTGCTTTAAGGCGCTGGGGCGTGCGCTTGACGAGGCGACGGGCATACAGGCGGCCTACGCCGATGAAATACCGTCCACCAAGGGTGTGCTATGAAGATCGCGATCGTGGATTACGGCGTGGGGAACCTGTTTTCCCTCGGATCTTCCTTTCGCGCCATAGGTGCTGACGCCGTGGTAACGGGGGACGCGGCGGCGCTGCGCGCGGCGGATAAGATCGTGCTGCCCGGCGTGGGCGCGTTTGCGGACGCGGCGGCAAAGCTTCGCGCAAACGGCTTGGACAGGCTCTTGATCGAGGAAGCCGCGGCGGGCAAGCCGCTTCTTGGCATCTGCCTTGGCATGCAGCTGCTGCTGAAAAAAAGCTTTGAGTACGGCGAACACGCGGGCTTGGGCCTGATCGAAGGGAACGTAGTGGACATCACGCCCATGGTTGGGGATCGAAAGGTGCCGCATATCGGCTGGAACGCGCTGTTGTTTCCCGCGGACAAGCATCCGCTGTTTCAAAATACAAACGCGGGCGACTGCGTATACTTCGTCCATTCCTACGCGGCGGCGGACTGCGATAAAAACGCGATCGCGCGGACGGAGTACGGCGCGCTGCTTACGGCGGCCATCGCCAAGGACAACGTGATGGGCGTGCAGTTCCACCCCGAAAAAAGCGGCGAGACGGGCTTAGGGATACTGCGCGCCTTCTGCGCGCTATAGGGGGGGATACGATGCTGATCTTACCGGCGATCGATCTTTATAACGGCCGCGCCGTACGCCTGAAGCAGGGCGACTACCGAGAACAGACCGTATACAGCGAAGCCCCCTGGAAGGTGGCGGCGCGCTTTGCGCAGGACGGCGCGCAATGGCTGCACATCGTGGATCTAAGCGGCGCCAAGGAGGGAACGACGGCGAATTTCGACGTGATCGCGCGCATCGTGGGCGAAACGTCGCTGCACGCGGAGGTGGGCGGCGGCATCCGCACGCTCGAAGCCGTGCGCGCGTACCTTGGTTTGGGCGTAAAGCGCGTGATACTGGGGACGGCCGCCGTGACAGATCCCGCGTTTTTACAAGCGGCGCTCGACGCGTTCGGCGCGTCCGTAGCTGTGGGCGTAGACGTGCGGGATGGGCGCGTTTCCATCAAGGGCTGGACGGAGAAGAGCGCGCTGACGCTGGACGCGTTTTTAGAGAAGCTGCAAGCGTTGGGCGTTTCCACCGTCATCTGCACGGACATTTCCAAGGACGGCATGCTTTGCGGCACGAATACGGCGCTGTATCGGAGGCTTTCCAAGACCTACAAGATGGATTTTGTCGCGTCGGGCGGCGTGTCCTCGCTTGCGGACGTGCGGACGCTCGCGGCGATGGGGCTCTACGGCGCGATCATAGGCAAGGCGCTCTACACGGGCGATTTGGAGCTGCCCGCGGCCATCGCCGCGGCAAAGGGGGAATAGCATGGTCACAAAACGCATCATACCCTGCTTGGACGTGCGGGACGGACGCGTGGTAAAGGGCGTGAATTTCGAGGGGCTAAACGACGTGGCGTCGCCCTTGGAGCTTGCGGCGTTTTACAGCGAGAACGGCGCGGACGAGCTGGTGTTTTACGACATTACGGCCTCCGCCGAGGGGCGGCGGCTCTTTACCGACGCGCTTCGGGAGGTGGCGAGCCGCATCTTCATCCCGCTTACCGTGGGCGGCGGCATTGGCAGCCTTGACGATTTTGACCGCGTGCTCAAGTGTGGTGCGGACAAGGTCAGCGTCAATTCCGGCGCGATCAAAAACCCCGCGCTCATCGAGGAGGCCGCCAAGCGCTACGGCGACCAGTGCGTGGTGCTGTCCGCCGATATCAAACGCGTGAACGGCGTTTTTCACATCTTTGCAAAGGGTGGGCGCGAGGATACCGGCATGGAGGCGATCGACTGGATACGGCGCGGCGTGGATCACGGCGCGGGCGAGATCGTGGTCAACAGCATCGATACGGACGGCGTGAAAAAGGGGTTCGATATCCAAATGCTGCGCGCTGTGTGCGAAGCCGTATCCGTGCCCGTGATCGCTTCCGGCGGCGCGGGCTGCAAGGCGGACTTTGTCACTTTGTTTCAAACCCTTCCCAAGGTGGACGCGGGGCTTGCAGCCTCCATCTTCCACTTTGGCGAGGTCGCCATCAAGGACTTAAAACAAACGCTTCGCGACGCGGGCGTAATCGTAAGACTGTAGGAGGAACCATGCTTTCTGTTGATGCATTGAAGTTTGACGAACAAGGACTGATACCCGCCATCGTGACCGACGCGGACAGCGGACGCGTACTGACGCTTGCCTATATGAACCGCGAAAGCCTGTCGATCAGCATCAAGGAGGGGCGCACCTGCTTCTATTCCCGCTCGCGGCAGCAGCTTTGGCGCAAGGGGGAAACGAGCGGCAACGTGCAGCATATCGTGGACATTACGGCGGACTGCGACCGCGACGCGCTGACGGTGCGCGTCAAAAAAGAGGGCCCTGCATGCCATCTGGGGAACGAATCCTGCTTTGTGGATAAGGTGTTTGCAAGCGAAGACCTTTCGGCTTTTTCGCTCGAGGGGCTTATGGAATTGATCGAGGGGCGCAGGACGGAAAAGAAGGAAGGCTCCTATACGACGTATTTATTTGAGAAGGGCTTGGATAAGATACTCAAAAAGGTGGGCGAGGAATCCACCGAGGTCATCATCGCGGGCAAGGCGGAGGATAAGAAGGAAACGATCTACGAGATCGCGGATCTCACCTATCATGTGCTGGTGCTGATGGCGCAGATGGGCATCTCGCTTGACGAGGTGGAGAGGGAGCTTGCGTCCCGCCATGTGATCGATAAAAAGGTGAAGCAGGAGAAAATGGCATGACGACGGATTGCGATCTGCATACACATACCAGCTACAGCGACGGCAAGGAGACCGTTTTAGAGATGGCGGAAGCGGCGATGCAGAAGGGATTGCGCGCGCTGGGCATTTCAGACCACGCGCCCGTGCCGTGGGAAAACAACTGGTGTATCGATCCCGCACGCGTATTGGAGGAGGGCGCGGAGATCGCGCGCGTAAGGAAACTGCTTTCGGGGCGGCTGGCGCTTCTTTGGGGTACGGAGCTGGATATGTGCAGCCCGAAAATAGACGCGCCGTATGATTACCGGATCGGCTCCACGCACGAGCTTTTGATGCACGGAACGCACCGCAGCGTCGATGAGAGCGAAGAGGCGATGCGCTTTACGGTACGGGAATACTTCGGCGGCGATTACTATGCGTATACCAAGGTGTATTACGATACGCTTGCCGAATGGGCGGCGCGCGACGTGGATATTTTGGGGCATGTGGACATCGTGACCAAGTTCAACGAGGGCGGGAAGTACTTTGACGAGAGCGATCCCCGCTATCTTTGCCCTGCGGAGGACGCGATCGCGGCGATCGCCGCGCGCGGTCACATTTTCGAGATGAATTCGGGCGCCGTATCAAGGGGATACCGCAAAACGGTCTACCCTTCCATGCAGGTGCTGCGCTTGATCAAAAAGCACGGCGGACGCATCCTCTTAAGCAGCGACGCGCACGCGGGAAGCGACATCGCTTTTCGATTTCAACAGATGGAAGAGATGGCGAAGGCGTGCGGCTTCACCCGCGTCATGGCGGCATCGGATGCGGGACGCCCGTTTATAGAAAGAAAACTCGTTTGACCGGCCGCGACGGGCACAGCTTATCGACAAAGGTCATTCGACCTTTGCCGATGGTTTCAATTTACAACTGTTCGCGTGCGCATTGCGCATGCTCACGGGCGTTGTAAATTGCAGAGAAACCCTTGCCACGCAAGGGCTTCCGAAGCTGACGCGCGTGTCGTCAGCTTCGGTTGAAAGTTAAGGGGTGCGCCCCTTAACAATCCCCCAAGGGGGTGACAGTCATTCTTTTTTTGTATGGGCGTAGCGGCTTAGCGCGTCGCGGAGCGCGTCGATCGCAAGACCGGCGCTTGTAAGCTTTACGGCGGGCAAGCCGCCCAACGCGTCGGTAAGCTGCGTCGCGGTAAGCGCGGAAGCTTCCGCAAGCGTTTTTCCCTTCACAAGCTCTGTCGTCATACTGCCTGCCGCGATGGCGGACGTGCAGCCTTGCGCTATAAAGCGGCAATCTGTGATCCGATCCTCGCGCACCTTGAGGAACAGCACGACGCTGTCCCCCTCCGTCAGGTCGCCGCCGACGCCGTAAGCGTCGCAATCCTCAGGCTCGCCTGCGTTGCGGGGGCGTTTGGCGTGGTCGATCACCGTGGGGGAAAAGCGTTTGCTCTGATTTTCCATAACCGTCTCCCGTCCGTCCGTTCGTTTTGTTATGTTTCTATTCTATACCATTTGCCGTGCGCGCGCCATACAGGATCGCATAGTTATTAGCATATGCTAAAAACATCTTTCAGAGACAGCGCTATGATACGGCGCCTTTTGTAAATAAAATGCGACATGTTTTCCCGCGTCTTGCAAAGGGGCGCGGGTTTGATTAAAATAGAGCGGTGGACAAACTTCAGCAAATCGCGCGCGCGATCGGCAAAGCGATCCGGCGTATGAACAAAAGAATCGCGGCGGCGTATGTAAGAACGCGGCGGCTGTGGATGGCGATGACCGTAAAGGGGCGGGCTGTGATCCTCATTGGCGCGGCGCTTATGCTCGCGTGCTTTGTGGGCTTTGGGATCATGCTCCGCCATATGCTTACCAAGGAGACGGTCGCCGAGAAGCCGGAAACGGTCTCGCATGTGGAGATCAAGACGGCGGAGACCCCCGAACCTACCCCGGACGCAGCGCAGCCCATCCCCACCCCCACGCCGGATATGGGCTTTTGTAAGGGCGCGGAAAACGAGATCGTGCAGGTGATCCAAGAGCGTCTGATGGAGCTTGGGTATTTGGAGCTTGACGAGAGCACGCAGAAGTACGGCTCGCAAACGGCGGCGGCGGTGCGGCTTTTCCAGCGGCAGGTCAATTTTACCGAGGGAACGGCGGAGAAGCTTGACGAGGACGGCATCTGCGGCGCGATGACGCTTACCTATCTTTTTGCCGACGACGCGCCGCATTATGTGGTGAAATTCGGCATGGAGGGCGAGGATATTACCAACATGCAGCTCCAGCTCAAGGATTTGGGCTATATCAGCGCGACCACGGGCTATTTCGGGGAGAAGACCGTCGTTGCGATGAAAGAGTTTCAAGGGCGCAACGGCTTGTCGCAGGACGGCTTGGCCGGGGAGCGCTCGTTTGAGCTTTTGTATTCGCCCAACGCGCGTGAAAGCAAGAGCAAATCACAAACGGCGCGCACCAGAGCGAGTGTCAGCAAGATGATCGAGGTCGCCAAGGGCAAGATGGGCTGCAAATACGTGCTGGGCAACACGGGCCCCAATTCCTTCGACTGTTCCGGCCTTGTGTACTATTGCCTGAGAGAAGCGGGCAGCAACCGCAGGCGCCTTAACGCGGCGGGCTATTCGCAGGTATCCGATTGGACGAAGATTACCAGCATGTCCAAGCTGAAGAAGGGCGATCTCATCTTCTTCTACAACAACGCCAAAACCAAGGTCGGACACGTTGGGATCGTGATACACAGCGGCGAGATGATCGACGCGTCCAGCGCCAACGGCAAGGTCGTTCGCCGTAGCTATACGAGTTCCTATTGGAAGAGCCATTTTGTTTGCGGAAGGAGACCATGGTAATGAGCGTACTTTTTATTAAGAACTGCCGTGCGATCGTCACCTGCGACGATGCGGAGCGCGTGCTTACAAACGCGAGCCTTTGCATCACGGACGGCGTGATTACGGCTATGGGCGCGCATATCGAGCCGCCGTTTGGCGCGCGCATACTCGAGGGCGCGGATATGCTGTGCTACCCGGGGCTTATCAACACCCATCACCATCTGTACCAGATGTTTTCGCGGAATCTGCCGCAGGTGCAGAATATGGAGCTGTTCGACTGGCTCAAGACGCTCTACGAGATATGGAAGGGGCTAGACGAAACAGTCGTGCGCTATTCTACGCTCATAGGGCTTGGAACGCTGCTGAAAAACGGCTGCACCACCTGCTTTGACCATCATTATGTGTTTCCGGCGGGCGTGGGAGACCTTTTGGGCGCGCAGTTTGAAGCGGCGGGCGAACTTGGCATGCGCATGGTGTGTTCGCGCGGCAGCATGGATTTATCCAAAAAGGACGGCGGCTTGCCGCCGGATTCCGTGGTGCAGACGGTGGATGAAATCCTCAAGGACAGCGAGCGCGCGATCAGCGCTTATCACGATGCTTCCTTCGGCTCCATGCGTCAGGTCGTGCTTGCGCCCTGTTCGCCTTTCTCCGTTTCGGCGGCGCTTCTCAAAGAAAGCGTGCTGCTGGCACGGGAAAAGGGCGTGCGGCTGCACACGCACCTTTGCGAAACGAAGGATGAGGAAAACTTTACGCTGCAAAAGTGCGGCATGCGCCCGCTTGCCTATATGGAATCCTTGGGCTGGACGGGCAGGGACGTTTGGTACGCGCACGGCATCCACTTTAACGACGAGGAGCTTCGCGTGCTCGCAAAAACCCAGACCGGTGTAGCGCATTGCCCCGCGTCCAACATGAAGCTAAGCTCGGGCGTGGCGCGCATACCCGATATGCTTGCGCTCGGCGTGCCCGTTGGGCTTGCCGTGGACGGCAGCGCCAGCAACGACGGCAGCAGCATGCTGGAGGAAATGCGCGTGTGCTACCTGCTGCACAGGCTTACCTACGGCGATAAAGCGCCCTCCGGCTACGATGTGCTCAAGATGGCGACGCGCGGCAGCGCGCGGCTGTTGGGGCGTGACGATATAGGCAGCTTGGAGGTCGGCAAGTGCGGCGATCTCTTCCTTGTCAACTCTAACCGCGTTGAGCTTGCGGGCGCGGCGCTCGACCCCAAATCCATGCTCGCTACCGTCGGCGTGCACGGCGTGGATTACACGGTGGTGCAGGGGCATGTCTGCGTCAACGAGGGGCGCTTGACCAACATGAGCGAGGAGACCATCGCCCGCGACGCGGAAAAGGCCGTGGCGAAGTATTTGGGATAAAGGCGCTTGCATTGTATAGAACCGTGAGGATTATCAAGGGGCCGCAGCCCCTTGATTTTTATTCCGGCTCCGGCGGCATGTACGCCGGAACGGATGAAAGCCGTAGGCTTTCGTTCTTCGCAGGGGTTGCCGCACGGAAATCGCTTGCGATTTTGGGCAAACCTTGAAATCTTAAAAAAGCTGGCGGCGCCAGCTTGTTTGAAAGCGGTTATCCCGCTTCATTGCTCGTATCGTTACACTTTCTCGCGCCCTCCGGTACGCTCACCGTGGCGGGGTCGCCCGCGCCTATGGTGATCTCGGCGACGTTGCCGCGGTACCTATCCGTGTAAAGGAGGGTGGAATCCTCCAAGCTCCCGTCCACATATTTATCGCGGTAGACCTCGGCGGTATAACCGTCATGACGGTCTACGGTCTGCAATTCGTACCCCTGCGGCACCTTTTCGCTGTAGGTAAAGCGCGTGTCAGTGCGTTCGTTGGTCTCCACCACCTCGCTGCGGCATTCGTAGGTAACGCCGGCGGGCAGCGGCTTTCCGTAGAGGGAGACCGTGATGGTGCTGTAGCGGTCGCCGTCGGGCTTTATGTAGGCAAAGATGTAGACGGGCGCGCCCGTGTCGTTGAGGAATTTAAGATCCTTGCCGGCGGAGTCTACCGTGGCGTCCAACCCCTTATCCACATAATCGGAGGGGATGGAGTGCGCCTGCCTGTCCGTGACCGTGATATTGCCGCGCAGCAGCGCGTTATAGAGGGTGGTGGATACCTGACAGATGCCGCCGCCCGCCTGCAGGGAGTATTCCTTGCCGCCGGTGATGCCGTTGGCTTCCTTCCAGCCGCCGTCCACCGTGCGAAGGCCGACGTAGCCGTTGAAGCTGAATTCCTCGTTGGGCTTGACCACGCAGGTGTTGAGGATCTCCGCCGCCTTGCGGATGTTGAAAACGCGGTTGGCGATGGTCTCCACCGAATCGCTGTCGCGGAACCTTGTGGTGTAGGTGGCGATGCGCTGCGTGTTATCCTTGATAAAGGCGGTGGTCATGGTGGGGGAGACGTCCTTCATGACGGGCGAGAGCTCGCATTGGAAATCGCGCGCGGCCAGCCGCGCTTGTATCGCGGCGACGGTCGCGTCCACGTCCATCACGGTGCCGGGCTGTCCTTCAAAGATTTCGAAGCGCTGCACGTTGTTCTCGTTCAAACGCGCCTGTGCGTAGGGCTCCGTCGCGGGCGTGCCCACGGAATCGCTGATGGTGGCGAGGCGTTCGCGGAGTATCGCGTCGTCAGCGGTTACGGTGAGGGAAAAACTGCCCGAAGCGCCTTGGTTATAGACCTTATCCAGCGTTTCCTCCAGATTCGTATCGGCTTCGATAAAGGCGGAGGTCAGCCTAAGCTCCGTTTCGCCGTCCTTGACGAGCATATCGACGGAGGCGAGCATGGTCGTCGCGGGGGGCTTGAGCTGTGCTAACGCCTGCTCGCGGGAGAGGCCTGTGACGTCGATGCCCTCTATGCTGACGCTGCCGCCGCTTTGCGCGGCGAGGGACGGCGCTGCGGGGGTAAAGAGATCCTCGATCTTCGCGTCCTTGATGAGCAGTATCATGGTGATAAGCAGCGCGGGGATCAGGATGATGGGAAGCAAGCGCAGCAGCTTGCGCGGGTTTTTGAGCTTGAAGCGCATACCGGTTTTTTTGGAGGACGCGGTACGCTTCCTAGGGGCGCTCTTGCCGGAGGAAACGCGCTTGGCGGTGCTTGCGCGGCTGCCTGTACGGCTGCCGCTTCCCCTTGCGCCGCTCTTTTTCACGGTATTTCTTTGTGCTGGTTTCTTTGTTGTGGCCATACATATGTATTATAACACGGCGCGCCGATTTTTCCATATCGTATTTGCGCGTTTCCTGTTACCCCTTGTGAAGGGGCGGAAAAGAAGGTAAAATACATGAGGAGTACAGATCGAGCTTGGCGCGGCCAAGGGAAACGGCGGTGACGCGGATGCGGGACAGCTACACAAAACATGTTCGCTTTTACGAGCGCTTATGGCCTGTGGTCGTGCCCGCGCTTTGCAGATACTTCCGCTTGGAGCGCACCATGCTTCCCGAAAATGTGCAAACGCCCTTTCTGTTGGTATCCAATCACAATACGGATCTCGATCCGGCGCTTGTCGGGGCGTGCTACAGGCGGCACATGTATTTTGTCGCCAGCGAGCACGCGCTGCGCGGCGGCTTGGGCGGGTGGCTTCTAAAGAGGCTGTTTGCGCCTATCGCGCGGCAGAAAGGCGACACGGACGCGCTTTCCGCCATGCAGATCATGCGAAAGCTGCGCGGCGGGGCGAACGTCGCCCTGTTTGCGGAGGGGAACCGCTCCTTTGACGGCGTTACGGGGCCCATGTTTCCGGCTACCGGCAAGATGGTCAAGGCCGCGCGCTGCGCGCTGGTGACCTTTAAGCTCGAGGGCGGCTACTTTACCTCCCCGCGCTGGTCAAAATCCATGCGGCGCGGGCGCATGAAGGCGTATCCCGTGCGCGTTTATACGCGCGAGCAGCTCGAGGGCATGTCCGCAGAGGAAATCAACGACGCGATCACGGGCGACCTTTACGAGGACGCGTATGCGCGGCAGGCGGTCGATAACACCGCGTTTACGGGAAACGATCTTGCGGAATACCTGGAGACGGCGCTGTTCGTCTGCCCGCAATGCGGACAGGTGGGGACGCTTAAGAGCAAGAGCAATCGCTTTTTCTGCACCTGCGGGCTTTCCGCCGCTTACGACGCATACGGGCGCATAACCGGCGCGCCTTTTGCGTCGGTTCCGGCTTGGGACGCGTGGCAAAAGGAAAGGCTGCCCTTTCTTATGCGTGGCGACGCGCCCTTTTTTGAGGACGCGGGGATCGCGCTGCGAAGGATCGAGGCGGATGGCGTTATAGAGCTTGCGCGCGGCGCGCTTTCCATGTGCGCGCAAAGCCTTACGGTGGGCGACACGGTCATACCGCTTGACGCGATCGCCGGTATGGCGCTTGTTGGGCGCGGCGCTATCGTGTTTACATGGAACGATGCGCATTTCGAGCTGCGCGGCGCAAAGGACTTCTGCGGGCGCAAGTATCTTATGATGTTTCAGCATTGGAAGGCGCGGCAGAACTGACCGCGCAGAAAAATTCGCACAGAAACAGAGGTGAACGGTTATGGACTATTCTTCGGCAAACGTATCCTTATGGAATCTGATCATACAAGTGGGCGTGATCGCGGCGGCGGTGCTCGTGTCAAACGGCCTGCGGCGCAAGATCGCGCTCGTGCGTAAAAGCCTCATGCCTACGGCGGTCATCGCGGGCTTTTTGCTGCTTTTGCTCCGCGCGACGGGCGTGCTGCGTTTGGATACGGCGATGCTGGAAATGCTGACGTATCACGGCTTGGCGATCGGCTTTATCGCGATGTCGCTTCGCATCCCGCGAAACGGCGAGCAGCCCAAGGATCTTGTTGCGCCCAAGAGCGGCATGATCATCGTAAGCTGCTATTTGATACAGGGTATCGCGGGGCTGCTCATCACGCTGTTCCTCGCCTACACCTTTATGCCGGGCCTTTTCAAGGCGGCGGGCATTCTGCTGCCCATGGGCTACGGGCAGGGGCCGGGGCAGGCCAACAACATCGGCTCTACCTACGAGGCGCTGGGCTTTGCGGGCGGGCGCTCCTTTGGCCTTGCCATCGCGGCGTCGGGCTATCTTTGCGCCTGCATCGTGGGCGTGGCGTACCTGAACGTTCTGGCGCGCAAGGGCAAGATACGCGGCGGCGCGCAGAGCTTTACGGATACGGTCACGGTGGATACCTTTCAGGATATGGGCGAGGTGCCCATATCCGAATCCATCGACAGGCTGTCCTTGCAAATGGCCATGGTGTGCATGGTCTACCTGCTGACGTATTTTGTGACGCTGGGGCTGTGCGAGCTTCTTAAGACCGCCTTGCCGGGCATGTATGATATGCTCTCCACCCTCCTTTGGGGCTTTAACTTTATCGTGGGTTCCGCGCTCGCGATCCTGCTGCGGCAGCTCATCAAGGCGCTCACGAAGGGCAGGGTCATAACAAGGCAGTATCAGAACAATTACCTCTTGAGCCGCATCAGCGGCCTGTGCTTCGATGTGATGATCGTAGCGGGCATCGCTTCCATCGACATCGGGGATCTTACGGGTCTTTGGGCGCCGTTTGTGCTCCTCTCCCTCGCGGGCGGGATACTCACATTGCTTCTGTTACAGCGCCTCTGTAAAAAGGTCTATCCCGGCTACTATTATGAGGGCTTGATGTCCATGTACGGCATGATGACGGGCACCATCAGCTCCGGCGTGCTGCTGCTGCGCGAAGTTGACCCGCAGCTTGAAACGCCCGCTGCAAACAATTTGATACTGGGCAGCAGCTTTGCCATTCTCTTTGCCCTGCCCGTGCTGCTGCTTGTAAGCTTAGCCCCCCAAGCGCCGTGGATCACACTGCTGCTGATGGCTGTCTATTTTGTTTTGCTCATGCTGGGTATTTATAAGCTGCGACCCCGCAAACGCTAAGCGGCGTTTTCCCCCAAAACCCGATAAAATTGGCGCGCGTGCCAAACATTTTTAGCGAAAAAGGACCGAACAACCTTGGCTTGCCACAGGTTGTTCGGTTGTGTTTTGGCGTTGGCTTTGCTATACTATAACCTATGAAATCTTGGCTTGCTGCTTTTTCGCGGACTTGCCGCTTGTTTGGGCGCCGCACATCCAAAAGAATAAGGCTTGCTTTTTCGCGTTTTACACAACGAGGCGGCTTACGCGGCTGGTGGTTGCGCTTGACGCAAAGGCTTAGAAGACGCGACCCCGCCGCCATCGCAGGCTGCGGCGTTGCGTTGCTGCTGCTCGTTGCGGCGCCGGCGCTGCTTATCGCATTGGGCGGAAAGGCGGACAAGTCCGCCGAACCCGCGCTTTTGCGCTTGGAGGAGGAGATCGCGGAAGGCGTGGTGGATCTGACGCTACCCAAAACGCCGCCCACGCCCACGCCCGTGCCTACGCCAAAGCAGTTTGCGCGCGACGTGGAGGATAAGGACGTCAGCGCCATACAGCTGCGCTTGATGGAGCTTAGCTATATGGATTACGACGAGCCCACCGAGCTCTACGGGCCGTACACCGAGGACGCGGTGATGCGGTTTGAACGCACCAACGGCCTGCCTGTGGACGGGCTTCTGACCATGTCCGAGTACAACTTGCTGATGTCGGATAACGCTGCGCCCTATCAGGTGATGCTGGGCGTATCGGGCACGGACATCAAGGAATTACAGACCCGCCTTATCGACCTTGGCTATTTAGAGGAAGGCAACGTTACGGGCTATTTTGGCGACGTGACGGAACAAGCCGTACAGAAATTCCAAGAACGCAACCACTTGGGCGTGGACGGTATGGTGGGCGAGAGCACCTACGAGGCGCTCTACAGCGAGGAAGCGGTGGCGCAGGCGCTGACCTACGGCGAAAAGAGCGAGGCGGTGCAAAAGATACAGGAGCGCCTTGCGCGCCTAGGGTATTTGATGACGGAGCCGGACGGCAACTTCGGCAAGGATACCGTGACGGCCGTGAAGCTTTTCCAGTCCAAAAACGGCTTGATCGCGGACGGCTATGTGGGTCCCTCCACCAAGGCGGAGCTTTTTTCCAGCGGCGCGCAGCCAAACGCCCTCACCATAGGCGATTCCGGCGATTCCGTGAGCCGTATTCAAAGAAAGCTTGTAAGCCTTGGCTATTTGAAGAAGGCGACAGGCTACTACGGGAGCGATACGGAGTATGCCGTCAAGGCGTTTCAAAAGCGCAACGGGTTAACGGGCGACGGCAAGGCGGGCAGAAAGACCATTGCCGCCATCAATGCCGACGATCCGCACGGCCCCTCCTCCAGCTATAAATTCCCGGGTACGAGCAGTTCCTCCTCCGGCGGCAGCACCTCCGGCGGTTCCGGCAGCGGCTCCAGCGCCTCCTCCAACAGCGGCGGCAGCACCACGGGCAGCTTGGATACGCTGATCTCCGTAGCGCTTTCCAAAAAGGGCAGCCGCTATGTAACGGGCGCGAAGGGCCCCAACACCTTCGACTGCTCCGGCTTCGTGTATTGGTGCTTGAATCAGGCGGGCGTCAAGCAGGGCTATATGACCAGCAAAAATTGGCGTTCCGTATCCAAGTATAATAAGATCGCTTCCATGAAGGACGTGCGAAAGGGGGACATCATGGTGTTCCGCATGTCCTCCTCCAAGGGGCATGTATCCATTGCGCTTGACAACAGCAGCATGGTGCACGCGGGCTCCACCAAGGGCTGCGTCTACTCCAGCAGCTTCCGCACGGATTACTGGGAACGCTATTTCTACTGCGCGTACCGCATCTTCTAGCTTCGCGCAAAGGGACGCAAAAACCGAACGAATAAATCGATGGCCGCCGTGCAAACTAAGAGCGCGCGAACAAGCGCAAATTCAATTTGTACGGAGGTCATCTTTTATGTCCAGCACCAACAAAGGCAACCAGACTATCGGCTGCAATGTGCATAGCTGCGTCCATTTCGATGGCAGCGAGCACATGTGCAAGCTCCACAGCATCAACGTTGAGCCCATGGAGGGCTGCCATAACGGCAAGGCGTGCGACGAGAGCATGTGCGGCAGCTACAAGTGCCAAAGTGAGATCTGAAGAGAACCGTACAAAACAGCCGCGTCATGCGGCTGTTTTGCTATAGCGCCAATCCTTCAAGCCAGTTTGCTATATCCGCCGCCATATCGTTTCCGAGGCGGCGGACGGCGTTCGCTATGGCAACACTTTCATAGGTCGCGCCAAGCAGCGCGGGGGAAAGCGCGCGGATGAAGGCTTCGTCCATGGCGTCGGAATAGGCGCGCGCTTGTACGATCCTTCCCTTTTCCAAGGACAGGCACAGTTCCACGCCGCCCCAAGGGAAGCGCGTGGACAGCTCCGCGTCGAAGGCGGGCGACGCGCCGCAGCGCCACGCCCAGCTTTGATGCTTCTCGGTCGCCTTTTCAAGCAGCGCTTGATC
>CAZNAL010000014.1:24793-28679 GCA_964571055.1 uncultured Oscillospiraceae bacterium | reverse complement strand
TAGCCCCACATGCTGTCAAGCTTCACGATCATCGCCTGCATGAGCTGCTGCTTTTTGATGCTTTCGATGGCGTTGCCTATATCCGTCATGACGGTATAAAACATCTCGCTGTCCAGCTGCAGCGCGCTGTTGCCGCAGATGCAGTAGCCGAAAAGATGATCCGCGAAATGAATGGGAGCGAGCACATAGTAGCCCGCTTTTTTCTTTTGCTTGATATACGTCAAAAAGGCGCGCATATCCATATCCACGTCGTCCAAAAACGCGCCGTAGTCATAGCCCAGCAGCAGCGTCACCCTTTCGGTCCGGCAGTTTTCGGCGATGCTGCCGTCATAGGTCGCCGCCCTTTCCAACGTGTCCATATCCTGTTCCTTCAAAACGCGGTCAAACACGAACAGATGAAACGTATCGCACGCGAGATCCGGCACATGCATCTTGAGCACATCCTTGAGATCCTCAAAGCATTCCACCATCGTAAGGCCGTGCGCCATGTGCTCCGTAAGGCGCTCCAGCCGTTCCGTCTTATCCAAATTCTGAAAATACAGCTTGCGGAAAAGCTCCTCCTGCACGGGATGGCTGTTCTTGCAGCCGCAGCTTTCCCGAAACACGGATTCGGTCTTAATAAACAGAGGGACGTCGATATCCGCGTCCGCGATGCCGCCCAGTATCGCCTTGCAGGCCATATAGCCCGACAACTGCGGCATGCGGGCGACCGACGTCAGCGCCGGCACATGATACATACCCTCCGTATCGTCGTCAAAGCCCGTGATGGCGATGTCCTCCGGCACGCGGAATCCTTCGCGGGTCAGACGGTTAAACGCGCCCAGCGCGTTCTTGTCGCTCGAGCAGATGATCGCCGTGGGCATGGACAGTCCCGAAGCCATAAAAGCCTCCACCGCCTCCTCGCCGTTGAGCTTGCTCCACTCGCCCCAGTAGACGCGTTCCGGTTCGTACGGGATGCCGTTTTCCTCCAGCGTCTCCCGATACGCTTCAAACCGCGCGGTCGCCTCCGTATTATCCTTGACGCCCGCGATATAATTGATGCGCGTATGTCCGTGCGCGCGTATCATATGCAGCACGAGTTCCTTCATGGCAGCCTTGTTGTCGATAAGCACGTTATACATGCCGCGCGTCATGCGCTCCAAGCTGACGGCCGGTACGCCGGATTCCCGAACGCGGCGCTGCACCTCCATCGTCACCTCGTCCGACCAAATGGTGGAGCTTGCGACGATCACGCCGTCAAACTGCGAAAAATCGGGCAGGTCAAAGACCATATAATCGCCCAGCGTGGTTTTATTGCCGGTGTTATACTGCATTTTGCAGGTGTAGATCACAACGTTGCAATCGTTTTCCGCGGCACATTGCAAAATGCCCGCGATCACTTGATGCGCGTGCGTTTCCGCTATAAAAGTCGATAAAAGCGCGATGTTCTTCACCCAAGAGCCTCCGGCAAATCGATGCGATTGCTAAGCACAGATTCCACTAAGTGTATTTTATAACAATATGTCACAGAACGCAACCGCTCTCGTACGGAAGACGCAATATGTTCACGATATGTTAGACGCCGCCGCGGACGCGGCAGCCGTAGCGCCTGCAATGCTCCGGTTCGCACTGGGCGTGCCGTTCCTCGCACAATCGGTAATCGCCGCCGCCTATGCGCAATCGTCCGCCGCCGGTAAGGTAATCCGCAAGCTTTCTGCGCGCGCTGTTGTAGATGATCTGCACCGTGGGGCGCGAAACGCCCATTTGCAGCGCGCATTCCTCCTGCGTCATGTCGGCTTTATCGATTAAGCGAATGACCTCATACTCCTCCACCGTCATGATCTGCGAGGGAACGGTGGCTCCCGGCGCGCCATAGGTCAAAAACTCGTTGATCGGCGGCAGGGCGCATACGTTTTTCCATTTTCTCGGTCGTGCCATAGTCTCGCTCCGCAATGTGGCCGTACAGCCATGATTTAATAACATATGCTAATTATTACCTTTTCATCATACAATCATTATTAGCATAAGTCAATAACTAAATCGTTTTCGGCGCGGTTTTCTTTTATTTACATTTCTACACAACATTCCATCCAAATATGTTGATTAGTTTCCATTGACTAATCCTACTACATATAGTAATATATCTTTACACCCGATACAACATATGGATACTGTATTTGGACGGTTGCTGTTTTCGCAGACATGCCAAAACGACCCGCTATCATCATTTACCGAAGGAGAACGCCGTATGCTAACCAAGATTCGCAAGCGCGACGGTACGATCGTCGCATTCCAACCGGAGAAAATCACATGGGCCATCTTCAAGGCCGCCAACGCCGTCGGCGGCGACGACTGGGAGAAGGCCGAGGGTCTGTGCACGCAGGTGCTGGATATGGTGCAGCAGCAATACGGCGACGTCATCGTAGACGTGGAAGCCGTACAGGACATCGTGGAAAAGGTGCTGATCGAAAACGGCCATGCCCGTACGGCAAAGGCCTATATTCTTTATCGTGAAAAACGGCGCGGCGCGAGGGAAGCAAACGCGCTTATCGGCGCCACCATTGAAATGTTTTCCAATTATTTGGACGATCAGGATTGGAAGATCAAAGAGAACGCCAACGCGCAAAAATCCATCAACGGCATGAACAACTACATCCGGGAGAAATTCACGCGCCAGTATTGGCTGCACGAGGTCTACCCGGAGGAAATTCGCAACGCCCATATGGCAGGCGACATCCACTTGCACGATCTTGGCTTTTTCGGCCCCTATTGCGCGGGTTGGGATCTCAAGCAGCTTCTGATGAGCGGCTTTGGCGGCGTGCCGGGTAAGGTCGAATCCAAGCCCGCCAAGCATCTTCGCTCCTTCCTGGGGCAGATCGTAAACTCCACCTTCACCACCCAGGGCGAGACCGCTGGCGCTCAGGCCTGGTCCTCCTTTGATACCTTCTGCGCGCCCTTCCTCTATTACGACAAGCTGGATTACGAAACGGTCAAGCAGGCGCTGCAGGAATTCATATTCAACCTGAACGTGCCCACCCGCGTGGGCTTCCAATGCCCGTTTTCCAACCTCACCTTCGATATCGTACCGCCGCACACGCTGAAGGATCAGGCCGTCATCATCGGCGGCGAACCGCAGGAGAGCACCTATGGCGAATACCAAGCCGAGATGGATATACTCAACACGGCGTTTTGCGACGTGATGATGGAGGGCGACAGCAAGGGTCGCGTGTTCACCTTCCCCATCCCTACCATCAACGTCACCAACGAATTCAAGTGGGACAGCCCCGTTGTAGACAAGTTCATGGAGATCACCTGCAAATACGGCATCCCCTATTTTTCCAACTACATCAATTCCGACCTTTCCCCGGAGGACGCCCTTTCCATGTGCTGCCGGCTGCGCCTTGACACCAAGGAGCTTCGCAAACGCGGCGGCGGCCTGTTCGGTTCCAACCCCCTGACGGGCTCCATCGGCGTGGTCACGATCAACCTGCCGCGCATCGGCTATCTTTCCAAAACCGAGAGCGAGTTCCGCAGCCGCCTTTGGCAGATGATGAACATCGCGCGCTCGTCGCTGGAGATCAAGCGCAAGACCATAGAAGAACAGACCGCCAACGGCATGTACCCCTATTCGGCGCATTATCTCCAAAACGTGAAGGATCGCACCGGCTTCTATTGGTTCAATCACTTCAACACCATCGGTCTGGTGGGCATGAACGAAGCGTGCCTTAATTTCCTCGGCAAGGACATCACGACGCCAGAGGGGCAAAAGTTTGCTAAGGATACGCTCGATTACATGCGCGCGACGCTCACCACCATCCAAGAGGATACGGGGCACGTGTACAACCTTGAGGCCACCCCCGCCGAGGGCACCAGCTATCGCTTGGCAAGCCTTGATAAGGAGCGCTAT
>CAZNAL010000014.1:18517-24783 GCA_964571055.1 uncultured Oscillospiraceae bacterium | reverse complement strand
CGTCCATTACACGGACGATATCTTTGAAACGTTGGATCTGCAGGACGAGCTGCAATGCAAATATACGGGCGGCACCGTGCTGCACCTCTACCTCGGTGAGCAGATCAAGGATATCGAGATCGCCAAGAAGCTTCTGAAAAAGGCGTTCACGAACTACAAGCTGCCCTATCTGTCGCTCACGCCCACTTTCTCCGTATGCCCCGAGCACGGCTATATCTCTGGCGAGGTCTATACCTGCCCCGAATGCGGGAAGGACACGGAGGTATGGAGCCGCGTGGTAGGCTATCTGCGCCCCGTGCAGCACTATCATAAGGGCAAGCAGGAGGAATACCGCCAGCGCGTAAAATATGTCATCAAGCCGGAGGAGCTGCGGGCGCAATGAACATCGCGGGACTGCAAAAAAGCAGCACCATCGATTTTCCCGGGTATCTCGCCTGCGTGCTCTTTACCCGCGGATGCAATCTGGACTGCTTCTACTGCCATAACAGGGCGCTGCTTCAAAACAGCGCCCCTTTGTTGCCGATCGAGGAGGTCATGGAATTTCTGCAAAAGCGCGCGGGTCTATTGGACGGCGTGGTGATCACCGGCGGCGAACCAACGCTGCAGCCCGACCTCGCGCCCTTTATCGTTGCGCTGCGCGCGCTTTCCTACGCGGTCAAGCTGGACACCAACGGGCAGCGTTTTTCGGCCCTAGAACCGCTTTTGCAGGACGGGCTTATCGATTATCTCGCCGTGGACGTAAAAGCCCTGCCGGCGGATTATGCGCTCGTCGCGGGCAAGGAGGGCTTCGACGGCGCGATCCGAACGCTGTCGCGCGCCATGGAGCTTCGCGTGCCCTGCGAGGGGCGCACCACCCTCTATCCGGGGCTTCGCCCGGAAAAGCTCCTTGCGCTTGCGCAAGCCATGCCAACGCTGCCGCGCTGGCGGCTCAACATATACCGCATGCCCGCCGAATATCGCGAGGAGGCCGCGTTGCGGCTGCGCCTTCCCGCCATCGCGGAAACCGAAGCGCAGCGGTTGCTTCCCGCGTTGCGCGCGTACCAGCCCAACGTCATGCTGTAAACCGTTTCGTCAAGCGCGCCTGTCACAAGATTGACGGCGTCGTCGGCTTTTTATGGCGTTCCATCAAAATGCATCCGGCGAAAAGCAGCATGCCGCAGCCGCTTTATCAGCGGCGCGGGCACAAGCTTTCATACTCGCGAACAAGATTGTTGTACAGCGTTTTGACCGGGTCATGGCTTTTTTCCGTATTGCCAAGTATCAGATCATAATTCGAGCACACCGTATCGACCGTCAAGGGGCAGAGCAGGCCGTCGTTTTTCATGCCCGTCAATATGGAAACGACCTTCTCCTTAGGAAACGGTTCCTTATAGGAACGGCGCTGCGAAAGAGCGCTTAAAATATCCGCGACCGCGACGATACGCTGCGGCAGCGTCAGCGCATCCGCCGTAAGCCCCTTATCGTAGCCGCTTCCGTTAAGCTTTTCATGATGCCGCAGCGCGATATCGCATATCTCATCGCTAAGGACGCCGCGCAGGATCTGTTCGCCCTCCCGTATGTGCGTTTTGATAACGTTGAATTCCTCCGCCGTCAGTCTGCCCGGTTTTTCCAATATGCTGTTGGGTATGGCGATCTTTCCCACATCGTGCAGGAACGCGCCCAAGTACAGCGCTTGCAGTTCACGCTCTGTAAGCCCCAAAAGCCTGCCCGTTTCAAGGCTGATGATCGTGGTATCCGCCGTATGCGTAACGGTGTAGGGGCTTCGGAAATCGATTGCGTATACGAGCAGCTTCAGATAATCCACGATCTCGCTGTTGGGAATAACGACGGCTTGCGCAAGCCGCTCGGTTTCTTCTTTGTAATCGCCAGATAGAATCCTTTGGGAAAGACCGCACTTCTCCTCCGCCCGAAAAAGCGCCTCCACATAATCGGGATGGAAGCGCGTACCCGCCAAGGCGCGGATCGCGGACAAATCGCCCGTACCCTCATGCAAAAGGATATCCGTGCGATCCGCAAGATGGATGATCTGCGCGTACCTCGCCACCTTGCACCGCCGCAGCGCCGGCGACGTATAATCCGTATGGTGATACAGCACGGCTTCGGCATAGGACGACAGATGCGCCGTATTCTTCAAAAACAGATAGCCGTAGAGCGTGTGCTCAAACCACGCTTCGGTTTCAAAGCGCACCATATCGTCGATCTCGTTGGTTTTATAAGCGCCGATGTCGTGTAAGGCACAAAGGACAAACAGCTTTGAAAAGTCAAAGTCCGATTTGTCCTTGCTTTCTTCACAGATTTTCGTCGCGATATAGCCGACTCTTTCCCCGTGATCGATCAGGCGGGGATCGATCTTGCTAAGCGCGCACCGCACAATCGCGATGATTTGAGCGGTGTGGAGCAACACGATGTCCTGATCGTAATCAATCATTCGACTCTCACTTCTTCCACGCTCACGGCTTTTTGTACATGGCGGGCGTCCACGGCGCGTTGGGATCATAATCAGCGGGCGGCTGATGCTGCGGCGCCGTGATGTACCACCACACGCCAAACCTGTCGATGATGACCGCCGCGCAAGGGCTCCACGGCATGGGGCCTATCGGCGTTTCGACGATCCCGCCCTCTTTTAAAAGCGCATAGGCTTTGCGCACCTCCGCCTCGTTATCCAAGATAACGCTCACCTGCACCGTATTGTCACGGCTTTCCGCATGCGCGGCTTCGACCACGGAGAAAATCTCCTCGCCGTCTTTGTAAAGCTCGGAATGAAAAAAGCTTCCGTCGGGATTCAGCACATGATACCCCAACTCCAGACCAAACGCCTCTTTGTACAGCGCGACGGCCTCCGCGCTGTTTTTTACATACAAACCCGTTCCGACTCTCATTCCATACGCTCCTCTCCCTTTTGCCCGCCTTTGCGTATGGGCAACACGCCCCGGCGGCAGCTTTGGCTCCGTTGCTTTTCAATATAAATGATGATTCGCGATAAACGCTTCTTCTCTATATCCCCTTGGCTAAGCGGATACCCTCGCAGGTGCGCGCGTATGCCGCCTCCACCTGCGCGAACGCACGATCCACCGCCGCGTCGGACGGTTTCTCGACGCCGCCGCGAACGAGCTCCACCACCGGACACACCGCGTCATAAAGCCCAAGCAGCGCGGCGCCGCCGGCAACGCCCTTCAATTCATGCATGCAGCTAAAAAGCGCGTCGTAATCCCGCGCCGCATAAGCCGCCTTGCCCCGCTGGAAGGATTCGTCCTGCAGGAACATCGACAGCAGCCGCTCGTAAAACGACGCATCGTTCATGCAGTTGCCGACGCCCCTAGCAGCATCGATCCCATAGGCGCAAGTATTTGCTTGTCCATTCTTTGCCGCCTCTCTTTTGATGCGTCACCTGCGCTTGATCAGCTTGTCCATCGCCGAAAGCAGACTGTCCCTCTCGATAGGCTTAGTCGTGTACTCGTCGATACCCGCTTGCCGCGCCTTCTTAATATCATCGGCAAAGTCGTTGGCCGATACGCCGATGATGGGTACGGTTCTGGCGTCCGCCTTGGCGGATTCGCGTATTTTGACGGTAGCCCTGATGCCGTCGAGCTTGGGCATGCGCATATCCATAAGGACGCAATCGAAGGTATGCGCGGGCGCGTCTATGAACGCCTTGACCGCCTCCTCGCCGTTGATCGCCTCGACGAAGGTCATGCCCTCGTTGGAGAGAAGCGCCCCCAAGATCGTCCTGTTCAGGGCGTTATCCTCCGCAATGAGCACATTGCATCCGGCAAGATCGTATTCCCGCAGACCTTCCGGCGCGCCCTCCTCCGCCTCCTCCGGCGGCAGCTCCCCAACATCCCTATCAAGATAAACATGGATCGTAAAGGTGCTGCCCTCGCCCTCGGTGCTCTCCACCGACACGTCGCCCTGCATGGAGGAGATCAGATTGTAGGCGATGGAAAGACCCAGTCCCAAACCTGCGGGCTTCCCGTCCGCGTCGTCCGTAGCGAAGGGCTTAAACAGCCGCGGTATGTATTCCTTCTTGATGCCGATGCCCGTATCCGCCACGACAAAGCAGACCCGCGCGCGCTCGCCCTGCCGCGGCTCCTCGTAGGCGCGAAGCGTAACGGTACCGCCGGGCTTGGTGAATTTGATGGAATTGTTCAGGAAGTTGATGAGTATCTGCTGGAGCTTCGTCTTGCTGCCCACATAGCGCGGGTCAAAGCTTTCGTCCAGCGAGACCTCGTAGCGAAGATGCGCCTCCTCCGCGCGCGGTTCCATGATGGCCGAAATGTTGTCAAGCACCGCGCGCAGCGCAAAGGGCTCGGCAAGCTGGGCGCTGGAAAGGCGCTCGCTGATGGAAGCCTCGGAAATATCCGTAACGATGGTGGCTAGATAGTCCACCGTGTCGATGATCTTATCAAGATCGGCAACGATGGCGTCCGGATTGCCCGCCTTGCGCTTGGCTGCCTTGGAAAGGCTGATGAGCGAACTCATGGGCGTGCGTATCTCATGGGCGATGCGGGAAAGGTAATCGCTCTTGGCGTCGCTTGCCTGCTCCGCGATGGAAAGACGCTTCTCCGTATTTTGCAGGATGACCTGACTCTGCTTTTGCGAGGTAATGTCCATAAGCGTAATCACGCAGCCCAATATCTTGTTTTCCGTGGAGCGATAGGGCGCGACGCGCATGAAGAAGGCCTTGTTCTTGTTCGTGGTGACCTCGCGCTCGTCCGGTATCAGCGTTTTAAGCACGTCTGTGCAGATTTCCGTGATGTCCACCGACGGGAAATGGTAGGAAATAAACGCCAGCGACCTGCCGATGTCGTGATCCATGACGCTGAATTCCGACGTGACGTAATCCGTATAGCGGCGGATGTTCAGCTTGTTGTCCACGAAGATGATGCCGGTCAGGGTGGAGGTAAGGAAGTTGGCGATGTCGTCGTTCAAATCGGAAAGCTCCGTCAGCTTCTGCTGGTACTCCGAATTGACGGTGTATAGCTCCTCATTGACGGATTGCAGCTCCTCGTTGGAGCTTTGCAGCTCTTCATTCGCGGTCAGCAGCTCCTCGTTGGCGGCCTGCAGCTCCTCGTTGACGCAATCCTGCTCCGCAATGCTCTTGGAAAGCTGGCCGTGCACATCCGACAGCTCCTGCTCCAAGTCCGTGATGCGCTGGGAAGCCACGCTGTCAATGTCGTAGGCGATGGAGTCCTCGTCCTCCTCCAAGCGCCCCTTCTCCGCAAAGACGATCGCGTACAGGCTTTCCTCGTCGTTCCTCTTGCTTACCGGCATGACCGTCAGATCGATGGTGCCCGCCGTGTTCTCGCCCGCAAAACGAATGTCCTTGTACTGCATCCTGTGCTTCTTTTCCCGCGACTCCTTCAAAAGCGTGGAAACGGGGATCTTCAGCGCCTCCGTGATCAGATCGAACAGGTTGTTGGAATAGCGCCCCAACGGCAGGTGAACGAAGTTGGAAACGCTGCCGTAGGTATGGATCAGCTCGTTCTTTTCGTTGACGACGATGCAGCCGGGCAGGAATTGCTCAAGCAGCATCGTGTCGATCGCCGCCTCCTCGTTGAAGCCGATCTCGCCGCGCGCGGGCGGACGCGGGAAGCCCACGTCGTTGTCCCCCACATATTCGTCGTCCAAATAGGTCGTCTGCAAATAGGGTACCTTTTTTGCGCCGGGTATTTTCGCGTCGCTGTTGTGCGTGAAGATCTTAGAGGCGGCGTCCACCACGGGAAACGCCTCCGTATAGGAGCCGATGGCCTCGGACTTGCCGAGGAAAAGGAAACCGCCGTCCTTGAGGGACTGGTGAAAGATCGCAAACAAATCGTTCTGCAAAACGGGCTGGAAATAGATGAGCATGTTGCGGCAGGAAATAAGGTCAAGCTTGCCAAAGGGCGGGTCCTGAAAAACGTTGTGCGGCGAAAACACGATCATCTTGCGGATGTCGCGGTTGATGGTGTAGGTATTGTTCCTGCGCGTAAAATACTTGCTAAGGCGCGCAGGTGAAACGGAATCCACGATATTGTCCCCGTATACGCCTTTTCCGGCCGTGTTGATCGCCTCCACGTCCAAATCCGTCGCGAATATCTTGACTTCGCGCTTCTTTTTTAACGCCTCCATGACCTCGCTAAAGAGGATGGCGATGGAGTAAGCCTCCTCGCCCGTAGAGCAGCCCGCCACCCAAACGCGGATCGGCTCCTCGTTCGTGCTGCGGTGCACGATCTCCGGGATCGCCTTCTCCTTTAGGGCTTGGAAGAAATCCGGGTCGCGGAAGAAGT
>CAZNAL010000014.1:268-18507 GCA_964571055.1 uncultured Oscillospiraceae bacterium | reverse complement strand
GAAAGTATGCGCACCTCCTCCGGCGATTCGTATAAATATTCTACATAATCCGCAAATTTCTCCTTGCGGGTAAGCATCATGCGCCGCTCCATCCTGCGCAGGATGGTGGTCTGCTTGTAATGCGTAAAGTTGACGTTGCTGACCTTCTTGAGGATCAGATACACGCGCTTCATCAGATCGCCGTCGATCTCCTGCTCCGTTTTTTCTTTGGCAAACGGCGCGCTGGAGCCCGTGATATGCTTAAGCTCCACCGCGATCTCCTCCGGCGAAATCTGCGCGTCCACAAGCCCCGTGCGCATAGCCGAGCGCGGCATGCCGTCGAACTTGGAGCTGTCCAGATCCTGCACGATCACCATGCCGTCGTTTTCCTTGATAGCCTTGATGCCGTTCGTGCCGTCGGAACCGGTGCCCGAAAGCACGATGGCGATCGCGCGCGGCCCCGCCTCCTCCGCAAGCGAACGGAAGAGCATATCGATGGGCAGGTTCAACTCCTTGGGAATTTGGTTCGTAAGCTGAAGCTTTCCATTCTCCACGCGCATGTTTTTGCCGGGCTGGATCACATAGACCTTGTTCGCCTCAAGCTTCATGCCGTTTTCCGCCTGCAATACCGGCATATCCGTGTATTTTCCGAGTATCTCGCCCAGCAGGCTTTTGTAATCGGGGGAAAGATGCTGCACGATGATGTAAGGGCAGCCCGTATTGGGGGGCAAAGCGCTCAGCAGCTTCTGCAGGGCCTCCAAGCCGCCTGCCGACGCGCCGATACCGACGATATACTTAAATTCTGCGCTGTTGTTTTCCGCTTTCATTGTTCCTTCTCCCCGTCTGTCAAAATGAAATTCTGGCGAATCGCGTCCGTGATGTCACGATAGCTGCTGTTGACCTGCGCCATGCTTTCGCCTATCTCCCGCGTGCGTCCGCCGCGTATCAGCACCACAAGCTGCCCGGTGGCGTGCATCAAGGGAACAAAACCCATATTGCCGGCCAAGCCCTTGAGCGCGTGCGCCGCGGTAAAGGCTTCGTCCCACGCCTGATTTTGCACAGCCGTGTTCAGCTCCGCCAGCGTAGGATCATATAGAAACCTGTCAAGGCAGGATACATAAAGCGCCTCGTCGCCGTAAAAACGGCGCATGGCGCCCGGAATATCCGTTTCCCGCAGGGACAGCGCGTGTAGCTGTTGTTCAGTCATTGGCTGCTTCCTTTCCGCCTCCATGCGTACTATCGAGAAAAGCGCCCCTTACGCCAACCGGCATAGGATGCACAGATGTGTAACGTAAATTGAAGCGCGTTATATGGTATAGTATACGGCATATGCTAAGCTCCAAGCAACCAAAAAATACATTTTTCGCCATTTCGTTGTGCATTTTTTTGCATGATTATGCCTCTTTGTTTCATCGTGCCGCCGTTTTCCTTATTCCGCTTGTACGGTATCCGTAAACGTCAGCAGCGCCTTATCGCCCAAATGATCCGCGTCCGTGCGTTTGATCACCCTAAAGATAAAGCGGCGCCGCGCGCCCGCCGGGGTTTTGAGCAGCACCGACAATCTTCCGCTGCTCTTCCCTTCATTCGTGAGCACGCTGTGCGTAAGTTCCTGCAATCGCATGACCGTTTCTGCGTCCGCGACCCTGTCCGCAAGAAGGATCTGCCACAGGGGGCGGCTGTCAAAAACGCCCGCCAATCGTTGTGAGATCGAGGGGTCGTATGTAAACAGCTCGTTGGGCATATCGTATTCAACGATCACCGTGCCCTCGCTTTCCAGCACCGCGCGGCAGCGCGCGATCTCGTTGGCTTGCAGCGCCAAGCCGTTATTTTGGGCACGCAGCCGCTCGTTTTCCGCCCTGCTGAGCGCCGATTGCACGCGCAGGCGCAGAATGTCCACGTCGATGGGTTTGGTAACGAAATCGGACGCGCCGTATTTGATCGTGCGAAGGCTCGTTTCCCGTTCATCCATGCCGCTGACGACGATGACGGGAATGGTTTGCATCTCCGCGTGCGCGCGCATTTCCCTAAGCACCGCAAACCCGTCCATGCCGGGCAGGATCAGATCGAGAAGCACAACGGATATCCCTGTGCCATAGCGGCGCAGGCGGAGCAAGGCAGCGTTGCCGTCCTCCACGGTATCGATGATGAACTCGTCCTTAAAAAGGTTGGAAAGCATCTCGCTGTTGGCTCTGTTGTCCTCCACGATCAGCATCCGGTGCTTAGGCCTTGCAAGCGCGGACGTTAACGTATCGAGCGTATCGGCTGTCTCCGCCGCGCCGGTCGTCTGCGGCTTTTCGCCGTCCATCCTCGCATCGTAGAAGATATAATTATCCTTGCCCGTCGCCTTCACATGGTACAGCGCAACATCCGCCTTGTGGTACAGCGACGCAAAGTCTTCGCCGTCATCCGGGAAAACGGCGACGCCGACGCTTGCGGAAAGCTGCGCCTCCACAGAGAAGGCCCTGCGCAGCGCGTTGCAGACCTGCTTTGCTTTCCTCGCCGCGTCAGCCCTGCTCTGTATATCGTTTAAAAAGACGATAAACTCATCCCCGCCCAGCCTGCCTACCAAGTCGCCGTGGCGAATCATGGAGCGCAGCGTCTGCGCCGCGTCGATCAGCGTTCTGTCGCCCGTTTCGTGGCCAAAGCTGTCGTTGATGAGCTTGAAGCCGTCCAAATCCAGCATCAAAAGCGCGTGCAGCGTCTCCGGCGCGCTCTCCGCAAGAAACACGTCCATTTTTTCAATAAAAGTATGCCGGTTGAACACGCCCGTGAGGGGATCGTTCTGCGCGCGCGCCTGCTCGCGCAGCGCAGCCTTTTTCGTCTCGTCAATATCCTCATACAGCAGATACGCTTCCACATCCGTAGAGCCAGGATATTCCAAAAGCTCTATGCTAAGGCACAGCCAGCGCACGCCGCCCTCGGGCAGCTTTTCCCGGTATTCCAGCGTCTGTGTGGGCTTCCCGCGGTAATAGTTAGCAAGAAGGGTATCGGGGTTCAAGGCCGCCGCGTAGCGCTCACGATCCTCCTCAAACACGAACTGCCGCATGTATTCCGCGGTGCGCGCGGAAAAGGTGGCAGCCTTTTTAGAAAACTTGACGGACAAAAGCGAGCCCTCAGCGGTATCAAAGGAAACGTCCTTGCTTAAATTGGAACGGAACATCGTATAGGATTCCGGCGCCTTTTCCCGCAGGGATTGCTGCCAATTCTTATATACGGCTTCCTTTTCCAGCTGCTCCGTCACGTCGCTAAAGGAAATAACCGCCGAAACGGGCTTATCGTCCGCCGAAAAGATCACCGACGCACTCGCCTCCATCCAGCGCCAGCCAGCCGCCGTGCTTAGCTGGAACACGACTGTAGCGTCCCTGCTGCCGCGCTGCAGCGCCGCAAAAAAGGCCGTGTACGCGTCTACGCTTTCCGCGGCGACCATGCCCAGACGAATCGCTTCTTCGGGCATGTCGGTAAGCCTTTGCGGAATCTTAAACGTAGCCGCGGCCTCGGGGGACATGGAGATGGAGCCGTCCGCGATCGAATAGCGGCAAATGATATTGCCGCTGTGTATCATGGCAAGCCGGTGCTCCTCCTCGCTGACGCGCAAGCGCTCCGTCGCCTCCTGCTGCTCCGTGACATCGATGAGCATCGCGTTTACGATCACTGCATTCCCGTGCCGCTGGGCGATCACCGCCTTATGGCGGATCCATTTGTAGCCGCCGCCCTCTACATGCGCCCTGTACAGGCAATCCATCGGCGTACCGTCGCGTATGATCCGTTCGATCTGCGCCATTACCGCGGGCATGTCCTCTTGAAAAACGGCGCTGACAGGGTCGACGGCGCTCCTCTTTTCATATTCCGCGCGCGTGACCCCAAACAGCTTGCAAAAGCCGTCGTTAAAATACTGGAGGTCGAGGCTGTCAGGCGTGCAGGCATACGTCGCGATCTCGCCGGGAATGTTGTCCGTAAGGAGCTTTAGGCGTTCGAACGCCACGCGGTATTCCGTGACGTCGCGCGTAACGCCGTATACGCCGATCACGTTGCCGTCGCCATCCATAAGCGGGTACTTGGAGGTCTTGGCATAGCGCGCCACGCCCTCGGGCAGCTTCTCATCATAATCAAGGCAGGGCTTTCCCGTGCGCAAAACCCTTTCGTCCACCGCGCGATATTGATCCGCGCAGGACTTCTCTACAAGGTCGTAATCGCTCCTGCCGCGTACCGCTTCTTCATCGGCAAGCCCCGCGAACGCGGCAAAGGCGCGGCTGCAGCAAACGTAGCGTGCGTCGCGATCCTTGATGTAAATCAGATCCGGGCATACGCGCATAAACGCCGATAGCGCCGTGGAAAGCGCCTCCAAATAAGACGACGCGTCCGTCTGCGCCACCGTCTGATTCCCGCTAAAATGCGCAACGAGCTTTTCGGGGAATATTGACATATCCCGAAGCATCTGATGCGTAGCTTGGTTGTAATCGAAAAACAGAAGCAGGGAAAGATAGGTCTGCCATGACATGGGACGTTTCCCGTTCTCGATCATCGAAATGGTCTGCCGGGAAAGCCCGACCCAAGACGCTAACGCGCTCTGCGATATGCCCGCCCTTACGCGTAGCAGCGCAAGAACCTCCGTCAAGGCGGCGATATCCCTGTTTTGTTCTTTTTTGTTCCATGGTTTTTCCGCTGTCGTATTCAAACCGGTTGCCTTCCCGCTTACATACGCGCAATTGTCCTCATGTGTACAAGATCTGCTTTTTATATATTATAGCGGCTGTCGCGTAATGTGTCAATATGTCAAAGGATGCGATATCTCTGTACAGGCGCAAAAAAAGCAGCCGTCTGTAAGCAAACAGATCGGCTGCTTGGAGTCCTTCCTGTCACCTGAGCCTTGCGAATATCATGCGTCCGGCCGAGGTCTGTAACACGCTCGTTACAACGATCGCTTCGTTTTCGCCCACAAAACGCTTGCCGCCGTCGATCACGATCATGGTGCCGTCGTCAAGATAGCCGATGCCCTGCCCGATCTCCTTGCCCTCCTTGACGATGGTCACGGAAAGCTCGTCGCCCGCGACCAGCGCGAGCTTGACGGCGTTGGCGACGTCGTTGATGTTGAGTACGGGCACGCTTTGCACAGCGGCCACCTTGTTGAGGTTGTAATCGTTGGTCACCACAACGCCGCCCATTTCCGAGGCCAAGCGCAAAAGCTTTGCGTCCACCTCGGCAACATCCTCAAAGTCCGTATCCACCACCTGAATGGGCATGTCCTGCTCACGCTGCATGCGGTTGAGGATGTCAAGCCCCCGCCTTCCGCGCACGCGTTTCAAGGAATCCGCGCTGTCCGCGATATGCTGCAATTCGTGCAGCACGAAACGGGGCACGATGATCTGCCCCTCAATCACGCCCGTAGCGCAGATATCCGCGATGCGGCCGTCGATAATGACGGAGGTGTCCAGTATCTTGGGCCGCGCCGCGCCGTCGCCGGCGCGTTTGCCGTGCTTTTTGAAGATACCCGTGTCCGCGATCTCGCCGCGCCGTTTGGATACGACGCTCCACCCAAGATAGCCAAAGCCGACATACAGAAAAATGCTGATGACGAACCGCAGCCACGGAAACGCGAGATCGTTCATAAGGGCGCTGATCAAAAAGGCCAGCAAAAGGCCCACGACCAGTCCCATCACGCCAAAGAAGATTTCAGCCAGCGAGAGCGCGGACAACTCCGACTCCGCCCGTGCGATGATGTAGATGAACCCGTTTATGAGCTTGGGTGATAATAGATAAAAAATAATGGCGAATAAAATGCCGCAAGCTACATAAATGGCGATGATCGCCCAGGTCAGCAACACCACACGCATTGGCAGAATACCGAAGGATTGCAGCGCCGAATCGATGCCCGCCACAATGCCTACGCCCAGCGCGGCTCCCATCAGTGAGAGGATGAGCCTCGCTATTTTTCGTGCCAAGTGTTGATTCCACCCCTTTCCAAGTATATGTTTTACAAGCGCTATTTCAAAATGAGACCCAGAATAACCATGAAGGCGGCAAAGGACATAACGCAGAGCAAAAAGGTGCGAAACACGCGAAGCGTCTTCTCCTCGCGCGCCTTTGCCTGTTCCTCGTCAAACTCCCTGCCTTCGCCTAGAATCTCTTCCAGTGTTTCGTGCTTCTTCTGCTCCATAACGCTCTCTTTCTACGATTCACCCACTACGCGGCGAAATTCCTCCTCCGATTTTCCCGTTGCCGTAACGAGCTCAGCCAGCATCACCTGCCGCGCCGTCAGCAGCATTTTGCGTTCGCCCGCGGACAAGCCTTTCATCGATTCCCTTTTATTGAGGCATTTGATCACGTCCGCCACATCGTAAATATCGCCGCCGCGAAGCTTCGTGTAATTATCCCTATAGCGCTGGTTCCAGTTGTCGTTCTCGACGCAGACGTCGCCCTGTAAAAACGCCAAGACCTTCGTGCACTCCGCCTCGCCGATCACCGCGCGCAGCCCGACGGACGCCGCCGTTCGCACCGGCACCATAGCCGTCATACGCCCCGAGATAAAGCGAAGGACGTAATAGGGCTGCGTTTCGCCTAGCACGGTGCGCTCTTCAATGGACTCGATCACGCCGACGCCGTGTATGGGATAACAAATTTTTTCTCCAACTGAAAACATGTCCTCCTCCTTTCCCTCTGAATCAAACAAGTTACCGATGTGCGAAAGCTGGCCAAGATACAATATCCTTTATATAACTATATCACGCGGAGGCGGTTGTGTCAAATTTATGCAGATAAACAGGCGCTTTCAGGATTTCAGCTTGCCGCGCAGCACATGATTCTGCCGTATTTTCGCTTCCTGCCCCAATTCGCCCGGCACATAATACACATGACCCTCCACGTCGGGGGGCATATACGCCTGCTCCACAACGTGTCCCGGATAATCATGGGGGTATTTATAGCCCTTGCCGTGACCAAGCTGCGCGGCCCCCTTATAGCTCGTATCCCGAAGATGCACGGGCACGGGCTTGTCAAAGCTTCGCTCCGCGTCCGCCCACGCGCCGTCCACAGCCAGCACAACGGAGTTGGACTTAGGGCTTTCGCAAAGATAGATGATCGCCTGCGTGATAGAAAGGCGCGCCTCCGGCATACCGATCATCTCCAGCGCCTGCCCCGCCGTGACCGCCTGTACCATGGCCTGTGGATTGGCAAGCCCCACGTCCTCCGAGGCGTGCGCGATCAGCCTGCGCACGATGATGCGGGGATCCAGCCCCGCGTACATCAGACGCGCGAACCAAGCGAGCGCCGCGTCGCTGTCGCCGCCGCGCAGGCTTTTACAGAAAGCCGAAAGCATATCGTAAAATTGCTGTTCGTCGCAAAGCAGCGTCTTCTTCTGCACCGACTCCGCCGCGATCTCCGCCGTGATGCGGATAACGCCGTCCACCGGCTTGGTGGTAAGAATCGCAAGCTCCACGGCGTTGAGGGCGCAGCGCGCGTCGCCGTTTGATACATGCGCGATATGATTCATCGCGTCCTCGTCGAATTCGGCGTGGTACATGCCCATGCCGCGCTCTTCGTCCGCGATGGCGGCGCGCATGGCGTCCAAAATGTCCTCCTCCGTAAGGGGAAAAAATTGAAAAAGCCTGCATCGGGACACGATAGCGCCCGTCATGCTGACCATGGGGTTTTCCGTTGTGGAGCCGATAAACTTCACCACGCCCTTTTCAAGCGCGGGCAATATGCTGTCCGACTGCGTCTTGGACCATCTGTGGCACTCGTCCAAGAGAAGGTAGGTTTCCTGCCCGTAAAGCTTCTTGGCGTTTTCCGCCTCCGCGATCATCTCGCGCACATCCTTGACGCCCGCCGTCACGGCGTTGAGCTTTACAAAGCGCGCGCCGGTCGTGTTGGCGACGACGTTGGCAAGCGTCGTTTTCCCGCAGCCGGGAGGGCCGAAGAATATGCTGGACTGCAAACTGTCCGTCTCGATGGCGCGGCGCAGGAGCTTGCCCTTCCCTACGATATGCGCCTGCCCTATGAATTCGTCCAGCGTGCGCGGGCGCATGCGATCCGCCAGCGGCGCGCGAAGATCCGTTTTTTGATCGAACAAGTCGTTCATAGAATACCCTTCTCTTCCAATACGGAGAGGGTCTTTTCGGCGATGGCGTCCACGCTTTGAAAAACGCCGTCCTGCATGCACTGCACCACCGCTACATCGGGGCGGCGCGCCGCGCAAGCGAGGTATTTTTCCCGCGCGCGCGACTGAATATCGCCGGATTTTTCATATACGTCGCCGCCGTCCCCCACATACGCGCGGAAGCCTTTCTTCTGCACGTTCTCCCCCGCCTGCGCGGGCGCTACGTCGTAGAAGAGGAACAGATCCGCCTTGGGCAGATGAAAATGCTCGTACTCCAAATCGAACACCCAATCCACGATATCAGGCCTCCCTATGTCGATATCGCGAATGCTTTGGTATACGGCGTTGCTGAGCACATACCGGTTGATAATGAGAAAATCCGCTTCGCCGCGGTAGCTTTGCATATCCTCCCAGCGATCCAGCGCGAACCAAAGCGCCATGCTCTTGCCGTCTACTTGATCGGCCGGTATGCCCTCGGCGTTAGAGAGATACCGCCCCGCCTGCGCGCCAAAGAAGCCCTTCTCGTAAACGGGATATTCGCGCAGCTCCACCGTGAAGCCCCGCGCCGCCAAATTTTCCGCCAAGCGTTTAAACTGTACGCTCTTGCCGCTTCCGTCGATTCCTTCAATCGCAATGACCTTCGTCATACTCCGCCTCCGTTTTACACTTCTATCATAGTACCACAAAGCCCAAGCGCTGAAAAGCGCTGCGCGTGAATACGCGCGAAAGATATTTTTCGTTTCCCATTCACATAAAGTATGGTATAATGACGTTTAATTCTGGCAATGAAGGGAGCGAATCCATGCGGATCGTAGTGTTAGCCGGCGGCTTAAGCCCGGAACGGGACGTTTCCCTTTCCACGGGCACGCAGGTATGCAACGCGCTGCGGCAGATCGGAGAGCAAGCCATCCTCGTCGATCTTTTTTACGGTGAGGAGACGCTGCCCACCCCCATCACGGACGCTTTTATCGGCACAGAGCCGCTTGCGCCCCGCCCCGTGAAGGCGGCGGCGCCGGATCTTGCAGCCGTTCGCGCCTCCCGCGCGGACAGCGGGCTTGGCGGCGTCGGCAAAAACGTGATCGAGCTTTGCAAGGCGGCGGACGTCGTATTCATGGCCATGCACGGCGTACCGGGCGAAAACGGCATGCTGCAAGCCATGTTCGATATGATGGAGATCAAATATACGGGCGCGGGGTATTTCGGCAGCGCCCTTGCTATGGATAAAGCCGTCAGTAAGGAGCTTTTCCGCGCAAATGGAATCCGAACCCCCGCGTATAAGCTTTTCAAAAAGGGCGACGACGTTTCCTTCCCGCTCCCCTGCATCGTAAAGCCCTGCTCGGGCGGCAGCAGCATCGGCGTAACCAAGGCCTATACGCCCGAAGCGCTTGCAGCGGCCGCGCAAACGGCCTTTCAATGCGAGGACGATATTTTGGTGGAGACCTTCTATCCCGGCCGCGAATTCACCTGCGGCGTATTGGGGTCAAAGGTTCTGCCGCCCGCGGAGGTCATCCCCAAGGGCGACTTCTACGACTATGAGCACAAATACCAAAGCGGCCTTATCACGGAGATCTGCCCGGCGCAGATCCCCGAAGCCCTCACCCGCGAGCTTATGGAGACCTCCCGAAAGGTCTTTGACGTGCTCTCGCTCTCCGTTTACGCGCGCATGGACTATATCTATAGCGAGGACGGACGGCTGTACTGCTTGGAAGCCAATACCCTGCCTGGCATGACGCCCACCAGCCACTTTCCGCAGATGGCGCGCGCCGCCGGCATGGATTATGCCAGTCTTTGCATGAAGATCATCGAGCTTTCGCTGGCAAAATAACATTGGGAGTTTGTTATGGAACACTTTACCCTTGCGGACGCCATCGCGGCCTGCGACGGTCAGCTCACGGGCGACCTACCCATGGATACGCCGCTGCATGACGTCTGCATCGACAGCCGCGCCGTACGTCCCGGTTCCCTGTTCATCCCCATTATCGGCGACCGTTTCGACGGTCACGATTTTATACCGCAGGCGCTTCACGCCGGCGCGCTTTCTTCGCTTACGGATCGCGACCTCTCCGCGCCGCGCCCCTTGATCCGCGTGCGGGACACCGCCGCCGCCTTTCAATCGATCGCGGGCGCATACCGAAGCCTTTTTCCCATACCCTTCGTGGGCATAACGGGAAGCGTGGGCAAAACCACGACCAAGGAACTGATCTACGGCGTGCTTTCCCAGAAATATGACACGTTAAAAAACGAAGGAAACCTCAACAACCAAACGGGCGTTCCCTTGACGCTGCTGCGTCTTTGCAGCGCCCATGAAGCGGCCATCGTGGAAATGGGCACCAACCATTTTGGCGAGATCGACGCGCTCGCGAAGATCGTAAGGCCGGATGTATGCGTTTTTACCAACATAGGCGACGCGCACATACAGCATCTTGGTTCGCGTGAGGGCATTTTACGCGCCAAATGCGAAATGCTCCCCTACCGTTCCCCCGACGCGCCCATCATCGTCAACGGCGAGGACGCGCTTTTGCGAACCTTGAAGGATACCTACGACGATGTTCTCACCTACGGGACGGACAGCGCCTGTGACGTTTACGCCACCGATATCGACGAGATGGGGCTGGAGGGCACCCGCTTCATTGCGCATTTCGGCGACGAAAGCCTGCCCGTGACCGTACCCGCTCCCGGCTCCTACATGGTGCTTCGCGCGCTTTGCGCGCTGTGCGTAGGGCTGGCGCTGGACGTGGAGCCCGCGAAAATCGCGGCGGGTATCGAAAGCTATAGGCCCGTGTCCGGCCGCATGGCGATCGTAAAAACGCCGCGCTACACCCTCATCAACGACGCGTACAACGCAAACCCCACTTCCGTGGCCGCCTCCATCGACGTAGCGGCCGCTTCCGAGGGACGATGCGTGCTGATCTTGGGCGATATGTTTGAGCTTGGCAAGGACGAACTGAAATATCATCGAGAGATCGGCGAATACGCCGTGCACAGAAAGGCCGACAGGATTCTTTGCGTCGGCACGCTCTCTAACGCCATGTACGAGGGCGCAAAGCAAGCGGGCGGCAACGCAGCCTATTTCGCGGACAAGGACGCGCTGCTGCGCGCGCTCCCCGAAATTCTGCAAAAGGGCGACACGGTGCTTATCAAGGCCTCCAACGGCATGAAGCTGCAGGACGTAGCGCAATACATAGAGGATAACCTGTAACGCCTAGCGCGGCGTATCTTCCGCATTTTCGGATTCTTCATCGGACGGCGCCTTGGCGTCGTTCTTCTTTTTGTTCTTCGCCGTCTTGTCCCAAATGGTCAAAGCGGTCGCGATGATGGCCACCACGATAAAATAATATGTGATCATACTTTTTCTCCCATGATTTTTTTCAGCTTCCACAGCGTCGGCTCGTCGAGAAGCGCGTGGATGCGCGTCCCCGTCTCTTCGTGCGCCTCCCCGAGTATGCGCGCCTCCGCTTTGAGAAGCGCCACGGCTTCATATTTGTCGTAAGGGATCAGCAGCTCCAGCTCGCGCCGTCCGCTGTTGAGCGCGCCTTCGATGGAAGCAAGCAGCGCATCCATCCCTTCCCCCGTCTTCGCGCTGATGCGTACGCTGCCATCGCGCGCTGCAGGCAGCGGCGTCTGCGCTTCGTCTATCTTGTTATATACCACCAAACACGGGGTGTTGGCGGCGTCCAAGGATGAGAGCACCTCCTCCACCACAGCCATCTGCTTTTCATAATAATCCGACGATACGTCCACGACATGCAAAATAAGATCGGCGCTGGAGACCTCCTCGAGCGTGGAGCGGAACGCGTCGATCAGATCGTGCGGCAGCTTGTTGATAAAGCCCACCGTGTCCGAAAGCAAAATCTCCGTGCCGCCGGGCAGGGCCGTCTGCCGCACCACAGGATCAAGGGTCGCAAAAAGCTTATCCTCGGCCAGTACGTCCGCTTGGGTAAGGCGGTTTAGAAGCGTAGACTTCCCGGCGTTGGTATAGCCCACAAGCGCCACCAAGGGGATCGCGTCCTTCTTGCGCCTTTCCCGCCGCAGCCCGCGCTGCTTATCCACCTGCGCAAGATCCTGCTCCAATTCATAGATGCGGCGGCGTATCCTGCGCCTGTCATTTTCCAGCTTGGTTTCGCCCGGTCCCCGGGCGATCGCGCCGCTCCCCTGCCGGGATAACGCCACGCCCTTGCCGAGTATGCGCGGCAGCTCGTATTTGAGCTGCGCAAGCTCCACCTGCAGCTTGCCTTCGCGCGACTGCGCTCTGCGCGCGAAGATGTCCAGTATCAAAGCCGTGCGGTCGATCACCCGCACGCCCAGTATGCGCTCCAAATTGCGCGCCTGCGCGGGGTTCAATTCGTCGTCGAATATGAAAAGGTCCGCTTCCAGCGCGCTCGCGGTGAGCGATAATTCCTCCGCCTTGCCGCTGCCTATATAGGTGGCGTTATCAATATCGCGGCGCTTCTGCGTCTCGCGCCCCACCACCTCAGCGCCCGCCGTGCGCGCAAGCTCGGCAAGCTCCTCGATGGTATCGTACCCCTCCGTATTCTCAATTCCAACAAGTATAGCCTTTTCCGGACGCGCCTCCTCCACCTCTTTGGTGGAAGATTTGAACCTTTCGTCCGACAGCGCGATCTCCTGCATGAGCGTTGCCTGCGGCAACTTCTGCGGGCGCAAGGGGCCATAGAGAAGCACCTCGCGCTCGCCGTCCCGCTGTTCGCCAAGGAAGCCCGCATACAGGGACGTCATACCGTTTTGGCCCACGCCCAGCGCCGCCATGCAGTCCAGACGCATGCTGCGAAGCGTACCTATATCCACAGGGGACAACCGGCCGTCGCCGTTGGGGTGCGTATGGATACAGCGAACGCCGCAAAGCCTGTCCAGATTGCGTACCAAGCGCATTTCAGGCATCGACACCTTGCCGCTGTCGCCAACGGAGACGTCCATCACGCGTCCGTCGCGCGCAATATAAACGGATACTTCGCGCCCGATGCGCGCCGTGTACGCCGCAAGCCTTTCCAAAAGCTCCGCGGACGCGAATTGCTGCGGCGTAAGGCGCAGCTCGTAAAGCTGCGCCATTTCGTCCAACAGCACGCGCCGTATGCCTTCCGTGTTGCCGTTGATCGTCCTCATTTGATTTTCAACCCGTAGATCAAGCCGCCACGCGTGCCCACGACGACAGTATTATCAAATACGGCGGGGGACGCTTCGATGTTGGAGCCGAGGCTCATTTCAAAGAGGATCGCGCCGGTCATGCCGTCGATCAAATGGATGTAACCCGATTTGTTGCATTGTATGATGTAACCGTTGCCCGCGTCGTCGTATACGGTGACGGGGCTGCTCCACGGATACCCCAAAAAGTCGCAGCACCACACCTGACGCCCATCCGCCTTGCTAAGCGCGACGAGCTTGCCCTTGGAACCCTCCGTCATGGCGACAGGCACAAAGATCATGTCCGAAAGCTTGTTTTTGCCGATCGCCATCGTGCCCTGCACACCGCCGGAAACGCCGGATATGGTTTCGCACTCGAAATCGTTGTTTTCCCATACCACCTTGCCGTTGACAGCGTCCACCTTCCATATGGGGATGCGCGCCGTCCTGTCCGTTGCCGCGCGCCATCCGCCGTGGAAGGAGGTGGAGGTATAGACATACGGATGATGCTCCGCGCCCTCCAGCTCGAACACGGGCGTGCAGTTGGTGTCATCCAGCGTGTTCTGTACCCATACGGGCGTAAGATTGTTCAAGTCCAAGCAGATCATGTGGCCGCCGTTATCCGTGAATATGGCGTGTCCGCGCCAAAGGATGGCGGAATCCTCCATGCCCAGCCACCAGCCCTCGCTGCCGTCCTTAGCCTTCGCGTTGGTATTCGCGCCGCGATAGCGCCATTTGACGAGCTCAGGCGACACGGAGATCGTGCCAGCCGCCGTATCATACTGCGTATTGAGCTTAAAGAGATAGAGAATGCCGCTTTCGCCGGGATAGATCAGCGTATCCGTTTCCGCGTCCACCAAGGCGGAGCTGTCAAACGCCGTCCAATCACGCCACGCGAAAGGATCCTCCACGCCGAATTCATAGAGCACCGCGCCGTCGATGAGGCTGATGATGAACGCGCGCGCGCTGCCCTTGGTGGGGCTGTCGTCGCCCGCACCCACGAACATGAGCGGATATCCGCGCGGATCCAGCGCGCCCGCGCCCTTGAAGGGAAAGCCCGTGTTGATGGGATCGCGCGTCTTTTGGCCGGTCGCAAGGTCAAGGAAGTAAATGCGTCCGTCCATGGTGGCGTAGATGACCTCCACCAAATCCGCATCTGCCTTGGCCGCGTCATACATGTTCATATGCCGCTTGGTCTCCTGCGGCCAGCGCACGATCAAGGGCTGTCCCGTCCAGCCGCAGCCCGTCCATGAGCCTTCGCCGTACATCTTTGACATGCTGCCGACGGAAAACGTCCAAGCGCCCGCCTCATCCAAGACCTTCTCGGAAATCTTCACCGTGCCGTAGGAAGCGCCGTCACGGAAATTGTTGCCGCGGAAGGTGATGATCCCCTCGGCCGCCGTATAGTTTTCGCCCTCGAGAAAGTCGATGGGCGTGTCCGATTGATAGGTATCCACCGTTTGGCCGTTGACCTCCATCGCCCATTCCAAACCGAAATCCTCCGGCCGCGTACCCTCGACGGGCGCGGGGCTGAAGGTCGGTACGGGCGTGGGCGTAGGCGACGGCGTGGGTGTGGGCGCAGGCGTGGGCGCGGGCGTTTCCTTTGCAAAAATGCTTTCGAACAGGCCCGGCTTATCCTCTTTTTCTTCCGGCGTCTTGTCGGGCACAAAAACGTCGGTAAGCACCAACGCGCCCATTATTACGGCGACAATAAATAAAAACAGGATGATAAAAAACCTGGGCTGCACGCTGCGTCGTCTGCGACGAGTCTGTCTTGCCATGAAACGCTACCTCTTACGCATAATTCTTCGCATATCAGTATACTCCAAATCATGGCTGTGAGCAACTCGCCGTTTTAAGCAAATCAGGCGGCCTCCTCACGAAGCTCCGCAGCCAGATCGCAAATGTAGAGCTTGCTCCTGTCGTGCTGCCGCGCGGCGTCCCGTTTTTCTTCAACATGCGCGCGGTATCCCCGCTGCTTTTCGCCGAACACCGCAACCGCCATCGCGCCAAGTATCAAGCCGGGGATCATGAAGGAAAAAAACATGCCAAAGTAATTCATACGGCCTCCTCATATCCATATCGGATATTTTTCGTGTCTTGTATTGGAAATCGTTTCCGTTATCATTTTCTTATCGCATTATAATATCTAAATCAGATACAGTCAATACCAAAAACGGTACTCTGTGAAACTTTTTTCTTGCTTTTTCGTATCTGTTTCGGATACAATAGAAAAAACGCCCAAGGAGGTCACTATGAATCGTGTAAGAGAGCTTCGCCGCGCCCGCAAAATGACGCAGGATGAATTGGGCGCGCTGCTTGGCGTGCAAAAGGCCGCGGTATGCAAATACGAGACGGGGCGCGTGGCGTTGCCGCCGGAGATGCTTCTAAAGCTTTGCGATATATTCGACGTCAGCGCCGATCATATGCTTTGCCGGGACGCAAATCCCATCGCAAAGCCCAAGGGGGACCTTTCCGCGCTGTTCATGCCGGTACGGGAGGCCGTGGGCGTACCGCTTGTCGGCCGCGTGCACGCGGGGCTTCCCATGCTGGCCGAGGAAAACATCACCGAATACATCCCCGTTCCTTCTGTGGACGTACGGTTTGGCGATTATTTCTATATGGAGGTGGAGGGCGACTGCATGACGGGCGCGTTTATACCCGAGGGCGCGCTGGTGCTCGTCAAGGTGCAGCCGCGCGTGGAAAACGGGCAGATCGCCGTGGTACGCATGGGGGATGAAGTGTTGGTGCGAAAGCTGAAATGGATGCCGTCGCAGCTCATGCTGATCTCCGCCAACATTCGCTATGAGCCCCTCATCGTATCCGAGGGCGACGTACAGATCATCGGGCGCGTCGTGGAGGTGCGCATCCGCGGGCTGTGATCGAGCAGCGCAATAGCAAACGGAGCCGAGATCAGTCGGCTCCGTTTTTCATTTTATATTCTATTCTACCCTATGCGGATCAACCGACCGGCACGACCGTCGCGCCCCCCTGCGGCGCCGTGGGCGCAAGCGCGGTCGGTATCTGTGTCCACTGCGCGTAGAGCGTGATCTTCTCGCTGTACATCCAAGGCGTTTTGCTTAACACCATGTTGCCGCTGCCGTCCTTTGCTGTGTTCCAGCCCGCAAAGGTGTAGCCGTCCCGCGTCGGAACGGGCAGCTCGTAGGCTGTGCCGTAGGCGAGCTTCGCTTCCTTGGGGGATACGCTGCCGCCGTTGGCGCTAAACTTAACCTGCGCCGTCCTGGGCGTCCATAGCGCATAGAGCACCTGCGTGCCAACGCCGCCCACCTTTGTGGAGGATTTCACACGCGCGCCGTTTTCCTTGGCGGTATACCAGCCCGCAAACCGATAGCCCGCGCGCGTGGGTTCCGGCAGCGTTCCGTACTTCTTGCCCCCCTTGACGGTCTTGCTCTCCGTCGCGCCGAGGTTATCGTAGTTGAGATCGAAATAGACGAGCAGCGCCCCGTCGGTAACAGGCGTGCCGCCCTGCGTCCACATGGCATAGAGCGTTACGTCCGCGTCGTACATCCACACGCCGCTTTCGGCAACCCTGCTGCCGCCGTTGGGCAGCGTGTACCAGCCGGCAAAGGTATAGCCCTGCCGGTATGGCACCTCCGCAAACGCATAGGGCTGACCGGGGTATACGATCATCGCGCCCATCTGGGTAAGCATACCGCCGTTGGGCTGAAAGGTGACCGTGTGGTACGGCGCAAGCGTCGTGAAGCTCTTGACCTGGCTTGCGTAAGATGCGCCGGCCTTCGTCACGGCAAAGATCTGGTAATAGTACGTCGTCAGCGGCGAAAGCTGCTTATACCGGTTTACATAGTACGCGACCTGCGGGAACTTTCCGTTGCCCGCCGCGTTGCTCGCGACCTCCGCCATAGAGGTCTTGGAGGTTCCCATCAGCAAACCGATCTTGGAGAAGGTCAAGCCCAGCGGGTTTTGCGTAACAGCGCCGCGCAGCGTCGCGCTGTCCATCGTGATCTCCACCGCGTCGTATACGGCGATGGTGGGCGCGCCCGTTCTGTCCGCCGTCGCGTCGTCGAGCGTCCGGAACCAACCGATATCGCTTGCGTATTCTATGCCGTTGTACATAACGAACAGCTTATAGTAATAGATGGAGCCGGCGTTGAGGACGCCGCAAAGGCCTCTAACGCTGCTCTGTGAAAACTTCAGGTCAAAGGACGCCGTCTTGGGGGAAACGGTCGTCGTATATCTGTGTTGGTTGAGACTGTTCCTGTCCGCGCTTAAATAAAAGCCCACGCTGTCATATGTATACCGCTGCGCGCAGGCGACATAGGCGTTTAACTGCGCGCCCGCTTCCGATATATCCGACGCCTCCAGCAACGTCACGCTCGGCCGGTTTGTCGCGGCGGACGCGGACGGCGACCATACGCATAGCAGCATACAGCTTAACAATATAAGCGCCAGCATGCGCGTTATCTTTTTCTTCATGGCATTGAACCTCCCTTTCCTTTGAATGCACTCATTGTATCATATAATCTATACGCCGGTGCGCGCCCAAAGGTTCCCATACGGCAAACAGTTTGTAAACAATTTCAACCGGAAGCGCATTCATGCAAATTTGCATGGAAAAAGGGACTGTTTTGCTACAGCCCCTCTGTCGGTCATTGGAAACGCCGTGCGTACGCTTACTGCGCCTTATCCAGCAGTTGCCGCACAACGGATTCAAGGAACTTTATCCGATCCTCCAGCTCGTCTATCTTGGAGCGCGGCGTAAGCATTTCCTTGATGGCTGCTTGTCCCTCGAACAAAGCGTTGATCTTGGGCAGGATTTCGTTTTCGGTTCGGATGTTTGCTTGCAGTATTTGATCTTCCAAAGAATCCATTCTTGATTCCAAAGTATCAAACCGCTTTCCGAATTCTCCCTGCATCAAGGCAAGAAGATCAAGAATCTTTTCTTCGTTCGTCATCCAAGCGCCCTCCGTTCTTCCATTATTATATGGTTGCCGTGCGCAAAAAGCAAGGAAGAAAAGCACCCCTTTCCCGCAGGTTGGTCTATGCGGAAAAG
>CAZNAL010000014.1:0-258 GCA_964571055.1 uncultured Oscillospiraceae bacterium | reverse complement strand
AACATTTGAGCAACGTAAAACGCGGCCGCCCGTTCGGACAGCCGCGTGTAAGTGTTTTGCTTTTTTACTTATTGTCAACCTCGACCATGTGCGCGATAAGGTCGCAAACCTTGTTGGAATAACCCCACTCGTTGTCGTACCAAGCGACCAGCTTGACGAAGTGCTCGTTGAGGCTGATGCCGGCGTCGGCGTCGAAGATGGAGGTATGGGGATCATGGATGAAGTCGGAAGAAACGACCTTATCCTCGGTGTACTCGA
>CAZNAL010000013.1:0-29934 GCA_964571055.1 uncultured Oscillospiraceae bacterium | reverse complement strand
CCACGGCGCGCAGCATGTCCGGCGGCAACCAGCAAAAGGCGATCATCGCGCGCGAGATCGACAAAAATCCCGATCTTTTGGTCGCCGTACAGCCGACGCGCGGCTTGGATGTGGGCGCCATCGAATACATCCACAAGCAGCTTGTCGCGCAAAGGGACGCCGGGAAGGCTGTTTTACTGATCTCACTCGAGCTTGACGAGGTGATGGACGTCAGCGACCGTATTCTCGTCATGTACGAGGGCGAGATCGTTGGCGAATTCGATCCCAAGACCGTCAGCGTCAGCGAGCTGGGGCTTTATATGGCCGGTGCGAAAAAAGAGCAAAGCGAGGTGTCCGCATCATGAAGAAGGGTAAGCAGTTTTTACGTAGCGCCGGTTTCATAAGCTGCCTCGCGTCGTTGATCTCCATAGCTTTAGGCTTGCTTTTCGGCTTGATCATGCTTTTCATTTTCAATGCCGACAGCGCGCTGTACGGCTTTGGCAAGATGCTTACAGCGGGCATCGCCTCCTCGGATAAATTTGCAAAGGTTCTGTATCAATCTGCGCCGCTGGTGATGACGGGTCTTGCCGTCGGTTTTGCTTTCAAAACGGGACTTTTTAATATCGGTGCGACAGGCCAATACACCGTCGGCGCGTTTTGCGCGCTGGTAACGGTCATACAATTCCAGCTTCCATGGTATGTCGGCCTCTTTGCTGCCATGATCGGCGGCGCGCTTTGGGGCGCGATTCCCGGCGTCTGTAAAGCGCAGTTTAACGTAAACGAGGTCATCACCGCCATCATGTTCAACTGGATTGGGCTTTTTACCGTCAACCTTGCCCTCAACAATATGCCCATGATGCTCGCGAACTTTTGGGGCGCTACCAACAAAGACCGCACGGCAAGCCTTGGAAGCGCTAACCCCGCCGGTATCATCCCGAAGCTTGGCTTGGATAAGCTGCTGGGTTCCAACTACATGAATATCAGCATTTTCATCGCCATTCTCTTTGCCGTTATCATGTGGATCGTGCTTAGCAAAACGACCTTCGGCTATGAACTTAAGGCCTGCGGGTATAACCGCAACGCAAGCGTGTACGCCGGCATCAACGCAAAGCGCAACATCGTGCTTTCCATGGTGATCGCGGGCGCGCTGGCGGGCGTTGGCGGCGGCATCTATTATCTTAGCGGCACGGCGCAGTTCACGCTTGTTAAATCGCTGCTGGGCATGGGCTTTAACGGTATCCCCGTGGCGCTGCTTGCAAGCTCGAATCCTATTGGCACCATTTTTAGCGCTCTGTTTATTTCCTACATTCAAGTTGGCGGCGACGCTATGCAGCCGGAATTCGCCAAGGAGATGATCGACATCATCATCGCGGTCATCATCTATCTTTCCGCGTTCTCGCTGCTGATGCGCGGCTTGATCGGCAAACTGTTCCACCCCGATACGGGAAACGTCAACGAAGACGACGCTGTAATTGCCGGGTCCGACCTTGCTGATGCTGATGAGGAGGTTGTATCATGAAAATACTTGCCGATATTCTAAGCGCGACGATCATTTTTGCCGTTCCCCTGCTGCTGGTGGCCTTGGGCGGCATGTTCTCCGAACGAAGCGGCGTAATCAATATAGCGTTAGAGGGTATCATGATCGTCGGCGCGCTTTGCAGCTGTCTCATGCTGCGTCTGTTTGACAGCATGGGTCTTGGCGAAACCTCGCCGCAGCTTGCGATGCTTTTAGCCATCCTAGTTGCAGCGGCCTCGGGCGCCGTCTTCTCGCTTCTCTTGGCGTTTGCCTCCATCAACCTCAAGGCGGATCAAACGATCGGCGGTACGGCGCTCAATATGCTGGCCCCCGCCTTCGCGATCGTTTTGACGTGGTCGATTCAAGGGCAGGGACAAACCACGATCCTGATCCCCAAATGGACGCGCATCACACAGGCGACCTTGGGCATAGCGGAAAAAGATACCTTCCTTCAAAATCTGATTTTCAAGAATTTCTATTTGACGACGATCTTCGCGTTTGTCCTGCTGATCGCTGCAAGCATCTTGCTTTATAAAACGAAGTTCGGTCTGCGTCTTCGCGCTTGCGGCGAGCATCCGCAGGCGGCTGACTCCGTCGGCATCAACGTATACAGGATGCGGTACGCTGGCGTATTCATTTCCGGCGTCTTGGGCGGCATCGGCGGTTTGGCGTATACCATCGCGGCGGGCGCGGGGTTCCAGTCCTCTGTCGCGGGCTACGGCTTCCTCGCCTTGGCCGTTATGATCTTCGGCAACTGGAAGCCGTTAAACATACTGGGCGCTTCACTCTTCTTCGCGCTCTTTAAGATCATCGGCTCCTACAGCGGCAGCATCCCCTTCCTCCCCAGCTTCTCCGGCGTCAGCTCCAGCGAGTATATCTATCTGATGCTTCCTTATATCGTAACCATGATCATTTTGATACTGACCTCGAAAAAGTCCAGAGCGCCCAAGGCGGAAGGCATCCCCTACGACAAGGGTTCACGTTAGGAAAGGAAACAGCCATGGCAAAGCTCTATTTTCGTTATGGCGCCATGAGTTCAAGCAAAACCGCGAACGCTATCATGGTGAAATACAATTACAATGAACGTAGCCAAAACGCGCTGCTCGTGAAGCCTCGTATCGACACGCGCGACGGCGAAACCATCATATCCTCGCGAAGCGGCCTTTCCGACGCCTGCGTTTTATTCGATGAGATCGATGTGGAGGCCGTCAAATCGCATGTGTATGACTGCATCATCGTGGACGAGGCGCAGTTCCTTCATAAGAAGGATATCGAGCTTCTGACGGACTTTGTGGACGTATACAACATCCCGGTGATCTGCTACGGGCTTCGCACGGACTTTCAGGGTAATTTCTTTGAGGGCAGCCATTATCTTATGGCGTGGGCGGATACCATTGAGGAGATCAAAACCATTTGCTGGTGCGGCAGGAAAGCCATTTGCAACGCCCGCTTGGATGGAGAAGGCGGCATTACGAAGGTGGGCGAGCAGGTCGTGCTCGGCGCGGACGACGTGTATATCGGCCTTTGCCGAAAGCATTGGAAGATGGGCGATCCCGGCCCCAACCACCGTAAAAGAGACCGCACATGAAAATCTATGTGGCAAGCGGCTTGGAAAATCGCGCGCGCGCCGCGGCGTTGATTCGCCATATTAAAGCGTGTGGTCATTTTGTAACCTATGACTGGACGCAATATGGCGATGTGCGCGGCAACGGTGAAACCGCGATGCGCGCCACGGCTTGCAGCGAGGTAGAAGGCGTATCGTCCGCAGAGCTTTTGATCGTTTTGCTTCCCGGTGGCAAGGGCACGCATACGGAGCTCGGTATAGCGTTAGCCACGCGCGCAAACAAGCGTATTTGGCTATGGTCTGAAAATGCGGCGGTATTCGGCGGCGGCGACGCTACCTGCGTGTTTTACCACCATCCCTCCATCGAGCATATATCCTGTGATTTCGCCTTGCTAGAAGAAAAGATAAGCGAACTGTAGATCATAAATCCATAAGTATAAAAGCCGGCTTGCATAACGCCGCCGGCTTTTATATGATTTGTGATTTTCTATTTTCCCAGCAGATTTTTGAAAAAGCCTGTGACGTTGCTCACAAAATTTGTAAATTTGCCCGCGAACTCCTTCGCGTCCTGCACGAATTCACCCGCCTTTTCCGTCGCCACGTCCAGCGTTTTCTTGACTTCCCCCGCCTTTTCCACAGTTTCGCTCAAATCCACCAGTTTTTCCCGCAGTTGGCTTGCGTCCAAACGTTCCATACTTCTGCACAGCTTTAATAGCTGCTGCCGCTGCCCTTCCGTCAGCGCTACGTTGTATTGCTTTGCCAGTATGTCGATCTGCTCCAATACCTGCGCGTCTGTCATGTTGACCGTTTGATCCAAAATCGTCTTAAGCTCGTTGATCAGGCCCGTCGCTTCGCTGCTTCCGACGTATTCGGCCAGTTGGCCGGTCACGATCAGTTCCTCTGCGCCGACCTGCTTGGCAAGTTCCGGCAAGGCGCTGCCGGATACGGATTCGTAGGCTTTATATACGCCTGTCAGCGCGGCCGTACCCGATACAACGTGCGGCGCGCTCACCATAACGCGCGCGTCCTGTATGCCCGCTGTCGTCAAGGCGTTTTTGTACATCTGCGGCGTACAGTAATTGATGTTATTGGTCAGTACCGTAAGGCCGGTGCCGGGTTCCATGATCTCGATGAACACGCAGGATAGCGCGACGTTTCCGATCTTGCTTTCATCCACCAAGCCGTGAAGATAGGCACGCTCGTCCGCGTTTGTCACAACAAGCTCCGCAACCTCGCCTTGTTTAACGCCGAAATCCTTATAAATCTGTTCTTTTTCAGCCTGCGTAATATCCGCTGCAATCACAACGCGCTTATCGCCTGCCGTGACCGCATACGCGGTCATGCAGGAGCATAGCAGCGCCGCAAGAAGTAAAACTGCTATCGTAAATCTGCACCAACGTGCCATACTACGTTCCTCCGCTCTCCGTTTTCGTTACGAGTATAGCACATCCGCACAGATAAACTGTTGCCATATTGTTAATAAATGCCGTATGCGATGTAAATAAAACTGGCGCATATGGAAGCGTGCCGCCATATGCGCCAAATAGATCCGAAAATAGAGTTCTATTGTCCCATTCTTTCCAAAATGCTCCGCGCAACGCTCAACCCGTTCGCGGAGGCTTGCTGAAGCCCGCGCGTAACCGACGCGCCGTCTCCTATGGCGCGAAGTCCCTTGATGCTGGTTTCAAAGCCGGTATCCAGCACCACCTTGTTGGAATAGAACTTTACCTCTACACCGTAAAGCAGCGTTTCGTCGCTGGCGATGCCAGGCGTAACCTTATCAAGCGCCATAAGCATCTCCTCAATGTCCACCATGATGCGGTGCGGGAACACCAGCGACAGATCGCCCGGAACGGCGTCCTTGAGCGTAGGAATGATGTTGTTGCGGCACATGCGCTCCTCCGTCGTCCTTCTGCCGCGCCTGAAATCGCCAAAGGTCTGTACCATAATACGCCCGTCACAAAGCATGTTAGAGAGCTCCGCGATCTTTCTGCCGTATTGGATGGGCGTCTTAAAGGGCTTCGTAAAGTTCTTGGAAACAAGGATCGCAAAATTCGTATTCTGCGTTTTAAAATCAGCCGACTTATACGCGTGCCCGTTGACGACGGCCAAGCCGTTATCGTAGTATTCCGTCGCTACCTCGCCGCTGGGGTTGGTGCAGAAGGTGCGTACCTTGTCGTCAAAGGTGGGCGTATAATAGATCAGCTTGGCTTCATAAAGGTTTTTGTTCAGAAACGCCATGACCTCATCCCGCACCTCTACGCGTACGCCGATATCCACCGTACCGACCTTTGTTTCGATGCTGTGCGCTTCGCAGACCGCCTTAAACCACGCGGCGCCTTCCCTGCCGACCGCGGATACGATCTCGTCTGCATAATAGGTGGCCTGCTCTGTAACCACGCCGCGCGCGTGACCGTCCTCAACGATGATGTCCTTGACCATGGTATTAAAAAGGATCTCAACGCCGCTGTCCAACAGATGCGTTTGGAACTTCTGATAGATTTTATAGCCTTCCTCCGTACCCAAGTGACGGATCGGGCAGTCGATCAGCTTCAAATTCGCGTTGATCGCCTTGCGGCGTATCTCCGTCAACGCCTCAAGGTTGTCCATGCCATACACGTTTTTATCCGCGCCAAAGCTAAGATAGATCGCGTCCGATTCCCGTATAAGCTCCAGCGCCTTCTCATACCCCAGCATTTCAGGCAGATTGCCGCCTACGTCTGGTGAAAGCGACAGCTTGCCGTCCGAAAACGCGCCCGCGCCCGCAAAGCCGGTCGTGATGGAGCACGGTTGACACCCAACGCATTTTTTTGTGACGCGCTTGGGACAGTTGCGCGCTTCGATGGAGCGTCCCTTTTCGATCATAAGCACGCGCGTCTCCGGCCTTTGCCTTTTTAGCTCATACGCGCAGAAAATACCGGAAGGACCTGCGCCGATAATAATAACGTCATATTGATTGCTCATATCATTCCTTACCTTCTTTGGCCTTACGGATGCGGCAAGCCCGCTCTGTAAGCAGCCATAATATCTTTGAAAATTTCGCCGTTGGACGGCGGCGTCCATGTGATCGCGTTAGCGCCCGCATCGATCGTTTCCAATATCGATTCGTCCGTGGGGCCGCCGGTCGCTATGATCGGGAATTCAGGAACCTGCCTGCGGATCAGCCGCACCAGCTCGGGCGTCTGCGCCGCGGCGGAAACATTGAAAATATCCGTACCCGCGTTGATGCGTTCCATGACGTCAAAATCCGAATTCACGACCGAAACGATCACCGGAATGTCCACGCGATCCGACACGTCCCTAACGACCTCATTGGACGTAGGGCCGTTGAGGACAACGCCCGCTGCGCCTTGCATTTCGGCAAACATAGAAAGATTCTCCGCCCGCTTTCCCGTCGTAAGTCCGCCGCCCACGCCCGCGAAAACCGGAATATCCGCCGCCGTTACCAGCGCTTGCGTGATGATAGGCTGCGGCGTAAAGGGATAAACGGCGATCACGGCGTCAGCGTTCACATTCCGAATAATGCAAATATCGGTAGAAAACACGAGGGATTTGATTCTCTTTCCAAATATAACGATGCCGCTGCATCTTCTGATGACCTCAGGGACGCGCAACGCAAATTTGCGAAGCGTTCCGTCAACCTGCGGCGGTCGGGATTTCATTTCCATGTTCGCTCCTCATTCCAAGCTTTTTATATATTTTACCATATACAACTTTGTATGCCAAGGAAACTTATTGTTAAAACATGGTGAAAGCCACAACGAATTTAAGAAGAGAACCGCCCACATAAAAGGAGCCCCGCTCATGCGGGACTCCCCTTCCGCTTGCTTCTTATTCGTCTTCGTCCTCGTCGCGCTGGGCGGATTCGATGATCTTCTTCGCCTCAAAGGCCGGTACGTCCTCATAGCGAACGAATTCGCTTGTGAAGGAGCCCCTCGCCTGCGTCATGGAACGCAGATCGGTGGCGTATTTGAACATTTCGGAGAGCGGCGCTTCCGCTACGATCTCCGTACCGTCCTCGGTGGGGTTCATGCCCAATACACGGCCGCGACGGCTGGAAAGATCGCCCATGACCGCGCCTGTGTAATCGCTGGGAACCAAGATCTTGTAGCAGTAGATCGGCTCGATCAAGGCAGGCTGCGCCTGTGCGCAGGCGGCCTTGTAGGCAAGACGCGCGGCGGACTTGAACGCAACTTCCTTGGAATCTACCGGATGGTATTTACCAAAGAACAGCGTGGCTTTGACGCCGATCATCTGGTAGCCTGCCAGCACGCCGTGCTGCATCGCCTCGCGCGTGCCTTTTTCAACGGCGGGAATGTATTCCTTGGGTACAACGCCGCCGACGATCGCGTTCACAAACTCGAAATCGGTGCCGTCTGTCGTGGGTTCAAAGCGCATGTTTACTACGCCAAACTGGCCGCTGCCGCCGGTTTGCTTCTTATGCTTGCCTTCGGCTTCCGCGGTGCCGCGAATCGTCTCGCGATAGGGAATGCGCGGGTCGCTGATCTGCGCTTCTACGCCGGTCTTGTTCTTAAGCTTGGAGCAAAGCACATCCAAATGCACTTCGCCAAGACCGCAGATCAGCACGTCGCCTGTCTCCACGTTCTTTTCGATGCGCATGGTTGGATCTTCTTCCAACAGCTTATTCAAGCCCGCGAAGACCTTATCCTCCTCGCCCTGCTTTTTGGCGTTGACCGCAAGCGAAATGCTGGGCTGCGGGAAATCAACGGGCGCGAAAATCACAGGCGCGGACGGATCGCAGAGCGTGTCGCCGGTGTTGGTGTATTGCAGCTTGGGCAGCGCGCCAATATCGCCCGCGATGAGCTTATCGGTATTGATGGTCTTTTTGCCGCGCAGCATTACGGGCGCGGTAGACTTTTCATTCTTCTCTGTATTGGAATTATACAACGCGGTTTCGACGCTAAGCGTGCCGCGGAATACCTTGACGATAGAATACTTGCCGAACTGATCGTTGACGGTCTTGATGACCTGCGCCGCAAATTTGCCGTCCGCCTTGACCTCGACAGCCTCGCCGGACTTTGCGTCCTTGGCGGCGGGCGCCTTCGCGTTCTCCGCAGAGGGCATATAATGCACCAAATTGTTCATCAGCGTGGTGACGCCGATGTTGGGAAGTGCCGCGCAGCAGCAAACCGGCGTAACAACGCCTTCCAACACGCCCTTAGAAAGACCAGCGAGCATTTCGTCATGGGTCAGCTCACCAACCTCGAAGAACTTCTCCATCAATTCCTCGTCGCTTTCGGCGGCGGCTTCTGTCAGCTGCTCCAGGAGCTGTTGTGCTTTATCCTGCAACGCTGCGGGAACGTCCGCGTCCTTTTCCTTTACGCCGTCAAAGAGCTTCGCCTTCATGTTGAGCAGATCGACATAGCCCTTGAAAGCGCCGCCTTCCATGATGGGAAGCTGAATGGGCACCACGCTGGGGCCGAATTTTTCGTTGATCTCGCCCATGACCTTATCGAAGTTGGCGTTTTCACGATCCATCTGGTTGATGACCATCATGCGGGCTTTTCCGTATTTCTTGGACATGGACATCGCCTTTTCAGAGCCCACAACGGGACCCGAAACAGCGCCCACAACGATCAGTGCAGCATCGCAAAGCGCCATCGCGGAAGCGACCTCACCGTAAAAATCGAAGAAGCCCGGCGCGTCGATCAGATTCACCTTCACGTCGTTCCATTCAAAGGGCGCAAGCGCCATGTTGATGGAGATATTGCGTTTTACTTCTTCGGGATCGAAGTCCGTCGTGGTTGTGCCGTTGTCAACGCGACCCATGCGGTCGATGAGACCCGCGTTGAGCAGCATCGCTTCGGTTAAGGTCGTTTTCCCTTCGCTTCCATGACCGAAAACGCCGATGTTGCGAATATTCGCTGCACAGTAGTTTTTCATGTTTTTCCCCCTGATGGTTTTATTGTATCATATAGAGTATGATTTCATGTGCGCAACGCACCAATAGTTATTGTAGCAGTTCGCTACCGCCTTGTAAACTGTTTTTTAGCTTATCAAAGCTATGCTTTTGCGGTTTCTTGCATCGATTTTGTGATCTCGTAGAGCATGATACCGGCGGCGATCGACGCGTTCAGCGATTCCGCACGCCCCGGCATGTAAAGCCTGTATTGGTAGCAGATCGACGAAACGGCTTCCGACGCGCCATGTCCCTCGTTACCGATCACCAGCACGCAACGATCCTGAAGCTTCGGCAAGCTCTCCTCGCCTTGCAAATGCCCGCACACAAGCGGAAAACCTACGTTTTTAAGCTTTTGTAACTCTTCTCTCAGATCGCCGCGCCACACGGGAATATGATAGAGCGAGCCCATGGAGGCGCGCACCGTCTTGGGCGCGTAAGCATCCGCACAGCCCGCTCCCAGCAGCACGCCGTTCGCGCCCATCGCGTCGGCCGTTCGGATGATGGTGCCAAGGTTTCCCGGATCCTGCACCGCGTCCATGGCGACGATCAGGCCTGTTGGATATGTGCGCGGCGGAACAGATGCGGGCGTTTCTACGCACGCGCACAGCCACTGCGGCGTATCGGTTTGGGCAAGGCTTTCCATGACGCCGCGGCTTACCAAATGGACGCGTATGTTCTTTTCTTCAAGACTCGCTTGAAAATCCGCATGACCTTCTTCGATAAAGGCTTCGGAAAACGCGCAGCCGTATTGCAGCGCTTCGCTTACCATCTTTTCGCCTTCGATGAAATGCAAGCCCTGCGCGTCGCGCGCCTTTTTGGCGCTTAACGCGCGCGCGCGCTTGATGATTTCGTTCTGCCGGCTTTCAATAATCATTCCGCTTTACCCGAAAGAATGCGGGCGGCCCACAGGGTCGCCCGCATATTGTTTGTTCCCGCTTATGCGCGCGCGGCGATCGCCACATCCGCCAGCTTCTTGAACGCATCCATATCGTTCACGGCAAGATCGGCAAGAACCTTGCGGTTCACATCCACACCCGCGATCTTGAGACCGTTGATCATGCGGCTGTAGGTCGTGCCGCAGATTCTCGCGCCCGCGTTGATACGGGCGATCCAAAGCTTGCGGTATTCGCGCTTTTTGAGCTTACGGCCGACATAGGCGTAAGCCATAGACTTCATAACCTGCTGGGAAGCTGCCCGGTACTGCTTGCTCTTAGCACCGAAGTAGCCCTTGCTCATCTTGAAAACCTTGCGACGTTTTTTAACGGCGTTGACCGCCCTCTTAATCCTGGCCATTCTGATAACCTCCTCTTACTTGTAGGGAATGAGTTCGCGGACTTTTTTGGCTTCGCAATCCGCTATGTAACCGCCCTGACGAAGTCTGCGGCCACGCTTGGTGGTCTTTTTGGTCAGGATATGGCTTTTGTAAGCCTTGGCACGTTTGATCTTACCTGTCTTGGTAAGGTTGAACCTCTTTGCTGCACCCCTGTGGGTCTTGATCTTTGGCATGGGGTTTCCTCCTTGATGGATATTAGTTTTTCGGTGTTAGTATCATGAACATATTGCGACCTTCCTGCTTGGCAGGCTTGTCGATCGCAGCAGTTTCATTGACCATCTCATAAAAAGTGTTCATTACATCCAAGCCAATATCGCCATGCTTGGCCTGACGACCACGGAATCGTATCGATACCTTGACCTTGTCGCCGTTTTGCAGGAACTTCGTGCACGCCTTTGCCTTGACTTCCATGTCATGCGTGTCGATGGTGGCGGACAGACGAATCTCTTTTAGGTCGATGACCTTCTGATTCTTTTTCTGCTCCTTTTCCCGCTTGCCCTGCTCAAACCTGTACTTGCCGTAGTCCATGATTTTGCATACGGGAGGTTCGGCCTGCGGCGCGATCTTTACAAGGTCCATGCCCGCCTCATCCGCCATGTTCATTGCGACGTCCAGTGCAACGATGCCTTGCTGGCTTCCGTCCGCACCGATCAGACGCACTTCCTTATCGCGGATCTCCTCATTGATCATCAGTTCATCCTTGGCTATGGGTAGACACCTCCAAAAAAAATTTGTGAACGCAAAAGCGCCCACAAATACCAATACGAATGCATTGCCATAACCGTGCCTGACTGTTTCGCCGGCAGGTGAGAAGCGGGCGGCCTCTGCTTGAACCTTTAGAATTATATGTGCTTTTCATCCAAATGTCAACACATTTTTGTGTACGCTAAACGTTTTTCATTGCGGCGCGCAAATAGACGCGAAGCTGTTCCATGGTCTCCTGCAAGCCGGGCTGCGCTTTGGCGCTCCCCTGCGCAAACGTATCCTTGCCGCCGCCCCTGCCTCCCGTCGCCGCGTTCACGGCGCTGCACACCTCGCGCATGGAGAGCTTAACGCCGCCTGACGCCGCGATTTGATAGAGCAGCGTATCGCCCGCCATGGAGAAGATGACCGCAACGGCTTTCTCCGCGCCGGTGATCTTTTCCGTGAAGAGCTTGAGATCCGCAGCCGATAAACGATCCTCCATGTGCAAAATCAGCTTTGTGTCCCCCACCTTTTCCGCTTCCGATAAAAGCTCCGCGCACCGATAAGTAAGCAGCGCGTCCGTACGAAGCTTCATCTCCCGTTTCAAGGCGCTAAGCTCCTCCCCCTGCTTGACGACCGACGCAAGCGTCTCCTCCGCCTTGGTGGAAAAGCGTTTGGCTACGGCGTTAACGATCCCGCGAGAACGCGCGGCGCTATCTACGGCGCGCATACCGCAAAGGAACCACAAGCGTATGCCGCCCTTATAATTCTGCCAAGCCGAAAAGCTGATATAGCCAATCTCGCCCGTCGTTTTGCAATGCGTGCCGCAGCAGGTGCAGGAATCCGCGTCCGCGATATAAACGATACGCACTTCGCCCTGCAAGCCCTTCGCGGTTTTCCGAAGCTTGATGTTCGGAAGCTCCTCCGCCTCAACAAACGCGTAGGTGATCGGTTCGTCGCGCTGCACCACCTCGTTCGCGGCGCGCTCAAGAGACGCAAGCTGTTCATCCGTCAGCGGCGCGTCCAAATCCAGCGTCGCGTACTCCTCCGCCATGTGGAATCCCACGTTGTGCGCGCCGTAAAGCTTGTCGGCTAAGCCCGAAATAATATGTTCACCCGAATGCTGCTGCGCGTGATCCCGCCGCCTTTGCGTATCAAGCCTTACTTCAACTTTCTCGCCCGCAGCAAAGGGCGTTTGCACGCAATTCCATATCTCCTCACCCTTTTCAAACGCCGCGGACACCGCTATGCCGTTGATGCTGCCCGTATCCGACGGCTGCCCGCCGCCCTCGGGGAATATGACCGTCCGATCAAGCAGCACAGCATACCCGTCCTTGGTCTGTTCGCAAATACAAACCGTCGCCTCGCATCGATCCAGCCAAACGTCATGATAGTAAAGCTTCTCCGTTGCAGACATTCTTTCCGCTTCCCCTTTCATACCGCAAGGGCGATCCGCGGCTCATTCCTTCCGCAAATCGCCCCTGTTGTCATTGTTTGTTTGTATAGGTTCCTTTTTTCATCCGTTGTTCAAGGATACGTTCGTTACGCGCTTGGGATAGGTAACGATCTCCAATTCGCCGCGCCACTTTTCCAAGGCCTCGGCATACGCGTCCTCTTTGGCTGTTTTCAGCGTGTACGCGCGAATTTGCTCCTCTATAGCCTCGTAGGGAAGAACGGTTTCTTCGCGCACGCCGTCGCGCTTTAAGAAGCAGGTGCCGTACTGTGTCACAACGGGGCCGCTGATCTCGCCGTCCTCCAGCTTTGACGCAGCCTCCGCAAAGCCCGCGTCGTATTCGGAAGCTACCGCGTCGTTGTACAAATAGCCGTCGGGGTTGGCCGCAGCGCCTTCGTCCTCGTTATATTCAGCGAGCAGCGCGTCGAAATCCTCGCCCGCGTCGAGCTTTTTCTGTACTTCCGCGACGATGGCGTCAAGATCCTTTTCCTCGCCCTCTTCGGGATTCATAATCATGATCTGCTTGATATAGACATAACCCGGCGGGCAATAGATCGGGGGAACGCCCGTGAGGTACGGATAATAGCTCAGCATGCCGTAATGCGACGCAAGATCCTTGCTGTAGCTTTCTTTTTCAAACTTCAGCTCTTCGTCGTACCAAAGCCGCATGACCTCTTCCGTAGCTTCTGCGGAGGATTCCGCCTGCTCCTTGACCTTTGCAGCCAGCTTCTGATTCCGAAGATCCGTCTTTACGGCTTCCTTATACTTATCGTACGTATAGCCGGAGGTGCGAAGCTGCTTTTTGAAGTAGCTCATCTTCGCCTCTTCGGACGCGCCTTCGCCGATATACTCCGTGGTTTGGTCAAGATTCGTTTGGATTTGGCTCTGCACCTCTTCCGCGAGCGCCGTTTCTTCCTCCGCCGTCAGCGTCACGCCGTCGCGTTTGGCTATGGCGACGGGGATCATGGAATCGACCAAATCGTCGAACGCCATCTGTTTGAGCTCTTCCAAAGGATGGTCGGGATCCTTCAATTCCAAAGCGCCGTAATCGTAATACTGTTTGAGTCCGTTCAAAACGCTTGTATAGGCGGCCAGCGTCAGATCGACGTCGCCGACCTTGCCGACCACGGGATTCGCATTCACGGCGCTGCATCCGATCATTGCGCCAAGCGACATGACGACAAGCAATGCAAGCGCGATTGCACGTTTAAGGTTTTGCATCCTATTTCTCCTTGTTCAAAACATAAGCCGGTCAAAACCGACTTTTATTATTCTATACGTTCGCCTTTGTCATGTCAATCATGTGCTTTTTCTTTTTCGCCATTTTCTCACGCAAGAAAGCGCGGTGTGAAAACGGCTGCACCCGTTTCTTGTCAAATTCATACAATGCGTAGTAACGAAACTGTAATGGAGGATAGAAAAATGAAAAAAACGCTTTTGCTTCTTATGGCGCTCTCGCTGCTTTTTGCATCGTTTTTCGGTTGCGCAAAGGAGACTGAATTAAGAAAGGTGGAGCTCAACGAGGTCACGCGTTCCGTATTCTACGCGCCGCTCTATGTTGCGGCGACACGTGGCTTCTTTGAGGATGAAGGCATGGAGATCAATATTACCACAGGCGGCGGAAGCGATAAGAGCATGACGGCGCTGCTCGCCAAAGAAGCGGACGTCGCGCTGATGGGGCCGGAAACCGTCGTGTATGTACATAATGAAGGAAAGCAGGACCATCCTCGCATCATAGCGCAGCTAACGAAGCGGGACGGCTCTTTTCTTGTGGGACGAAACCCGAACGAGGTCTTCTCGTGGGAAAATCTGCGCGGCAAAGCGGTGATTGGCGGAAGGCCCGGCGGGATGCCGTTCATGACGCTTCTTTATGTGCTGGAGCAAAACGGTCTTACGCCCGGTGAGGACGTTGAGGTCATCAGCAACATCCAGTTCCCGCTTATGGGCGGCGCGTTTGAAAGCGGCACGGGCGATTACGTAACGCTTTTCGAGCCGACGGCTTCCATGTTCGAGGAGGCGCAAAAGGGGCATATCGTAGCGAATGTCGGCTTGGAATCCGGTGAAATACCCTATACCGTTTTCATGGTCAGCCCCGAAACCATTTCGTCCGACCCCGGGTTTGTGGAGGCGTTTGTCCGCGCGATCTATAAGGCGCAATGCTGGGTATGGAGCGCGACTGACGAGGAGATCGCCGAAGCGATGCTCCCCTTCTTCCCCGATTCTGACGTCAAAACGCTCGCCAAGGTCGCCAAGAGCTACCGCGAAACGGATTCGTGGACAAAAGACCCCATCATGACGGAGGACGCGTTTACGCGCTTGCAGGACGTTATGGATAACGCGGGCGAGCTTTCCGCGCGCGTACCGCTGCAGGACGTTGTTGACAACAGCTTCGCGGCGAAGGTCGTCTCCGAATAGTCCCCATTTTGGATAGCCACCGTTCGATAGATATAGAAAAACGGGCTCGCGTCACCGCGAACCCGTTTTGTCTTTTCGTTTACGCTATGGACGAAAAAATCAATCCTCGTCCTCGTTGCTCGGCACCATCACCACATTGCAGTTGGGGCAGATCAAATCTTCGCCGGAGCTCATCATCTCGGCGTCGAAAAACACGGTTTCACCGCAGGAAGGGCATTCCATCTCGATAAAATCGTCCTCGTCGAAGTCGTCGTCGTCATCCTCGTCGTCGAAGAGATACTCATCGATATTATCCAAATCATCGTAAATATCATCGATGCACTCGTCGATCTCGGTGATCGCCGCCTCGTTTTCCTCTACCGCGTCAGCCATGACGTCCATAGCGGCAATGATCGCGTTGAACAGCTTGCCCTGCTGGTTGTCGCCAATGTCCATGCCCTCGGCTAAACCGCGCAAATAAGCGACTTTTTCTTTAATATAGCTCATTTGAAACCTCCCGTTTTTTTGACTGGTATGCATGCGGCAGTACCGTGATCCTTACACGCGTTCCATGTATTCGCCGGTGCGTGTATCCACGCGAATACGGTCACCCTCGTTTACGAACAGCGGCACGTTGAGCTTGAAGCCCGTCTCCAATGTCGCGGGCTTGCTGGCGCCGGTTGCCGTATCGCCCCTGACGCCCGGTTCGCATTCGGTAATCGTAAGCTCCACGAAATTATTGGCTTCCACGGAGAAGGGATTGCCCTTGTAGAAGCGGATGTTCACCTTATCATTCTCCACGATAAAGTTGATGGCGTCCTCCACCTGCGAGAAGTTCAGCGGTATCTGTTCAAATGTTTCCGTGTCCATGAAATAGTAGAGCTCACCGTCGGAATACAGATACTGCATTTCCTTGGTCTCGATGTGAGCCTTGGGATACTTATCCGTGGGGCTGAAGGTGCGCTCCAAAACCGCGCCCGTCATCACGTTCTTCAGTCTGGTACGCACAAACGCCGCGCCCTTGCCGGGCTTGACGTGCTGGAAATCCGCGATGGACCAAACCTGCCCGTCAATCTCCACCGTAACGCCCTTCCTGAAATCGCCTGCCATGATCATAGGGAATACCTCCAAAGTAAATTGCATGTTTTGTACTGATTTTACCAATGGTTATAGTACCATACTTGTATGTCAACAAACAAGCTATTTTATTCAATTCGCAATTATTTTTGCAGACCCTCCTTCGCCGCCAAATACATGTCACGCATCGCGCACGCGTCCTCCGCCATCGTGCCCTTTGATTCGCAGATGCATACGGGCGTATACGCGCGTTGTGCAAACAACGCTGCCAACGGCGCAAAGTCCGGCCCGTATTCCGTTTCCGCGAAGGTGCGATGCTGCTTTTCCCCGCCCTTTGTGTATTCCATGCGCGAAAAATGCACATGCGTACGCTTGGCGCGCTCCGTCCCTATACCGTTTTCAAGCGCATCGAGTATTTGCGCGTAATCCTCCTGCGAACGAATGCCGCCCAGCGTCCTGCAATACAAATGCCCGAAGTCTATGGTGGGCAGCACGCGTTCGTCAACGCCGCAGAGCGTTATCACCTCCGCAAGATCGCCAAGCTGGTTGATCTTTCCCATCGTCTCGGGGCAAAGCGTAATATCGCCAAGCCCTTCCGCGTCGACGATGCTGATGATCTCACGGAAAAAAGCCATTGCGCGAGATAGGATCGCGTCCCGGCTCCCGCCGCTTGCGGAACCGGGATGGAATACGGCGCGCGAGGCGCGCAAGGCCTTTGCAACGCGCAGCGAATCCAAGAAATAGCTTATGTTTTTTTCCTTCTTTTCCGCATCCTCCACGGCAAGGTTGATGAAATACGGCATGTGAACGCTCATCTGCACGCCGTTTTCCGCCGCAAGCGCCGCGATCTCGCTTGCCTTTGCTTCGCTTAAGCGCACGCCGCGCCCAAAGGAATACTCAAACGCGTCCAAGCCCATGCCGGCGATCCATGCGGGCATTTCCAGTGAAGATGTGTGGCCTTGTGCGTAAAAGCTGTCGCTGTTGCCGGATGGGCCAAACTTGATTTCCATGGTTTTTTCCTCATTTCCTTTGTATTCGAAGGCTTAAAAGTATGCGTTCGCGTCTCCCATGCCGCTTCTAAGCTTTGCGAGCGCCTTTTTTTCGATGCGCGAGACATAGGAACGGCTTATACCGAGTATCTGCGCCACCTCGCGCTGCGGCATGGGGCATCCGCCCGTCAAACCATAGCGGAGCTGTATCACGACCTGCTCTCGGCCACCCAGCCGATTTTCGACAAGCGTGCGCAGTTGCCCCGCCACGATGGAGGATTCCGCGATGTTGTGCGTTTGCTCCGCGTCGCTCCCCAGCACGTCCGCAAGCGCGATCTCGTTGCCGTCTCTATCGGTACCGATCGGGTCGCTGATGGAGACCTCGCCCGCCTGCTTTTTTTCCGTCCGCAGGTACATGAGTATCTCGTTCTCTATGCACTTGGAGGCATAGGTCGCAAGCGTGTTGCCCTTTCCGGCCTTGAAGGTCGCCACGGCCTTGATAAGACCCACCGTACCGATGGATATAAGGTCGTCGGCCTCGCGCCGCGCGGTGGTGTATTTCTTCGAGATGTGCGCGACCAGCCGCAGATTATGCTCGATCAGGCTGCACCGCGCATCCGCGTCCCCCGCCGCCATGCGCTCTATCGCCCGCTTCTCCTCCTCGGGCGTAAGCGGCTCCGGAAAGGAGCTGCCAAGCTGCATGCGTCCCGTAAGGAAAAATACGTTCCGCAGCAGCGCTAACAAAGCGTCCAACATAAGCTTCACCTCCGTAATGGAGGATATGCCGCGCTTCGTCCTTTTATTTTGCGATCCGCAAAATATCGCCGGCTTGCACGGGAATCCGACAGCCTAGGTATAAGCGTTCCTTTGGATGCGGTGCGCTTTCCCGCGTCTCCCCATCCTCCGTCCATATCCCTTCTACCGCAAAGGTACGCCGCACGTCCTTTGGAGAGAGTATGGACAGCACATCGCCGTCAAAAAACCGGTTTCGCTGTTCGATAAGCGCGCGCCGCGCGTTTGCGTCATAGGCGAGTACGATGGCCGCGATGTCCATATCCGTCACATACTGCGCGCTTTTGTTCTCCTGCCCATCCGTACCCGAACCGTCCAGCGCAAAGCCCGTCCAATAGGGGCGATGGCTGGCTCTATCAAGCTCCGCGTACACATATTCCGGCGGTTTTCCGCCGTTTTCTATAGCGTCAAGCGCCATGCGGTACGCGTTCGTCACCGTCGCCACGTACGCTACGGATTTCATGCGCCCCTCGATTTTCAGGCTGCAAACGCCCGCGTCGATGATCTTGTCCAAATGCCGTATCAGATTCAGATCGCGGGAATTCAACACAAAGCTTCCTTTTTCGTCCTGCGCAACGGTCACATAACCGCCGTCGCTCCCCTTTTCCCGCATCTCGTATGCCCAGCGGCAGGGCTGTACGCATTCCCCGCGATTGCTGTCGCGCCCGTCAAGATAATTGCTAAGAAGGCACCGCCCCGAATAGGATACGCACATAGCGCCGTGCACAAACATCTCAAGCTCCAGCGTTTCAGGCGTATGTTCGCGCAGCGCCTTGATTTGCTGAAGCGTCATCTCGCGCGCCAACACGATGCGGCTGACGCCCTGCTCATGCCAAAACAAAGCCGCCTCGGAATTGAGTGTATTTGCCTGCGTAGAAAGATGCAGCGGCATGGCGGGCACGATTTTCTTCGCCATCCGTATAACGCCCGGGTCGTTGACGATCAGCGCGTCCGCACCGGCCTCCGCCGCCTGCGTTAGAAGCACCGGCAAATCCTTCAGATCGTCGTCACGGGGAAAGGCGTTGCAGGCCACATAGACCTTTGCGCGGTTTTGATGTGCAAGAGCGCAGCCTTCACAAAGCTCCGCAAAGGTGAAATTATCCGCAAAATTGCGTAGGCTCATGCTCTGCGCGCCTACATACACGGCATCCGCCCCGAAGCGGAGCGCGGTTTGCAGCCGTTCCATGTTGCCCGCCGGCGCTAAAAGCTCCGGCGCTGCGCTATGCGTTTTCATCTTCCGCCTCCGGCAGCTCTGACAGGCCTTTGAAGAACGCGTCGGCTTCCGTGACCGGCATGCTCGTTACGTCCTTGAGGCTCCGCCGTATTTGCCGCGTGCGCACGCCGATAAGCGCGTCAAGATCGCTGTTTGCCCGTACCAAGCGCTCCTGCGTTTTCGTGAGCGTATCCTGGAATTTATCGAATTCCGTACGAACGGCCGAGAGTATTTTCCAAACTTCGCCGCTACGCTGCTGGATCGCCAAGCTGCGAAAGCCCATTTGGAGGCTATTGAGTATGGCCGCCATCGTGGAAGGCCCCGCGATGCAGATACGGTAATCGTGCTGCAGCTGCTCCAGCATGCCCATTTTCACGACCTCGGCATATAAGCCCTCCGTCGGTAAAAACAGAATCGCAAAGTCCGTCGTCTGCGGCGGATCGACATACTTATTGTGGATGTCCTTGGCAAATTCACGCACGCGGCTCTTGAGCGTAGCCTGCGCGATTTTAAGACGCTCCGGCACACCCGCATCATAGGCGTCCATAAGCTCCGCGTAGGCGTCCATGGGGAACTTGCTGTCAATCGGAAGATATACGGGCGCTTCGTCGCCCGGAAGCTTGATCGCGAACTCTACGGGCTTTTTCCCGTCCTTATCGATCATCACATTGGTTTCATACTGCTCCGGCGCAAGAAGCTCGGATAATATCGCGCCAAGCTGAATCTCGCCCAATATGCCGCGCGTTTTCACGCCCGAAAGCACCTTTTTCAGATCCCCCACGCTTCCTGCCAGCGTCTGCATTTCACCCAAGCCCTTATACACCTGCTCCAAGCGCTCGTTCACAAGCGCAAAGGACTGCGTCATACGCGCGTCCAGCGTTTTTTGCAGCTTCTCATCAACGATCGAACGCATCTCGTCCAGCTTTTTGTTATTGTCTTCCTGCAGATAGCTTAAGCGTTTTTCCACAACGGCGCGTACATTCTCTAGCTTTGTCTCGTTTTCCAAGGCGAAATGATTCAGTCGCGCGTCCATTTGCCGGCTCATGTCCATGAGGATGGTGCGGGAATTTTCCTGCTTCTCTCCCAGCATTTCGCCCATATTGCGCACGGCGCGTTGCGTGCTGTCTATCAGTTCCACACGCAGTATTTGCTGCGTCTGCTGCATGTCGTCCCGTATCTGCTCGACGTCGTTTAGAAGATCGCCGTTTTTCTGCCGATGCAGTAAAATGATAAGCAGAATCAGCACCACAATACTCAAAATACAAAGGACACATAATAGTATTTCCGTCATAAGCCGTCCACCTCAACATAATCCGCCGTATCAAAGGAAGGATACTGTACCCGCATGAGCATCAGTCCGTGCGGCGGCGCCGTAGCGCCCGCGTCCTCGCGCTTTCCGCTAAGAAGCGCCTTCTCTATCGCGTCCTCCTCGCGCAGTCCTCCGCCGATTTCAAGCATCGTGCCCACGAGTATGCGCACCATATTGTACATAAATCCGCTGCCCGCCACATCGTAATACAGCAAGCTTCCGCGTTGTGTCCATTTCGAGTTGTAGATTTCGCGCACCGTACTGCGAAGCTGCGTTCCTGCGGTCTTGAACGCCACGAAGTCATGCGTACCAAGAAGCTCCGACGCCGCGCGTTCCATGCGTGCAACGTCCAGCGCGCCGTGAAAATGCAGCGCCGTGCCGCGGCGAAACACGGAGGCGTGCGCCCCAAGCTCTATCGTATAACGGTAATGCTTTTGCTTCACATCGTAACGCGCGTGAAAATTCGTCGGCGCTTCGTCGCTGAACTGTACGCGAATCGAGGGCGGCAAGCCCGCGTTGAGGGCATACGCCCATTTATCGCAGGGGATCCGGCTCTCCGTATCGAAATGCGCCACCTGCGCCAATGCATGCACGCCGCTGTCCGTTCTTCCCGAGGCGTGCAGCGCCGCGGGCTTTCCCGAAAGCTTTTCGATCTCTTTTTCCAGCACGGCTTGTACGGCGACGCCGTTAGGCTGCGTTTGCCAGCCTACATATTCGGCGCCGTCATATTGTACGATCATACGCACGCGCTTCATGATTGTTCCTCCCCCAACGGTTTTACCGCATGCGAATCGGCGGTCTGCACAAAACAAAGCTCCGGCTGGCCGTTCAGATAGTACAGCGTGATGATCTCCTCCTTGCGTGTGGCAAGCAGGATCAGCACTACATCGCCCGTTTCGTCAATTCTGGACGGAAAACCGGCTTTCCGGCTTACAGCAGCGGCTTGTGCAAGGTCAACGTCATGCAAAACCGCCTGTATGGTCGTTTGCTTGTATTCCCCCTCCACATAAAGCTCCTCCTCGCGCACGGTATACCCAAAGGTATCGAGCATGGCGATGATCTCATTGAAGGGATTGTTGTTTGCAATGTGCAGCTTCAAAGCCACCGCGCCCACAAGCAGGCACAGCGCAAGCAGCAGCAATACATTCTGCGCGGTTTTGTTTTTGACAACCTTGCTCATAAACGTCCGCCCAGGATAACAACGGCAAGTAAAAGCAGCAGCACGCCTGCGGCGACACAATCGTTGCGGCCAAAGCGCAGCACATGCATGCGTGTGCGTCCCTCGCCGCCGTGATAGCAGCGGCTTTCCATCGCCATCGCCAGCTCGTCCGCCCTGCGAAAGGAGCTGATAAAGAGCGGCACAAGCACAGGTACCATCGCTTTGGCGCGTTTTACGATGTTGCCCGTTTCAAAATCCGCACCGCGCGAGATCTGCGCGCTGCTGATCTTATCCGCTTCCTCCATCAGGGTAGGTATAAAGCGAAGCGCGATCGTCATCATCATCGCAAGCTCATGCGCGGGGAATTTAACCCTTTTCAAAGGCGTCAGCAAAAGCTCCAGCCCGTCCGTCAGCCCAATCGGCGTGGTCGTAAGCGTTAATAGCGACGTGCCGCTTACAAGAAGTATCAATCGCACGGTGATAAAAACCGCCTGCCGCACGCCTCCGGTGGTAATATGCAGCGCGCCGAAGCTCCAAAGCGTTTCGCCTGTGCCGATCACGAAGAGATTCAGCACAAACATAAAAATCAGGATAAACCGCAAGGGCTTGAGAGAACGCCATAAATAGCTCATGGGTACGCGCGAAAGATACGTCGTAAAGAGTATAAACAGGAAAACCGGCAGGAATACGGGTATATCCTTCACCAAAAACACGATAACGATAAACGCGATCATGCCTATGATCTTGGTTCTTGGATCCAGCCTGTGCACGGGCGAATCACCGGGAAAGTATTGTCCGAGCGTAATATCCTTAAACATGCCGTCTCCTCTCTCGCAAAAAGCGCAGCATGCTTTCCTGATCGTAAACGTCGCGCGGCACATCAACGCCCCGTTCGCGCATCGCCTGTGCAAGCGCCGCGATCTGCGGCACATCCAAGCCTACGCTCTCTAAAAGCTCGCTCTGTCCAAAAAGCTCTTGCGGCGTACCGATCCGCGCTACGGAACCTTTGTTGAGAACGACGATACGCTGCGCGACGCGCGCCATATCATCCATGGAATGCGATACCATCACGACAGCGCAGCCGGTTTTTACACGCAAGCCGTCCAGCATATCGAGAATCTCATGCCGTCCCGAGGGATCAAGCCCCGCCATGGGTTCGTCAAGCACAAGGTATTTAGGGCGCATGGCAAGAATGCCCGCGATCGCCGCGCGCCTTTTTTCGCCGCCCGAAAGCTCAAAGGGTATTTTTTGCGCGAAAAGCTCAGGCTGAAGACCGACCGTCAATAGCGCGTCGCAGACGCGCAGCGCGATCTCGTCTTCGTCAAGCCCCATATTGCGCGCGCCGAACGCCACGTCTTTCGCGACGGTCTCTTCAAAGAGCTGGTATTCCGGGTACTGAAAAACCAAGCCGACAAGCTTTCTTCCCAAAAGACGCTGCTTTTTGTCCGCCATATTAAGTCCGTCCACGAACACGCTTCCCTTCTCCGGCTGAAGAAGGCCGTTGAGATGCTGCACAAGCGTGCTTTTCCCGCTTCCCGTATGACCGATGATCCCAAGGAATTCGCCCTCCCGCACGGTAAGGCTCACATCGTTGAGCGCGCTGTTGGAGAGCGGTCCGCCTGTCATATAGGAATATGTAAGGTTTTTTATAACAATGGGCATAGCGCCTCCAGCATATCCTCGATGGTGATGCACGCGTCGGGTATTCCCCAGCCCTCGGCGTTAAGCGCGTCGCGAAGCGCCGCGATCTCCGGCACGTCCAAGCGGTTTCCCCGCAGCAGCGCGGTCTGCGCGAACACTTTCTGCGGCGTATCCAATGCGATGATCTCCCCATGCGCCATCACAGCGACGCGATCCGCAAGCACAGCTTCTTCCATGTATTGCGTTATCATCACAACGGTCATGCCGCGCGTTTGGTTCAAATTGCGTATGATGCGCAACACGTCTTTCCGTCCCTTTGGATCCAGCATAGCGGTCGCCTCGTCCAGCACGATCACGCGGGGCTGCATCGCCAGCATCCCCGCAATCGCAACACGCTGCTTCTGCCCGCCGGAGAGCATGTGCGGCGCGCTGCGCGCCAACTCCGTCATATCCACATCCGCCAGCGCATTTTTCACGCGCGATAAGATTTCCTCTGTCGGAACGCCCAGGTTTTCGGGGCCGAACCCCACGTCCTCCTCCACCACCGTCGTTACGATCTGGTTATCCGGGTTTTGGAATACCATACCGACCATTTGGCGTATGGCAAGCGTATCCGCCTCGTTTTTTGTGTTCATACCCGCAACGAGCACGTCGCCGGACGTGGGCAGCAGCAGCGCGTTCAAATGCTTGGCAAGCGTGCTTTTTCCCGAACCGTTATGCCCCGCGACGGCTAAAAACTCACCCTCGCGGATATGCAGCGATACCTCCCGCAGGGCGGGCGCTTCCTCCGGCGCATAACCATAGCTTACGCGATCCAAACGGATCATAGGCATCCTCCGTCTTCTCATTCTAAACCAAGCATAGACTACCATATTCCACCGTAAAAGGGAAGGTATTTGCGCTTTGTTTGAGATGACGAATTTACAGAACATTCAACATTTGCCGCAAAATCGACTGGAAACGCACTATATATTGCGTTATAATCCAAATATGGAAAATGAAGGTCGGGAAAAGAAACTGTTGCGCGCAGCGCGCGGCGCGGGATTTCGGCGCGTGCGCACTGTTGTGTATGTAGTATGCGGCACAGTTGTGATCGCGTTCATCTTTATACCGTTTCTATTTGATTCCCTGCATCCTATAGCACCCTATCAGGATGTATATATGCCCGTTGAGAAAGCGTCAGAGCCTTTCTCTACGGCGCAGCTCCCCGTTCTTATTACCCCTACGCCCGCCGTGCAGGCGGCTGAGATACAACCCGTAGAAGCGCTCCCGGAAGCGACGCCCGTTCGCGCGCTGCAGCTTGGCGACGTCGATCCTTTGGTCGCACAGATACAAACGCGGCTGATGGAACTTGGCTATATGGACGGCGACGAGCCGACGGAAAAGTTCGGCGAACAAACGCAAAACGCGCTGCAGCGCTTTCAGCGCACCCATTACATGGCGCAAACAGGCGTCGCGGACGATCTGACACAGAGCATTCTTTTCTCCTCCGAAGCCAAAGCCTATTCCCTTGAAAAAGGAAACGCCGGCAACGATGTGCGCAAGCTGCAATATCAGCTTAGCGATCTTGGATACTATACGGATAAAACGAACGGCTATTTCGGCGTTGCCACCGTGCGCGCTCTCTCCGCATTCCAAACAAAAAACAAGCTGACCGCAGACGGCGTTGCGGGCGCCGATACGTTAGACGTTTTGTATTCCTCCAAGGCGCGTCCCAAAATCGATCCTACGCCTACGCCAAAGCCAACCAAAACACCCAAGCCCACAAAAACGCCCAAACCCGGTTCCTCCTCGGTTTGGACGGTGCCGCCTGAAACACAGCGTCCCTCTGGCGGCGGTTCAAGCTCCATCGTACAGGTAGGCAGCGGCTTAGACGTGTTTTTAAGCGTTGCGCTCTCGCAGGAGGGCAAACCCTATGTCTACAGCAACGAGGGCCCCGATTCCTATGATTGCTCCGGTCTTGTTTACTATAGCCTGCGCAGCGTCGGCATCAATGTAGGCAGGCTTAGCGCCAAGCATTTTGCAAGCGTCGATTCCTGGCAAACCGTTCCCACCAAGGACTATCTTGCCGCGGGCGATCTCTTGTTCTTCACCAACAGCGGAGGCGCAGGCGCCATCGGACACACGGGCATCTATTTAGGCAACAACAGATTCATCCACGCTTCCTCCTCCGCGGGGCGCGTCGTGATCAGTACATGGTCGGATTGGTGCAGCACGAATTTCCAATGGGGTAAACGCGTTTTCTGATCGTCAATACGAAAAAGTGCGCTTTTGCTATTGCTTCCGTTGGATTTTACCTGTAAGATACCCATATGGCATTGATTGCGGTCAACAATATAAGCAAATCGTTTGGCACACGCCTTCTTTTTGAAGGCGTGCGTTTTGAGGTGGAGCCGCGCGATCATATCGGCCTTGTCGGCGTGAACGGCTGCGGCAAAACCACGCTTTTCCATATACTTCTCAAGCAGGAGCCGCCGGACGGCGGCGTCGTTTCCATCAGCCGGGACGCGCATCTTGGCGTTATGGCGCAGATGGTGGAAAACATACACAACACCGTGTTTGAAAGCACACTTTCCATGTTTTCCGAATTGATCGAAACAGAAGCCGCCATACACGCCATCGAAGACGAGCTTTCCCTTTCCCCCGCAAACGCTCTGCCGCTTGTGAGCAAGCAGCAAACGCTGCGCGAACGCTTTGCACGCGATGGCGGCTTAACGTATAAAAGCCGAACCCGCGCGATGCTCTTGGGGCTTGGGTTTACGCAGGACGAGCTTGATAAGCCGATGGAAAGCATGAGCGGCGGGCAGCGAAACAAGGCGCAGCTTGCGCGCGTGCTGCTTTCCGACGCCAATGTACTGCTGCTTGACGAGCCGACAAATCATTTGGACATTGCCGCCATACAGTATCTTGAGGAGTATCTTAGCGCGTATCGCGGCGCTTTCATCGTGATTTCCCACGATCGGTACTTTCTCGATAAGGTAACCAACAAGACCATGGAGCTCAAAAACGGCGTCCTGACCGTTTCCAACGGCAATTATTCCCGCCACATAGAGCTGCAAAGCACCGAGCAGGAGATCCTCAAGCGTCACTATCTCCATACGCAGCGTGAGATCAAGCGCATCGAGGGCATCATTGAACAGCAGCGCCGCTTTGGCAAGGAGCGCAATTTCATCACCGCCGCATCCAAGCAAAAGCAGGTCGAGCGCTTGAAGGCTACGCTTGTCGCGCCCGAACGGGACACGGCCTCTATTCACTTCCACTTTACCAGCCGCGAGGTGGGCGGCAACGATGTGCTGATCTGCGAAAATCTTTCCAAAGCCTATGAAAAGCCGATCTTTCAAAACGTAAACATACTTTTGAAGCGCGGTGAGCGCGTGTTCCTGCTGGGCGAAAACGGATGCGGGAAAACCACACTGCTGCGTATTATCATGGGAAAGGAGTTCCCGGACAGCGGTGAAACGCGCTTTGGTTCCCATGTGCATCCCGGTTATTACGAGCAGCATATGACGTCCATGCGGGACGGAAACACCGTTCTTGGCGAGATCAACGACGCGTACCCCAAGCTTGATAACGCACAAGCGCGCAGCGCGCTGGCGGCGTTTCTGTTTCGCGGCGACGACGTCGATAAAGAAGTCTCTACGCTTTCCGGCGGTGAAAAAGCGCGTATCCAGCTTCTTAAGCTCATGCTTTCCGGCGCGAATCTTCTGCTGCTGGACGAACCGACAAACCATTTGGACATCGCCTCCCGCGAGGCCTTGGAAAACGCCTTGGAGGAGCACGAAGGCACGATGCTGATCGTCACGCACGACAGGTATTTGGTCAATCGCTTGGCAGACCGGGTGCTCGTGATGCGCAAGGATGGTTTGGTTGAGCATATCGGCGGCTACGACGATTACATGGCGGATGCAAGCGACGTGGCCGAGGAAGCGAAGGCCGTTGAGAAGCCTAACGATTATAAGGCTATGAAACAGCGGCAGAATGAAATCAATCTTGCTAAGGGCGAAGTACAGCGCGCGGAGGCGCGCGTCACCGCCGCCGAGGCGGAGCTTGCGACGCTGCAAAAGGCTATGGCCGCAGCCGCTACCGATTACGCCAAGGTGCAAACCTTATCCGTACAAGCAAACGAAAAGCAGGCCGAGATCGACCTGCTCTATGAAGCGTGGGATCAAGCGCAGAAAGCGCTTGAAAGATTGCTGACCACAGATTGAGTTATTCTTTCTCGTCCGTGTTTTCCGCGATACGCCCCTTAGCCGCAAGCTGTTCGGCTTTTTTCTGTTCTCTGCGCTTCTGCCTCCAAATACCGTAAGCAAAGCCCAGTACCACAGCCGCAAGCGCGATATATCCCCAAATGCTGGTTTCTCCCATCTGTCCATCCTCCTTGTATCCTTAGCCCAATCAATATACCATACTTTTTATGCGTTGTCCAAAGCTATCGCGAATGTTATAATATGTAGAATATTTCCCACATAAGGAGAAGCTTATCATGGCAATCGATGCAGTCCGCGAATATTTTGCACAGCACGGTATGAAAGACAAAGTGCTGGAATTTGACGTTTCCAGCGCTACGGTGGAGCTGGCGGCGCAGGCGGTCGGCGTGGAGGGCGCGCGGATCGCGAAAACGCTTTCCTTCCGAAAGGACGACGGCTGCATACTCGTGCTCGCCGCGGGCGACGCAAAAATCAACAACAAAAAATTCAAGGAATACTTCGGCATGAAGGCGCGCATGCTCTCCGCGGATGAAGTCTTGGCGCTTGTCGGGCACGGCGTGGGCGGTGTTTGCCCGTTTGCCGTAAAGGATACGGTGTTGGGCGTTTATCTTGATGAATCCCTGAAGCGTTTCGATACGGTGTTTCCCGCCTGTGGCAGCAGCAACAGCGCGATTGAACTCTCCTGCGACGAGCTTTTCCGTTATTCGAACGCCACGGCTTGGGTGGACGTATGCAAATTGCCGGAGGTGGAATAGCGCTTGATGCGGATCGTAAAACGCTGCCTTATTCTTTCGCTTGCGCTATGCCTTTTGCTCTCGCTTTGGGGCTGTGCAAGCCAAACGCTCAATCAAGCGGCACAGCTTCTGTTGGAGGAGTATGCAGCACAGCAGCCGCAAGGCGCGGCCACATCCCCCAGCCTTGATCTTTGGACCTCCCCACCCGACGCGGAAAGCACCCCCGGCGCTGAAAAAACGCCCAAAGCAACGCCTACGCAAACGCCGCAGCAAGCGCAGGACGGCAGCGCGGTTGCCTACGGCAACGCCTATACAGCGCCCGAAGACGTCGCGCGCTACCTGCACGAATATGGCGAGCTTCCTCCCAACTTTATCACCAAAGCCAAGGCAAAGGCGCTGGGCTGGGACGCTGCAAAGGGCAACCTACAAAGGGTCGCGCCCGGCATGAGCATCGGCGGCGATTATTTCAGCAATTATGAAGGAACGCTTCCCACGGCGAAGGGCCGAAAATGGTATGAATGCGATGTGAACTATACGGGTGGCTATCGCGGCGCCGAGCGCATCCTCTATTCCAGCGACGGTTTCATCTATTATACGGACGATCATTATAACACCTTCACGCAACTCTATTGATAAAGGAGACCATTATGACGCGTTATATCTTGGATGGAAAACGCATGCAGACCCGTGAGGCCATGCACGACGTCCTTCAGGAAATTTTTTCCACACCCGCCTATTACGGCCGCAATCTCGATGCGCTGCACGACGTGCTTTCCGAGTATTGCCATCCGTTTGAGATTCTCTTTCAAAACCCCGAATATATGCCTCAGCCCCTCTTTTCTTCCCTTGCGGCGGTCTTGTTGGATCTGTGCCGCGAAAATACGGACGCAACGCTCAGCTTTGCTTCCGATGCGCTTACACCGGGACCTTACCGCCATTTCAAGGGACGCGATTACCGTTTACTTTACCTTGCGCTCCATTCGGAAACCTTGGAACCCATGGTCGTGTATCAGGCAGAATACGGCAGCCGTGGCATATGGGTGCGTCCCGCCGCTATGTGGAATGAGCGCATCACGCGCAACGGAAAAGAAATCCAGCGCTTCACCCGTTATCGATAACGAATAGCGAAGCGGCGCAGCTTATAAAAAAGTCATTTACAAACGTAGCACGCCTATGTTAAAATACATCTTGTTCGAGCCGGAATGATGGAATTGGCAGACGTGACGGACTCAAAATCCGTTGGGGTTAAACCCGTGTGGGTTCAAGTCCCACTTCCGGCACCAAAGCAGTTAAGGCAATTGATACAATCGTATCAGTTGCCTTAACGTTTTTTTATGCACGAAAAAGACTGTAATACTGGAGTTTTCATCAAATTAATACACCCACCATAGTCTACGCACCACAATATATAGTGCTTATCAGAACTTGTACTGCCATATTACTACCACAATATGTGCTGCAATTCGTTTTTTGACTTGGCTATCGTTTTTTGATTAGTTTACCATAGAGCGCCCTCGATTCAACCGATGTAAATAGTTACAGCATTTCAGTGACCTCGGTGCCGTTCTTGAAGGCGAAAACAATTCTGCCGTCCTCGTGGACAGTAACATGGTCTACCAGCGCATTCCATGTTTCTTCCTTGAACACCATCGGCAGGTCGTACAGTTCGCCGAGCTCAAAGAGGAAGCCGCTCAGAATATCGCCCTTGAGCTCCTGCAACTGACGCTGTTCCCGTAACGCTCCCAGACGCTTTTTTGCTTTGTCGTAGCGGTCAACGTAGCCGTCATAGCGGTTTCGGTACTCCGTCTGGTCAAGCGCGGTGCTGGCGTTCACGTCTACCAGCTTTTGTACTAGCCCGGAAAGAACCTCAATCTCACTTATTATTTCAGCAACCTCTTTGTCGATGATGCCGAAATCCGTGAAAGCCGTATGCAGTACTCTGCCGTCCTCAATGAGAGCCTCGCGG
>CAZNAL010000012.1:4477-30157 GCA_964571055.1 uncultured Oscillospiraceae bacterium | reverse complement strand
TTTGTATATTATTCTCCCCTTCTAGACTTTAATGCATTTAGAAACACACTCTAGTATTGGAATATGGCTTCGCGGATGGCTTCGCTCACGGTCGGGTGCGGGAAAACGACCTTCTTGATCTCCTCCAAAGGCATCTGCGTTTCCACAAACGTAACGGCGGTGGCGATAAACTCGCTGGCATAGTTGGAAAGCGCCTGCACGCCAAGCACGGTTTGCTTTTCCTTATCGACGATCAGCTTGAGTATGCCGTCGCCGCCCTCGTTTTCCGCAAGGTACCGCCCCGCGTAGCGCATGGGTATCTTCACCACGTCGAAGGCAAGACCCTTTTCCGCGGCGGAGGCTTCCGTTTCGCCCACCGCGCCCAGTTCGGGGTTCGTATAGATCACGCCGGGGATGGCGGCGTAGCGCATGCAGTCCTGCTTCCCTAGGATCGTGTTGACAGCGACCTCGGCTTCACGGTACGCGGTGTGCGCGAGCATGGATTTGCCGTTGACGTCGCCAACGGCGTAAACGTCGGGAAGGTTGGTGCGAAGCTGCGCGTCCGTGACGATCGCGCCGCGCTCAAGCGCTACGCCGATGTTCTCCAAGCCTATATCGCGGGTGTTTGCCCTGCGCCCGATGGATAGAAGAACCTTGTCGGCGGGCGCGAACAAAGCTTCGCCGTCCTTTTCATAGCATACGCCGTCGGCTTTGACCTCGGTCACCTTGGCGCAAAGATGGAAGGTCAAGCCCTTCTTTTCGTAGTTCTTTTGCAGGATCGCGACCAAGTCCGCATCGTTTGCGCCGGCGATGTGATCCAGCATTTCGATGATGGTCACGTTGGAGCCTGCGGAATTAAAATAGGAAGCCATTTCCAAGCCGATTACGCCGCCGCCGATCACGACTAGCTTTTCGGGGATTTCCTTGAGCTGCAAGGTCTCGCGGTTTGTCATGACAAAACCGCTTTCCAAGCCCTCCCGAAGCCCCGGAATGGGAGGAACCGCGGGAGAGGAGCCCGTCGCGATGATAAGGCGCTTGCCGGTACACACGTCGTCGCCCGCGCGCACGGTATAGCCTTCAGCGGCGCGCTCTTCGATAACGCCGTTTGCCTTGACGACGGTAACATTGTTTGCCTTGAGCGCGGCGTTTACGCCGGCGACAAGGGTTCTCACGACCTTATCCTTGCGCGCTGCGACCTTGGCGTGGTCGAGCTTGAGCCCCTCGGCCGAAACGCCGTATTTTTCGCCATGCGCGGCACCATCCAACAGTTTCGCGGAATACAGCAGCGTTTTTGTGGGGATACAGCCTTCGTTCAAGCAGACGCCGCCCAAGGCGTTCTTTTCGATGCACAGCACCGAAAGTCCGGCGTGTCCGGCGCGCTCCGCCGCGAGATAACCGCCGGGTCCGCCGCCCAGCACGATGAGATCATAAAGCATGATGTGAACTCCCTTCTGTTATAAGAGCAGCCAATGGCAAAATAGAAAAAAAGTATGGCAAGGCTTACTAATGAAGTTTACCATTCGCCAGGGGCCGCGTCAATACGGAAGCGGCATGAAAACTGCGTTTTCGGCGCGCGGGCGGCAGGGGGAACAAAGAAGGCGCAACTATAAGTTTCACTTGCAAAGCGGCACAAATGCGTATATTCTATTTTTCAAGTTTTAAAATTGAATGTGGGAAGAAAGAGGTGGGCAGCATGAACAAAACCGTGATCCCGGAAAACTACGCAGCCGACATGAGCTTATACGAAACGCAGGACGCGATAAGCTTTATCAAAAGGACCTTTCAGGAGAGCCTTTCCCGCGCGCTGCATCTGAAACGCGTCAGCGCGCCGCTGTTTGTGGAAAGCTTTACGGGCTTGAACGATAACCTCAACGGCGTAGAGCGTCCTGTCAGCTTTGACATTCCCGCAACCGGGAAGGACGGGCAGGTCGTGCAGTCCTTGGCAAAATGGAAGCGCATGGCGCTCTACCGCTACGATTTTCGTCCGGGCAAGGGGCTCTATACCGATATGAACGCCATCCGCCGCGACGAGGAGCTGGATAATCTGCATTCCATCTATGTCGATCAATGGGACTGGGAGAAGGTCATCACAGAGGATATGCGCAACGAAACCATGCTCAAAAACACCGTGCGCGCCATCGTGCATTGCGTCTGCGATACGCTGGATCTTCTTAAGGCGCGGTATCCGCATATCACGACGGAGCTTTCCCGCGACGTATTCTTTATCACCGCGCAGGAGCTTTTGGATATGTATCCGGATAAAACGCCCAAGGAGCGGGAGTATCTTCTTGTCAAGGCGCACCCCACGGTTTTTCTTATGCAGATAGGCGGCAAGCTCTCCAACGGCGAGCGGCATGACGGTCGCTCCCCCGACTATGACGACTGGACGTTAAACGGCGATATTTTGTTCTATGACGCGTTGCTGGATTGCCCGATGGAAATAAGCTCCATGGGCATCCGCGTGGATCCGAAAACGCTGGATAAGCAGCTTTCCATCGCCGGCTGCGACGACAGGCGGGAGCTTTTGTATCATAAGATGCTCTTAAACGGCGAGCTTCCGCTCACCATCGGCGGGGGTATCGGGCAGAGCCGCATTTGTATGCTCCTGATGGGGAAGGCGCACATTGGCGAGGTGCAATCCTCCATATGGGACGAAGAAACCCTTAAAGTGTGCGCAAAGCACGGGATCGTGCTGCTGTAGTATGGAAATTTGCCAAAGTCGTTCGACTTTCAGACATCGACAAAGGTCGAACGCCCTTTGTCGACAAGCTGAACCGAGCCGCCCGAAGGGCGGCTCGGTTTATTATCCGATGGAAGCGATGTCGTAGGGCGTGGCTTGGTACACAAAGTAGTTGAGCCAGTTGCAGAACAGAAGGTGCGCGCTGCTTCGCCACGTGACAGTGGGCGGCTGCGTATCGTCGTCGTTGGGGTAGTAGTTTTCGGGTACGCGAATGGGCTTGCCCGCGTTTTTGTCCCTTTGGTATTCCAATCCCAGCGTATCCGCGTCATATTCCACATGCCCCGTGAGAAAAACCTGCCGTCCGTGCGCGGTCTTTATGGCGTATACGCCGGCCTGCGGCGAGGAGGCGATGATCTGCAGCGCCGGGACGGCCTCGATATCCTCGCGGCGCACGGTGGTATGCCGGGAGTGGGGCACCATAAATACGTTGTCCATACCGCGCAGGAGAATGGAGTTCTTATATTCGGCGATGTGTGGGAACACGCCGAAAAGCTTTTCCGCAAGCGGGTATTTCTGTATGCCGTAGTGATAGTATAACGCCGCCTGTGCGCCCCAGCAGATGTGCAGCGTCGAATACACATGGCGCTTGCTCCATTCCATGATTTCGCAAAGCTCGTCCCAGTATTCTACCTCCTCAAAGGGAAGGTGCTCGATGGGCGCGCCTGTGATGATAAGGCCGTCAAAGTTGCGGTGCTTCACCTGCTCGAAGGTTTTGTAGAAGGAGAGCAGATGCTCCTTGGCGGTGTTCTTGGCTTCGTGGCTGCGCGTGTAGATAAGCTCCAGCTCCACCTGCAGGGGCGTATTGCTCAAAAGCCGCGCAAGCTGCGTTTCCGTGGCGATCTTGGTGGGCATGAGGTTGAGAAGCAGCACCTGCAGCGGGCGTATATCCTGCGTCGTGGCGCGGGTGTGCTGCATCACGAAGATGTTTTCCGCGTGGAGCGTATCGATGGCGGGCAGCTTATCGGGAACCTTGATGGGCATGGCGTCAGCGCCCGGCCTTTTCCAACGCCTGTTGGATATCCGCCCAAATATCCTCGACGTTTTCTATGCCGATGGAAATACGCACAAGCTCCGGCCCTATGCCCGCCGCGCGAAGCTGTTCGTCCGTTAACTGCCGGTGTGTGGTGCTTGCAGGATGCAGCGCGCAGGAGCGCGCGTCCGCCACATGCACAACGATGTTGACAAGTTCAAGGCTGTTGAGGAATTTCACCGCCGCGTTGCGGCCGCCCTTGACGCCTACGGAGATCACGCCGCTTTGCCCGTTGGGAAGATACTTCTGCGAAAGCGCGTAGAAGGGAGAATCGGCGAGGCCGGGGTATTTCACCCAATCGACATGCATGCTTTGCGAAAGACGCTGCGCGATGGTCAGCGCGTTGCTGCAATGCCGCTCCACGCGAAGCGCGAGCGTTTCCAGCCCTAGATTGAGAAGGAAGGCCGCCAGCGGCTGCGGGGTACAACCGAGATCGCGCATCAGCTGCACGCGCGCCTTGGTGATATAGGCGGCTTCCTTGAAGGCGTCCGTATAGACGACGCCGTGATAGGATTCGTCCGGCTGCGTCAGTTCGGGGTATTTTCCCGAAGCGCCCCAGTCAAAACGCCCGCTGTCCACGATCGCGCCGCCGATCACGGTGGCGTGTCCGTCCATGTATTTGGTGGTGGAGTGCGTCACGATGTCCGCGCCGAAGGTAAAAGGACGGCAGAGGATGGGGGTCGCAAAGGTATTGTCCACGATCAAGGGCACGCCGTGCGCGTGCGCGATGGCGGCAAAGCGCTCGATATCCAGCACGTCAAGCGCCGGATTTGCGATGGTCTCCCCAAAGACGAGGCGCGTCCGCTCGTCAAAAAGCGCGTCGATCGTTTCGTCGCTGTCGGCGGCGTTTGCAAAGCGCACCTCAATACCAAACTGCTTGAGCCGCACGGTAAACAGGTTGAGCGTACCGCCGTAGATGGCGGAAAGGCTTACGATGTTGTCGCCGACGGAAGCGATGTTCAGCACGGCGAGCAGCGTGGCGGCTTGCCCGGAGGATGTGCACATGGCGCCGACGCCGCCCTCGAGCAGGCTGATCTTCTTTTCCACGGCATCGACGGTCGGATTGGATATGCGCGAATACATGTGTCCGTCTACCTTGAGATCGAAAAGATCCCCAAGCTCCTCCGCCGAGGTGTACTTGTAGGTTGTGCTCTGGCAGATGGGCAAAACGCGCGGTTCGCCGTTCTTTGGCCGGTAAGTTCCCTGTACGCAGTTGGTGTCGGTTCTGTAATGCTGCATGTTCACATCTCCTTTTGCTTATGCAAGATATTTAGATATATAAAAAGGGCAGCCCAGCTTTTATGCTTAGACTGCCCGTTGCTTACATTGGATCGCTGCGCGCTAAGAGAGCGGCGGCGCCTCCATGAAAGAAAAGGCAGTCCCTCGCATCATCATGCCGCACATCATCATGAAAATACCGCTTCTACGCATGTATATGGACTCCTTCCCTTCGTATTGCCAGTCATTGTACATGAATGTTCCGCCTTTGTCAACGCAAAATAATTGACAACAAATCCATATATATATGCCTGTGGTTCTACACGATCGATGCAAACGCATATGCTAGAGTAAGCCATGTACATCGAGCTGTTCCTGCTGGATAATCTGCTGATGAACCTCTTGATCCTCCGAATCGCCTGCGCGCTGGGCGGACGGCCATGCGTCCCGTGGCGTGTTGTGAGCCTCTCTTTGCTTGGCTCCCTCTATGCGTGCGCCGCGCTTGCTTATCCCATACTGCGGCATTGGACATGGAAGCTTTTGTGCGCGGGCGTTCTCGCGTTCGCGCTGCCAAACGGAAGGAGCGCCGTTTTGTATGCAAAAGCGGCTGTATGCGTGCTGATTGCCGCTTTTTTGACGGGCGGTATGTTTTTTGCCCTGACCTACGCGTTTTGTATAGACGCCGATGCGCTGCCGCTTCGCTGGGCGCTTGTCGGCGCGTGCGCGGCGGCGTATCTGCCGCGGCTTCTTCGAAGGCGCGAGGGTGCGCCCCTTCAAAGGCTTTGCGTAGCCTACGGCGGTCAGGTCTACGCTTTGCGCGCGCGTGTGGATACGGGCAACACGCTTTTGGAGCCCGTAAGCGGTTTTCCCGTGATCGTAGCCTATGTGCCCGAGCTTACTGCGTACGCGCGCATTCCCGTTCCGGCGGCTACCGTGCAGGGGAAGGGTATTCTCTATGCCTTGAAGCCGGACGCCGTTACCTTGGACGGCGCGCCTGTCAACGCGCTGCTGGCGCTATCTTTGCAGCCGCTTTCGTGCGCCATGCTTCCGGCTGCGATACAGCCTGTACTGGGACAACCGTAGGATACGCAATACGGATGGAAGAAAAAAGAAGGGAAGGTATGCGCGTGCTTCTGTATCGAATGTTGGAAAAACTGTATGAAGCCTTGGAGCTGTGCGGCGAAATCGCCTATATCAACACGGGAGACGCTCTGCCGCCGCCGCTTTCCAAGGCGGAGGAGGCGGAGAGCATGCTGCGCCTTGGCGCGGGGGATGAGAGCGTCAAGGAAATGCTGATTGAACGCAATCTGCGTCTGGTCGTGTACATCGCGCGAAAATTCGAGAACACGGGCATCCCCATCGAGGATATGATCTCCATTGGCGCGATCGGCTTGATTAAGGCCGTGAATACCTTTGACCCGGGGAAAAAGATCAAGCTTGCTACCTATGCCTCACGCTGCATCGAAAACGAAATACTGATGTACTTGCGCCGTAACGCGCGGCTCAAGATGGAGGTTTCACTGGATGAGCCTCTCAACGTGGACTGGGACGGCAATGAGCTGCTGCTTTCGGACATACTGGGAACGGAGGAGGACGTGGTTTGCCGCGGCATCGAGGAGGAGGTGGACAAAGAGCTTTTGTGCCTTGCGATGGAAAAGCTAAGCGAGCGGGAAAAGCTGATCATGCGCCTGCGCTTTGGGCTTGGCGAGGGCGTCGAATACACGCAGAAGCAGGTGGCCGACATGATGGGCATCTCGCAAAGCTACATTTCGCGGCTGGAAAAGCATATCATCAAGGCGCTGCGGGAGGAGATGGCGGCCATGCAATAAAAACGCATGGATGCGGACGAGAGAATCCAATGAAAAAAGAGAAGACTTGTAGTATAATAAACGCAAGTTAGCTTTTGACAACGGAGGAACGAAAAATGGACATTGCGATTACGGAACAGGCAAAAACGGCGCTGACAGAGCTTTTGGAAGCGGCGGATACGCTGAAAAAGGGCGATATCCTTGTGATCGGCTGCTCCACGAGCGAAGTGATGGGAAAGCGCATAGGTTCCGCGTCCAGCGCCGAGGCTGCCGCGGCGATCATGGAAGCTGTGCTGACGCCTTTGCGGGAAAAGGGTCTTTATCTTGCGGCGCAATGCTGCGAGCACCTCAACCGGTGCCTTGTTGTGGAGCGTGCATGCATGGAGCGCTATGATTTGCAGCAGGTGTGGGTAAAGCCGCAGCCGCACGCGGGCGGCGCGTTTGCGGCGCTTGCTTACGAGATGTTTTCCGACCCCGTCATGGTGGAGGATCTGCGGGGAAAGGCTTCGGCGGGTATGGATATTGGCGGCACGCTGATCGGCATGCATATGCATCCGGTGGTCGTGCCCGTCCACGCGAAAACGCGCAGGATCGGACAAGCCAATCTTACCATGGCGCGCACGCGTCCCAAGTATGTCGGCGGGCCTCGGGCGCTCTATGAGGACATGTCCGCGCGTTGAGCTTGCCATAAGTAAAGAAAATAAGAGTTGCGCTTTTTGTGCGAATCCGTTATAATAGACAAGGTTAATCATATGCTTTGGGTCTGTGGTTGCAAGTCGATGCCAGTCGCAGGCGAAGCGATCCACGTAAGCCGGTAAAATACCGGTGAGCACGGTGCGGCTTAGAAGTAAGTCCGACCGTCGCGCAAGCGGCGAGAGAATGGGTAGTGGGAGACGGAAACGTCCAGTAGCGAGAGTTCCGGTCGGCGAGTGTGGGGTCAAAGACCAGGTCAGCCAAGGCTGTGATGAACTAAAAAAATATTCTTACAAGGGGAAAAACACAATGTTCGAGGACAAAACTTTGGTATGCAAGGATTGCGGCAAGGAATTCGTTTTCACCGCGGGTGAGCAAGAGTTCTATGCGGAAAAGGGATTCCAGAATGAGCCCATTCGCTGCAAGGAGTGCAGGAACGCGCGCAAGAGCCAGCGCAACGGCGAGCGTGAGATGCATGACGCTGTGTGCGCACAGTGTGGTGCTCCCACCAAGATCCCGTTCCTTCCTAAGGATGATCGCCCGATCTATTGCTCCGCTTGCTTCCAGGCACGTAAAGAGCAGGGACTTAGGTAAGCCTTCGGTTCCTCAACAACCGCGCGAAAGCGCATGACAGCTTGGCTAATCCCCTTTTTCCCAATATAGCGGATAAAACGGTGAATTAGAAAAAGCAAAAAAGCTCCGAAATAAACGGAGCTTTTTTTGTTTGCCTTCAGTCGTCGTTATACCCGTCCGGGTTGTTGTGCTGGAAATTCCAGCTATCCTTACACATGTCGGCAAGGCCGCGCGTCGCTTCCCAATGTAGCCCCTCGCGCGCGTGGGCGGGGTCTGCAAAGCAGGCGGCGACGTCTCCGGAACGGCGGGGCTTGATCGCATAGGAGATGGCGTGGCCGCAGGCCGTTTCGTAGGCGTGCACGATGTCGAGCACGGAATAGCCGTGTCCCGTGCCAAGATTAAAGGTATATACGCCGGGCGCGGTCAGCGCCTTGAGCGCCGATACATGCCCTTCCGCCAAATCGCACACATGAATATAGTCGCGGACGCCCGTGCCGTCCGGCGTGTCGTAATCATCGCCGTAAACGGGCAGGCAGTCGAGCTTTCCCACGGCGACTTGCGCGATGAAGGGCATGAGGTTGTTGGGAATGCCGTTGGGGTCTTCACCGATCATGCCTGAGGGGTGCGCGCCTACGGGATTGAAATACCGCAGGATCGAGACGCGGAGGGAGGGATCGGCATACGCCACGTCGCACAAAATCTCCTCGATCATGAGTTTGGTGCGCCCGTAAGGGCTTGTAACATGCAGAGGTGCGTCCTCGCGTATGGGGAGCGCTGCGGGATCGCCGTAAACCGTGGCGCTGGAGCTGAATACAAACGAATGCACGCCGTATTCCCGCATGGCTTTGAGCAAATTCAGCGTGGATTTCAGGTTGTTGTCAAAATAGAGAAGCGGCTCGTGAACGGATTCGCCGACGGCCTTTAAGCCCGCGAAGTGGATCACAGCTTCAATGTCCGGGTTTTCGGCAAAAAGCTGCAGCGTTTCCGCTTCGTTTCGCAAGTCGCAAAGAACGAAGGGGACGTCTTGGCCGGCAAGCTTACGGATGCGGCGCAAGGCCTCCGGCTTGCTGTTGACGTAGTTGTCCGCGATCAGTACGTCGTAGCCCGCGTCGAGCAGGGCGAGTACCGTATGACTGCCGATATAGCCGGCGCCGCCAGTTACAAGAATACGCATGGAATTCCTCGCTTTCATCGTTGATACCTATGGTTTACAGCCGAACGCTGTCGTATCCATGAACGCATCGCTTATTGCCCCGCAGCCTTGCGCACCTGATTCATGTGCTCCACATCGGGCAAGGCGCCTACATGGGACAGGCTTTCGGAAAAGTAAACGCAAACATGGCCGTCCATATCGTTGCCGGACACTGTATCCTGCCCGTGCGGCTGCCCTTGCATGGACGCGGCGATCAGCCGTTCGCCCACATGCATGACGACAGGACGCTTGGAATAATTGAACGCGCCGCCAAAAGAGCTTAAAAACACCTGCGTATCCGCGGGCGTAACACATTCCATCTCCGCGTGCGCGTTGATGCTTACAAGGCTCATGGAAAAGGTACTGCCTGTATTGAAATCGGTAAAGGTGTAGGCGGAGCCTTCGCTCAAAAGCTCTTTGACCTCGTTCCATGAAACGGCGGCGCCTACGAGCGATGGCGTACCGGTAAGCTGAGGACCAAAGGGTATGGACGCGGTAATATCGACGCGCTTGGCGGTGTGTGAAAAAAGGATGTCCATGCTCTGCGCGCCAATCGTGCCGTCTGCCATGATGGATTGACCATTTGCGTCCACCTGCATCTGCTGAAAAGCGATGGCCGCTTTTACGGACATGTTTTGAAAGCTGCCCGTGGGTTTATAGTTGAAATATCCAAGCTCCCGAAGCCTAAGCTGAATACGCACGACGCGCTCGCCCGTGCTTCGATAGGTGATAAGATCGCTTTGTTGCGCTTCCGGCGTACCGTCCGGGCTGGGTGTGGGTTCCGCCAACGAGAGCGACGGAAGCAGCAGCAGCGCGCATAAAAACGTTAAAAGGACTTTTTTTCGCATGCGTACAGTATAGCACACACGTGAAACGCAGCACAAGACGGGTTTAAGGGACGTCTGTGGGGATGAGGTTGAGCATATCCTTCTCGTCGGCGACGTTGGTGTAAACCTGCGGTACCTCGCCTACAAGAACGCTTTCGCAGATGGCGGCCTCCGCGTTGACATGCACCGTTTCCGTAAAGCCGGGAAGGATCAGCTTCACGGCGGAGGAAAGCTGCAAATTCACCCTGTAGAGCGTTTGGTTGATACCGGCGGAAACGAATTCGGAACTGTAGGCGCTTTGCACGCTTCCCACCGGCGTGAAGCTGACATACAGCAAGGGCCCGTGTCCCGCGAGAAAGGATATGCCCGTGATGGTGCCCAACGATACGGAGATGCCCTGCTCTCCCACGGAGGCGATGCGGCGCTGCGCTTCCTCCGCGCAATCGGCCGCCAGCATGTTCATGTTGCGGGTGTTTGCTTGCAAGAGATATACATGGTTGCCGTCGTCCTGCACCTTGACAAGCTCCGCGTATGCGCTGTCGTCGTCCATGGCGGAGAGTATGGCGTCGTTCATGGCTTTGGCGGAAGCGGCGCGGATCTTGGATTCCGCCTGCGCGATGATGGCGGGACGCATATTCGCGTTGAGGTATAAAAACAGAGCGATGATTGACAGCGCAACGACAAGCGCGAACATCAGCGCGCGCCGCTTGCAAAGGCTTGTTTTGCGAACGATCACTTCCTGCTCCATGGAATCCATCCCTCCGGCAAATGTGAATATTGGGTTAAATCTAAGCGCCGCGCACCGTGCCAACGGTTGAGGCGAAGGATTTTCTATGCTATACTTATGCGGGGAAAATCGGAAAGGCGACAAGTATGGAAGATAACGGGAAATTTCCTGAAAAAGCAAAGGAATGGCTTACGGACTGCTGGAATACGATCCGGTCGTTTTTCGTTAACCTTTTTACGCCCGGCGCGCATCATGACGAGGAAACGCTTGTGCCGCGAACGGGCGAGCGCTCCCTGCTGCTCTCCATTCTTTTTATGTCGATCAAGATACTCGCCCTTGTGATCGTGCTCGTGGGCGTAGCCTGCTTCGGCTTGGGCATGGGCGTTGCAAAGGCTTATGTGGATACGACGCCGGAATTGGACGTTTCGCAGCTGACCCGCAGCGATCAAACCTCCTTCATCTATGACAGGGAGGGGAATCTGATCACCACTTTTGCGTACATGGAGTATCGCGACTGGGCGGATATCGACGAGATACCCGATATGCTGATCAACGCCGTGATCGCGGTGGAGGATGTGCGCTTTTACAAGCATGACGGATTGGATTTCAAGCGCCTCTTTTCGGCGGTTGTCAACACCCTTCGAAACGCCGATACGCACGGCGGCAGCACGCTGACACAGCAGCTTATCAAAAATAAAATATTGACCAAGGAACAATCCTATAAAAGAAAGATACAGGAAGCGTATCTTTCCCTTGAGGTCGAGACGATCCTTGAAAAGGATGAAATACTCGAAGCGTATTTAAACGACGTTTTTTTGGGCGACTCCAACTATGGCGTTAAAACGGCGGCGAAGGATTACTTCGGCAAGGAACTCAACGAGCTTTCCATACGCGAATGCGCGATGCTCGCCGGTATGATCCAGCGCCCTTACGAAACCAACCCGCGCGCCAACACCTATACGCGCACCTACGCGGACGGGCGCAACAAGATGGATATTACGGATACGCGTACCAATACGGTGATCGAGCGCATGTATACGGCGGGCTTTATCACGCGTGAGCAGCGGGACAAGGCGCTTGCCGATACCGTGCAGATCATCGAAGTGTCCGAACAGAAGCAGCTGTATGATATGCCCTACTTTATCGAGTACGCGATCTATGACGTGGTCACGCACATGCTTTCCCAGCGCGAGCTGATGGATACCAAGGCGAACCGCACCGCCATCGAGAACGAGCTGCGTACAGGCGGCTATCATATCTATCTGACCGTGGATACGGATATGCAGCACACCGTGGAGGAAACCCTCACAAGCTGGGAGGAGTATCCCAGCCTTGCCGATCCGTCCGCTGCCGTCAAGATCAAATCCAACGCGGACGGAACGACCCTGGAGGTGCGGCAGCCCCAATCGGCAGCCGTTATCATCGACCAGCATACGGGCGAGCTGCTTGCGGTCGTGGGCGGGCGCGACGCGCCCACCCGAAGAAAGCAGTGGAACCTCGCCTATCAGAGCGCCATGGAGGTAGGCTCCTCCATTAAACCCTTGGCCGTATACGGTCCCGCATTGGATCTGGGGGCGTCGCCAGGCAGCATCGTGTACAATTTCCCGTCTCCCATCGTGGGATGGAATACGGAAAAAGGCTTTCCCGCGATAGGCGATGAAAAGTATATCGGCCCCATTACGCTGCGGCGCGGCTTGGTTTCGTCCCTGAACGTCGCCGCTGCCCGCGTGCTGCAGAATTTTGTGACGCCGACGGTGTCGGCCGCTTATTTGGAAGCGTTGGGCGTCGATCCCTCCCGCATCAACGCGGACGGTTCGGGCTTGGCGCTGGGTACCTCCGGCATTACGCCCATCGAAATGGCGGGCGCTTATGGCGCGATCGCCAATTCGGGCATCTATTTGGAGCCCATCTCCTTTACGCGCGTGGTGGACGACACGGGCAAGGTGATCCTTCGCGGCGCGGAGGTGCAGAAAACGCGCGCCGTGTTTAAGCCTTCCACGACCTATATGCTCGTTGATATGATGACGGACGCCGTCAAGCGCGGCACGGGCACCAAGGCGAAGATCGACGGCATGACGGTAGCGGGCAAAACGGGCACGAACTCGGATTACCGCAGCGTCTATTTTGCGGGCGTCACGCCGTATTGCACCGCGGTTGTGTGGATCGGGCACGAGGATTATGAGCAGAAGCTGAAAAACGGCTCCACAGGCGGCAAATACGCGGCGCCGCTTTGGCAGTCCTTCATGTCTAAGATCTTGGACGGCCGCTTGGATAAACCTATATTGGAGGATTCCCCCGTATCCATCGGACTGGTGCGGCGCACGGTCTGCGCGGTTTCGGGTAAGATTGCCACAGAGGCGTGCTATCAGGACGCGAACGGACGTGTGCCGGTCACGGAATGGTATGAAAAGACGACGGTGCCGCAGGAGACGTGCGATGTGCACGTTATGACCAACATTTGCACCATGTCCGGGCAGGTAGCCACAGAGTACTGCCCGCAGGCGTATGTGCAAACCACCTGCGCGGCGCTGATCGATGTGGATTCGCCCTTCCGGGAGTTTTTGCCCGAGGTGATGACGCCTTATATGGCGAATCTCATCTATACCGATCTTCCGGCTGAGGTGTATATGCAGCAAAAATTCGCATCGGATACCGTTTGTTCACTGCATACGCCATACGGCTACGGCGGGTCGTGGCAAAGCGTCGCCGTGACGAGCGCCAACGATTTGATCGAGGAGATTCAGCACTACCTACAGAATGTGCAGACGATCACGGATACGGAGCGGAATACGCTGACCGCGGGTGTTACGAACCTGCAAAACATGGTGCTTTCCGGCGACAACGGCAGCATCAATCAGGAGACGGAGCGGCTGCGCTATAATTATGAGGTCATCAGCAGCGCGAATCCGCCGGTCTCGGTAGGCAACGATGGATAGTCTAAAAGCCTTATACGGCGAATGGGCGCGCGCGCTGTGCGAAAGCGCCCACGAGCGAAGCGGCGATTATGCGCATCCGGTATTCGGCGTGGGGAAACAAAACGCGGCGCTCATGCTCGTTGGCGAAGCGCCCGGCGGCGACGAAGCAAGGGCTGGGCGCCCGTTTATCGGAAAGGCGGGGCGCCAGCTCGACGCGCTGCTCGCGCTTGCCGGAATCGGGCGGGACGAGGTTTTTATTACCAACGCCGTGAAGTTTAGACCCACCAACGAAAAAGGCGCGCGCGTGAGCAACCGGACGCCGACAAGGGCGGAATGGCGTGCGGGGCTGCCGCTTCTAAGATCGGAGATCGCGGCGGTTCGCCCCCAAATCATCGCGACGCTCGGCAACACGCCGACATGCGCGCTGATGTGCCTTGCCAAGCGGGATACCTGCGCGGGGATGGGCGAACAGCACGGACAGGCTTATCGCGTGGAGATCGATGGGCGGTCCTATACGCTGTTTCCGCTGTATCATCCGGCGAGCGTGATCTATAATCCGGCGTTGTCCGACGTGCTGCGGGAGGATTTGTGCCGCCTCGGCGCGCTGCTGCGGGAGAAGGAAGGGATACCATGCATCGAAAGCTGAAACGCGGCCTGCTGCTTTTGCTGGCGGCTTTGACCTTGCTTTGCCAAACTTCCTTCGCGCGGGACGCGCAGATGGGCATTGTTACAGCCGAGGACGTCAACATTCGCGTTTTGCCGGATCGTGAGGCGGAGGTTTTAGCAAAGGTCTCTCTGGGGACGGAGCTTACGGTCATATCCAATGAGGGCGGCTGGTATCGTATTCTTTATGGCGACGATGTGGGCTATATTTCCAAGGATTATTTGTTCGTGAACGCTTCGGGCAGCCGCGGCGCTTATGTGCAGACGGACGGCGCGACGCTTCGCGGCGGACCTGGACAGGACGCTTATGTGGTGGCGAAGCTGTACGCGGGACAGGGCGTGAAGGTGAAGGCGATCATAGGCGAATGGTATTTTGCGGTCGCGAACGAGCAGCCGGGCTATATCCACAGGACGTACCTTACCATGACCGAATCCACCACGGCGGCGGGTGGCAGCAGGCTCGAAATGGGTATGGAGGGCGCGGAGGTCAAGAAGCTGCAACAGGAGCTTTTTGACAGAGGGTTTATTACGAAAACCAATATCACGGGCACCTATGGCGCCAACACGCGCGCGGCGGTGCTGGATTTTCAAAAGGCGATGGGTATGGAGGCGGCGGACGGCATCGCGGGGCCCAAGACGCTCAACGCCATTTACGACAGCGCGAACAAGCTAAAGAAGGAAACGGCGAACCTGACCAAGTTGAAGGGAAGCGTCGTGATGCTGGACTGGTTCAAGGGCGGCGCGGAATGGCTCAACAAGGGCGCGCGCTTTACCATAACGGACGTAAAGACGGGCTTAAGCTTCCGCGCGCGGCGCTTTGGCGGCTGGTATCACGCGGACTGCGAACCGATCACGGCGGCGGATACCGTGGTGATGAAGCGCATTTCCGGCGGGAAATGGTCGTGGAACCGGCGCGCGATCTGGGTGACCTATGGCGGAAAAACGGTAGCCGCAAGCATGCACACCATGCCGCATATGTCCAATCCAACGCGAAGCAATAATTTTGACGGGCATTTTTGCGTGCATCTTTTGAACTCCAAGGTGCATGAAACCAGCAAGCCCTGTCCCCGGCATCAATCCTGCGTGCAATCCGCGTACAAAAGCGGGAAGTAAAGAGCGTTTCTTCAAAGGGCGTTTCGCGATCGCGCGGAACGCCCTTTTGCATACTTTGGGGCGGTATTGCAGATACTGTGCCCAAGATATGAGAAAAGAGGAGATGCTATGCGTTTTTGGGATCGTCTTTTTGATATATTGGGTTTCGGCAACCGCCCGGCGCCCTTTGAATTGCTGGAGACGGAAAAAGGCGTGCCGCATTTCTTCGGCGATCTGCGGCGCGCGAAGCAAAACGCCCCCGAAGAGGATAAGCGTAAGGTGCCGGCCGCGATTGCGGCATGCGAAAAGCGCGTGCGCGAAGATTTTCGGAGCGACATCAATCCCGATCTCATCCTGCGCCGTTTTATACTGGGCGGACGCGTTAACGCCCTGTGCGTTTACATGACGGGCATGGTCAACGAGCGGATCGTGAACGATTTTGTGCTGCATGACGCTATGCACGCCGTGCTGCCCGAAAAAACGAAGGATATGCTCGTCTACGCGCTGGAAAACGTGCTCGCGGTAGGCGACGCGATTGCCGAGGCGGATTGGGACGTGATCCGGGAAAGCGTATTGAACGGCAAGTGCGTCGTCTTTTTGGACGGCGCCACCCAAGCCGCTATATTGGACGTGCGCGGGTATGAACACAGAGGTGTGGACGTAGCGCAGAACGAAAAGGTAGTTCGCGGCCCGCAGGAGGGGTTTTCGGAAAACCTGCGTACGAACATAACGCTGCTGCGCAGGCTGATCCGCAGCGAGGACTTCGTTTGCCAGCTGCGAAACGCCGGCGCGCAGAACAACATCAAAACAGCCATCGCGTATAGGGAAAGCATCGCGAACGAAACGCTGCTTTCCGAGGTAAAGAAGCGGCTAGCCGCCATCGATACAGACGCGATCTTCAGCATCGGCACGATGGAGCAGCTTACGGAGAGACGGAAGCTTTCGCTGTTTCCACAAATTTTGTCTACCGAGCGCCCGGATCGGGCGGCGGCGTACATCATGCAAGGGTATGTTGTGGTGCTTTTGGAGGGAAGCCCCTTTGCCAACATCATGCCGACTACGCTCTTTGCGCTCATGAGCAGCGCCGAGGACGACTATATGCGCGCGCCGCAGGGTACGCTCGTGCGCGCTGTGCGCTTTCTGGGAGCGTTCATCTCCTTGATATTACCCGGCTATTTTATAGCGCTGGCGCTCCACCACCAAGGACTGCTTTCCTCGGAAGCGCTCAATACCATCATCTACTCCCGCCGCATGGTATACTCCTCCATCGGCGCGGAGATGGTGTTCCTGTTATTGGTATTTCAGCTCATCCGCGAGGCGGGCTTGCGCGTCCCCGGCAGCATCGGCCAAGCGATCGGCATCATAGGCGGCCTGGTATTGGGGCAGGCGGCCATCGCCGCCAACATGGCGAGCGCCGTGCTGCTCACGATCGTGGCGCTCTCGGGTCTTGGGAATTTTTGTATTCCCGATTACCAGATGCAGATTTCGACCTCCTATCTGCGCTTGCTTTTTGTGATCGCGGCTTGGCTGGGCGGCTTGCTTGCGCTGACCGCCGTTCTCATGATCGTGATAGGGTATACTTCTACTATCAAATCCTACGGTGTGCCCTTTTTAACGCCTTTTTCACCCAAGACCTTCTCCAAAGGCCCCCTGATCCGACGAGGCATTGTGAAACAGCATCATCGTGCCACGGATTACACCAATACCGTAGATGGAAAATAAGCGCCTATGAAAATGCTGGAAGGACGAATCGGACGACAGGAAAGCGTATGCATACTCGTGCAGGCCATGGCCGCCGGCTGCATTTTTTCTCTGCACACCTTGATCGTGCACGAGGCCGGCAACACGACGTTCCTATGGATGCCCGCCGGCATTGCGCTCTCCATCCTCGCGGGGCTTGGTCTGCGGTGGTGCATGTCGCGCGTGGACGCATATGATCTTGTCGCGCTGTATCACGGCGCACTGGGCCGCATATTGGGCGGCGTTGCGCTGCTGGCTGTCGCCATTTCGCTGCTGTGGCAATGCAGCAGCCTGTTTAATCACTTTTTAAGCGATATGCACGGCTATGTTTTTCCTACCAGCCAGTATAACGCGATCATCTTCTGGGTGGTGCTCACGGTTGCCTATATCGCGTGGGGCGGCTTGGAGCGCATTGCCCGCACGGGAAAATGCGTAGCGCCCTTGGTGGGCGTCGTGCTGTTGATTACGCTCTTGGTACCGATTGAAGGGTATCAGATCTACAGGCTGTTTCCCTTTCCGGGGGATAACGCGCGCACGATTGCGACGCTGTGCCTGCGTTGCTTTGTGCAGATGCTGCCCGTCGTTCTTTTGACGCTGTCCTTTACGGAGGCCTTACAAGGGGAGGTTCCCGTCAAGCGCACGCTTATCATTGCGGGCATTATCGCCTTTATGCTGGTGATGCTGGTGCAGCTGGCGCTGGGGCTTGTGTTTACGGCGGAGCAGCTTACGCAGATGAACATGCCGTTGTTTCGTATCAATATGAACCTGCTCTCCAACGGTTACTATCTCAGGCAGGACAAGATGGGCGTTTTCATATGGCTGATGGGCGCGATTCCGGGCGGCGCGTATCTTCTGTACGGCTCCGCGTATCTTTTTTGCAAGGCTACAGGCGGAAAAAACATACGCCCCGCCTTGCTTTCAGCTACGGCTTTGCTAAGCTGTATCCTGTGGCTCCGGCGCGAAGCGCTCTTTGAGCTCTTTGAGGAACTGCAAAATTGGATCAGACAATACGGCGGACTTATGATACTGCCGCCGGCTCTGCTTTCCGTGATATTGCAAAGCTGTAAAGGGCGAAAGAAGGGAGGGGTCAGGCAGCATGATGCGTAGATGTGCCTTGGCGTGTGTGATCGTTGCGCTGCTGCCCCTGTGCGGCTGCTTGGAGAGCAAGCCGGTCAACCAGTATGGCTATGTGCAGTCCATCGGCTTGGATAAAGGAAAAAGCAAGAAATACGCGTATTCCTTTTTAATGCAACAGGCTTCCGCAAGCGAAATGTCCGCCTCCGGCGATCAACAGGCGGGCATGATGATCGGCGCGGAAGGGGATACGCTTTTTGAAGCGGTGACCACGGTGGTGGCAGGCTTTCCTTACGAGCTGAATTTCTCACGCACGGATGCGATTTTCTTTTCGGAGGAGGTGGCGAGAGCTGGCGGCATGGAGGAGCTTCTGCGGCTTTCGCAATCCGCCTTGAAAATGCGGCATTCTATGAAGTATTTCGTCATACTCGGCTCCGCATCGGAATTTCAAAAGGGGCTGTATACCCAAAGCAGCCCCAGCCTAACGCAGATACAAAACAGCGTGGAGTACAACAACCGTTCCGAGGGCATATCCCCGCTTTTTAACTATGCGCTGTTCTATGAAGCCGTTACGACGAAGCGCTTCGATCCGGTCGTGGCGCTTGGCGCGATCGATCAGAGTATTCAGGAAGAGAAGCCCGGCGAAGAAGAGAAAAAATCTTCGGAAACGCAAACACAGGAAAAAGAAGGAAGCACGGAGGGGGTGACGCGGCAGGGCGGCATGCGGTCTTATGTCATGGGCGCGGCGCTGTTTGACGGGCTCTACATGACGGGTGTTTTGAACGGTGAGGAGACCAAATACCTGCTCATGGCGCGCGGCGAACTGCATAAGGCTTATATCAATTATGTCGATAGCGAGGGCCAGATATTCGCTATCCATATTACGCAGGAGAAAAAGCCGAAGACGGAAATACTGCTTTCCGAAACGCCCCACGCGTATGTGTATATACCGCTGACTTGTGAGGTGCACATGTCACAGGCGGCGCACATTTTTAAAACTTGGGAGGAGCGGCTTAAGGACGAGTTGACAGCCTATATGGAAAGCGCCATACAGGGTGTCTTTATAAGCTGCCGGGACATGCACTGCGACGCCTTGGGCTTTGGTCGCTATGCAAGCCTCTGCTTTACGGACGTGAACGCATGGCGCGACTATGCGTGGAAGAAACAATATCAGCGCATGCAGGCGGATTTTCGCGTAGAGCTTTTGCTGCATGACGCTTATATGAAAAACGGGATGGAATAAGATGGGTTTGGTATTGATTTCTTTGATCGTTGTGAGCGTTTATAACGCGATCTACTGCGTTTACGCCGTCAAAAGAAGCGACGGCGGCGATGTGTGCTATGCGCTTTTGCTCATAACGATGCTGCTTGTTACGCTGTGGATGATTACGGGGCTTCTAAGGACAAGAGGATAGGGCGAACAGGGCTTAAAAGCGATTGACAAAGTGCTCGTTAAAACATATCATATGATTAGATGAGTTTCACTAAGAACAGGCGAGGTAGCGCGGATTGCACGAAGAGGATACCGTATACATCACAAAGGAAAAATTGGCCGACATGCGCGCCAAGGCGCAGATGATGGAGGACGAGCTGCACAATGTGAGCGTGCAGGAGTATTGCAGTACGGGAAAACTGAGCAACCCAAAGCTGTGCGAGATGACGCTGGAGTACGAGAACTATCTTTTATCCATGGACAAGGTCGAGGCGCTTCTCAAGGAACTGGAAGAAAAATCATAGTTAACTTTCAATGAATTGTTTCGCTTTCGGCTTGGCCTATCACGCGCGCTTCGTTATAATGTTAACATGATCGTAATAAGACAGTAAGAATGGAAAGGCGGGTAGCGGCTTTTGTCGTATGATGTTTTAGTCAAAACAATCAGCAGCGGCATGTCCCAATTTCGCGTGGTGGATGCAATCGATATTCTCGTCATTGCGTTTTTGATCTACCGTCTTTTACTGCTTACGCGCGAAACCCGTGCCTATCAGGTGTTAAAGGGCGTAGGCGTGCTGTTCGTCGTCGCGATTTTAAGCGACGTGTTCCAAATCACTACGCTTAGCTGGCTGCTCAATTCTATTATCACAGCGGGCATATTGGTGATCGTGATCCTTTTTCAGCCCGAGATACGCAGAATGCTGGAGCATGTGGGGCGCGGGAAGCTATTAAGCGGCGATCTTTTCAGCAAGCTGGAGCCCGAAGCGGATCAGATCGTGAAAGAGCTGCATACGGCCGTGATGCGGCTTGCAAAACGGCGCGTTGGCGCGCTTATCGTGATCGAGCGCGAAACGAGGCTGGGGGAGATCATCAGCACCGGCACGCAGATCGACGGCATCGTATCCGCTCCTTTGATCGAGAACATATTTGAACCCAACACGCCGCTGCATGACGGCGCGGTGATTCTGCGCGACGGCATGATCATCGCGGCCGCCTGTTATTTGCCGCTTTCGGAGGATATGACGATCTCGCGGGATTTGGGAACGCGCCACAGGGCGGCCTTGGGCGTTTCCACGGTTTCGGACAGCGTGACGATCGTCGTTTCCGAGGAGACGGGCGTGATCTCCTTTGCGCGCGACGCGAAGCTGATCCGCTACGTGGACGACAAGGCTTTGCGCGATCTGCTGGAGTCTTTGTTTATGACCAAGGAAGCAAACGCCTCCTCCTTGATGAACGTATTTAAGCGGAGGGCTGACGAAGATGGAAAATAAGCATGCAGAAAGCTCCGCCTTGCAGACGAAAATTAAAAATCTCTGCACGAAGGACATAGCGCTCAAGCTCATCTCCTTGCTCTTCGCGATTTTGGTGTGGGGCTATGTGATGATGGACGAAAACCCCATGCGCGTGAAAACCGTGGATAATATCGCTGCCAGCTTTGAAGGCGAGGCGGACATGATCTCCCGCAAGCTCATCATTCGCGGCAACCGCACAGAGGTGCTTTCCGGCATATCGAGCCGGGTGAATACGCGGCTTACGGAATATGCGGATTTGAAATCCGGCGACGTGAAGGCGACGATCAGCCTGCGCAACATCACGGAGGCGGGCGTGTACGAATTGCCCATCTATCCAACCTCCACCAAGGGCGATGTGGAAAGCACCACGCCTAACGCCGTGGAGGTGGAGATCGACGATCTTGTAACGAAACGCATACCGATCGAGTATAAGATCATTCGCGACCTGCCGGAGGGCTATTGGGCTGCGGAGCCCGTGCTGAGCCGGACGGAGGTGGATGTGCAGGGACCCGCGCAGGATATTGCAAGGATCGTGCGCGGCATGTGCATGATCGATCTTTCAAACCGCACGGAAAGCTATAACGAGGCGATGGATATTACGCTGCTCGACGAGAACGGCGTCGCCGTGGACGGCTCCGTTTTGTATGGACAACTGGCCTCGGTGAGCGTAAAGCAGACCATCATGCATAAGAAGACTTTGCCTGTAAACGTGGCGTCCGCGCTGCTTGGCGCCGATAACCTTGCCAATAATTACGAGATCGCGCAGGTGCAGGTGACGCCTATGACGGTGGATGTGGCCGGCAAGGTGGACGTACTGGATACGCTTAGCGAGATCACGGTGGAGAATATCGATTTAGCCAGCCGCAGTGAAAGCCTGTTGGCCTCCGCCAAGCTGATCGTCCCGGAGGGCGTTACGCTGACGAAGGAGGACGATTTGGTAAGCGTGTATGTAGACATACGCGAAAAGCAGGAGCAGCTTGATTTTGCAAAACTTCCGATCAAGATCATCGGCGCGGGGCGCGGCACAGATGTTAAACTCGGACAGGAAACTGCGGATTTGACCATCACGGGCGGCACATCGCTCTTGAAAAAGATCAACCGGGGCGATCTTACCTTGTATATCGATGTGACGGATTTGGCAAAGGGCACGGTCATACCTGATTTCCGCATACAGCTCAAGCTGCCCGATGATGAGATGCAGAGTCAGGTTACCTATGCGATCACACCGGAAACCGTAAGCGTGACCATACGTTAGGAGTTCGAACATGGCGTTGCTGTTAAAAAATCTAAAACTGCCGCTCAATGCGGACGAGTCCTCGCTCAAAACCCTTGCAGCGAGGGCTCTTGCTGTACCGGAAGACGCGATACAAAGCCTGCGCGTGGCGCGCATTTCCACCGACGCGCGCAAGAAGAACGACATCGTGCAGCTCTATTCCCTGCGCTTGGGGCTTGCGGGACAGGACGAGGCGCGCATCCTTAAGAAAGAGAGAAGCGATGTGGAGCGCGTGCAGGCGCAGGAGCCTCTTGCTTTTGCTGCGGGCGATAAACCGCTTGACGCACCGGTGATCGTGGTGGGCATGGGGCCTGCAGGAATCTTTGCGTCTTACGCCTTGGCACGGTACGGGTATAGGCCTGTCGTGATCGAGCGGGGAAGAGACGTGGAAAGCCGAACGGCGGACGTGGAAACATTTTGCGCCACAGGCAAGCTCGATACGCAAAGCAATGTGATGTTTGGCGAAGGCGGCGCGGGCGCATTTTCGGATGGCAAGCTGGTGACGCGCATCAAGGATCCGCTCGCGCAAACGGTTTTGGAAACCCTTGCTTCGTTTGGCGCGCCCGAGGAGGTTTGCATACAGGCAAAGCCGCACGTAGGCACGGACAAGCTGAAGGAAACGGTGAAGAACCTGCGCGCGGAGATCCTGCGTCTGGGCGGAGAAGTGCGTTTCAATACAACGCTTACGGGGATCGAGCTATGCGACGGCGTTTTGAAAGCTGTTCGCGTCCAGGAGAACGGTCTTGCAACGCGTCTGCCCTGCGCGGCCTGTGTGCTAGCTCCCGGACAGGGCGCGCGGGATACCTACAGGATGCTTTTTTCTGCGGGGCTGGAGCTTGCGCCCAAGGCCTTTGCCGTAGGCGTGCGCATCGAGCATCCGCGCGCGCTGATCGATGAAGCGCAATTTGGAAGGTTTGCGGGCAATCCCCGCCTGGGCGCCGCGGAGTACCATCTGAGCGAGCAGGTGGGCGCGCGCGGCGTGTATACGTTTTGCATGTGCCCCGGCGGCGTGGTGATCGCGTCCGCATCCGAAGCGGAACAGGTCGTGACCAACGGCATGAGCTATTACGCCCGTGACGGGGAAAACTCCAACGCCGCTATCGTGGTGCAGGTGACGCCTGCGGATTACGGCGGCGACGCGCTTTCCGGGCTGCGCTTTCAGGATAGCATAGAACGCGCGGCTTATAAGGCAGGCGGCGGCGATTTCATCGCGCCGGCTTGTCTTGCGGGTGATTTCTTAGCGTCGCGCGCTACCAAATCGCTTGGCGCGGTGAAGCCGACCTATCGGCCGGGCGTTCGCACGGCGGATCTTGGCGCTTGCCTTCCGGATTATATCGTTAACGGCATTCAAGGCGGCATACGCGCCTTTGGCCGCCGCATCAAGGGCTATGACATGCACGACGCGGTGATCACGGCGGTGGAGAGCCGCACGAGCGCGCCGATACGCATCGTAAGGGACGAGAAGCGCGAAGCGACAAGGTGTAAGGGACTTTACCCCGCGGGCGAGGGCGCGGGCTACGCGGGCGGCATTGTCAGCGCGGCCGTCGATGGACTGCGCGCAGCACAAGCGATCATGGCGCAGTATAAACCCGCCTCGCAGCCGCATGCGGATGTATGATATAATAAAACAAAACCAACGCGTGATACGGAGATGCGGATGAAGAAAAGAATAGCGCTGCTGTCTATACTGCTGATGCTTCTGCTGTGCGCTTGCAGCGTACAAGAGGAGCAGGCGGAGGATTACCATATCGATCTCTCCGACCCGAACGAGGGAATTTATACGGCTGCCGATCTGATCGCTTTTTTTGAAAACGGCGAAGGCGATACGGCGGTTCTAGGCGGCTCGATCGATTTGGCGGGCGAAATGCTGAAGCTTACCAAGGGGCGCGGGCCCATCGCGATAGAGGGCAACGGGAACAGCCTAACAAGCGGCGGCGATTGCGTGATACGGCTTGAAGACGGCGCCGCGCTTACGCTCAACGACATTACGGTCGTAGCGGGCGCGGACGGTTTGGGCTGCCTGGGCGACGCGCAGCTTGGCGGCACAGCTTGTACGATTGAAGCGCTGACAAACGCTGTGCATTGCGTGGGCGATCTCGTCGTCATGCAGGATAGCGACATGTTGCTTTACGGCACAAAGGGGAGCGGGCTGATCGCGAAGGCCGTAACGCTTGCTTCCGGGGCGCGCGTTACGGCTACCGGGACGCAGAGCGCCGTGCGCACGACGAAAAACGACCTGACGCTTTCGGAGAACGCGTTTTTAAGCGCGAAAACGTCCGCGTATTATTCCGCCCTAAAATGCGCCGGTATACTGCGTATGGGAAACGGATCGCAACTTGTCGCGGCCAACGAAGGAAGCTATCACGGCGCGGAGATCAACGGTCTTATCGTGGATGGTGCGGTGACGATTGAAGCCGACGGCGGGGATCGCGGCGTAGGGCTGTTTCTTTTTGACCTGCACGAGGACGTCGTTTTGATGGGGCATTGCGAGGCGGCGGCGCGATTTGAAAGCGGGGAGGGCTCGCTGACCTTTGTTGATACGCCGGAGGCGGTCGAAAGGGAGAAAGCGGCGCTTGCCGCCGAGCGGGAAGAACCCGCGGCTGCGGAACCGCCGGAATCCACAGAAACAGCGGAACCATAAGGTGCTCACATGAGACGCGGGCATGGAATCAGCAACAGGCAGGCAAGCCAGCGTGCGCGGTTATGGAAACGCACGTCGATGCTGTTTGTTTTGTTCGCGATGATAGGCTGTATGGCGTATCTTCTACAGCTATCGATGCGCGCGCAGCAGCGCACGAACGCGCAAGACGCACAGAGTGCGCCGCCTGTTGTTACAGCGGGGGTGCAAACGCCGTCGGACGCGCATCTAGAATCGGACGTTCATTTGGAAAGCGCGGTGGGCGCAGCGTCGTTACAATACGGCTTTCAAAGCGCCGTCATGCAGGACGGCGCGATCATAGAGCGATACGAAAGGCCACAGACGCTCCGCTTTGACGACGCAGAAGCGTATACGGCCGTAAAGGGCGTTACAACCTTTGCCGGCAACAACTACCGAAACGATTTCACCTATGGAACGCGCAGCATCACGAACAAGACGCTTTCCCGCCAATGGGAGCAGGGCGTAGGCTCCTTAAAAACCAGCGCGGGCGACGTATGGGAAGGCACGGGCTGGACAGGCATGCCACTGCTCGTGCAATGGGACGACGCGGTGCGGCAAACGCTTGGCGTTGCGGATCCATACAAGCAGACGGACGGCTTTACCGAGGTGATTTACCCGGCAACGGACGGCCGCATTTACTTTTTGGAGCTGCAAACGGGCGCGCAGACGCGCGAGCCCATCGAGATCGGCGTTGTGATGAAAAATGCGACGCTGGACCCGCGTGGGTATCCGCTGCTGTATGTGGGACAGGGC
>CAZNAL010000012.1:0-4467 GCA_964571055.1 uncultured Oscillospiraceae bacterium | reverse complement strand
AGAGGATACCGTGGACGGAAAAGGCGCGTGGGTGCGTGTCATATCCTTGATCCAAAACCGCGAGATATGGCGCTTTGGCGGCAGAGACCCCTTTGCGTATCGTGCGTACCAGGCCTACGACGGTGCGACGTTGATACACGCGGCTTCGGATACGCTGTTGATACCGGGAGAAAACGGCGTTTTCTACAGCGTAAAACTCAATACAGTATTTTCAATCGAAACTGCAAGCGTGACCATCGACCCGGAGCCGTTGGTGAAATACCGGTATACAGCCGATGACTATGACGAAACGGCGGGACGCGTGTGGGGCATCGAAAGCTCTGTAGCCGCCTTCGGGCAATACGGCTTTTTTACGGATAACGGCGGCTTTTTACAATGTATCGACCTGAATACCATGTGCCCGGCGTATGCTGTGGATATTGTGGCGGAAAGCGACGCGACCCCCGTGATCGAAACGGAAGAGGACGCCTTCTACGTCTATACGGCGACGCTCTCGGGCAAGGAGAACGCGATCGCCTACCAGCGGAAGCACGACGGAAAAACGGGCGAAATCCTGTGGGAAAACCAATGCGCCACCGTCGATACGGGCGACCCGTCGGATACGAGGGGCGTGTTGGGAACGCCGCATGCAGGGCATGGAAATATCGAAAACATGGTGATCTTCAACTGCACGATGATACCCTATTCGGAAGACGGACAAAGCAAGCGGGGCGGCAGCGTCATGGCGCTTAGCAAGCAGACGGGGAAGCCGATTTGGACGCATACGCAACCGGGCGGCTGCTGGAGTTCCCCCGTGGTGGTATATGACGAGGCGGAAAACGCGTATGTCATTCAGTGCGACCGCGTGGGCAACATGAAGCTGCTGGACGGGCGCACGGGCGAGGAATTGTTTTCCTTGGACATGGGCTCGCGTATCGAATCGACCCCCGCCGTGTTCAACGACATGCTGGTGGTGGGCACGCGCGGCAAATACGGAAGCGGCGAGAGCGCCAAGATCATCGGCGTAAGGCTTGGCTAGGAGGATAGGATGGCGTATATTTCGCTTACGGGCGTTACAAAGCAGTATAAGATGGGCGAGGTCGTGATCGACGCCCTTTCCGGCGTGGATTTTTCTTTGGAAAAAGGGCAGCTTTGCATCGTGGTGGGGCCTTCGGGCGCGGGGAAAACCACGCTTCTTAATATACTGGGCGGCATGGATTTCTGCACGGACGGGCAGATCGTTGTGGACGGTGAGCATATCGAAGCCTATGACCGAAAGAAGCTGACGGCGTATAGGCGGGAGACGGTGGGCTTTGTGTTCCAGTTCTATAATTTGGTGCAGAACCTTACGGCGCTTGAAAATGTGGAGCTTGCGTCTCAAATCTGCAAAAATCCCATGGATCCAAAGAAAGTGCTTTGTCAGGTGGGGCTTGGCGAGCGGCTGAACAACTTTCCCGCGCAGCTTTCGGGCGGGGAGCAGCAGCGCGTTTCCATTGCGCGGGCGCTGGCGAAAAACCCCAAGCTCATGCTTTGCGACGAACCGACGGGCGCTTTGGATTATCAAACCGGTAAGCACGTTTTGCAGCTTTTGCAGCAAACCTGCCGCGACGCGGGCATGACGGTTATCATCATCACGCATAATCAGGCGATCGCACCCATGGCGGACAAGATCGTCAAGGTGCGAAACGGCACGGTGTCGGAAATACTGGATAACGCAACGCCCACCCCCATCGAGGCAATCGAATGGTAAAATGAAGTATACGCTGCTGTTCAAAAATCTGTTGCGTGAAATCCAAAGAACAGGAACGCGATTCCTGTCCATTTTTGCGATCTGCGCGCTGGGCACAGCGTTTTTTGCCGGCATTCGCGCAACCGGCCCCGATATGCAGGAGGCGGGCGATGCGCTCTTTCAAAGCAGCCGCATGGCGGATATCACCGTGATGTGCTCGGAGGGGCTTACGAAGGAGCATATCAAGGCTTTGCGCGCGCTGGAGAATGTGGAATATGTGCAGCCCGCCCTGCAAGCGGACGCGATGCTTCTTTACAACGACGAGGAAATCAATCTAAGCGTGCGCTCGCTTCCCATCAAGGAGCAGAAGGAAAAAACCGGCGGCATTCTGGAAATGCGCGCTGATTATGCCATCGATATATCGTCGGCGCAGGAAATCGACCTGTTGGAGATTGATAGCGGCAGATTGCCGCAGTCGGACGAGGAGATCGCGTTGGACGCTCTGCTGCTGGAGGATTATGCGCTCAAGCTTGGCGACAAGGTGCGGTTCCAAGGCAAGGCGGGCATTGTGAGACTGCGGGTCGTGGGCTTCGTCTACAGCCCCAAATATGTCGGCCTATACGAACGGGGAAACAGCGGCATCGGCAACGGGCGTTCCATGGGCTTTGCCTATGCCTCCGGCAACGCCATTATGAAGCTTCGGAACCGCCTTCCCATGCTCGGTATGCTCCGCGCGACCTATACCTCCGCGGAGGTTTTGGTGAAAAACCCGCAGATGGAGTCGGCCTTTTCCGCACGCTACAAGGCGCGTGTAAATCGCGTGATGGACGCGATAGAAGCCTATGGCGATACGAAGGAGGGCACATGGTATGTGGAGGATCGTTCGGCAAACCCGGGCTATGACGATTACGAATCCAACACGGAACGCATCGGCGCGGTAGGGGATGTTTTCCCGTTGATCTTCTTTATCGTCGCGGCGCTGGTCAGCTTAACCACCATGACCCGTATGGTGGAGGAGCAGCGCATAGAAATGGGGACGCTCAAGGCGCTGGGCTACGGGCAGGGCGTAATTATGGGAAAATACATGACCTATGCGATGCTTGCCTGCATCAGCGGCAGCCTGTTGGGGTGCGTCATCGGGTTTTGGCTTCTTCCCACGGTGATCTTGAGCGCCTATGGCATCATGTACAGGATACCGACCATACGAACGCCGTTTCGCGTGGATATTGCGGCGGCGGCGATCATAGCGTCGGCGGCTTGCACGGGTATCGCGACGCTTTCGGCGTCCTATGCAGCACTCAAAGCGGTGCCCGCCACGCTCATGCGCCCCAAAGCGCCCAAGGCCGGTAAACGCGTTTTTCTCGAATATATGGGTTTTATCTGGAACCGATTGAATTTTACGGCGAAGGTCACGGCGCGCAATATCCTGCGCTACAAAAAACGCTTCTTCATGAGCGTGATCGGCATTGCGGGGAGCTGCTCGCTGCTGGTAACGGGCTTCGGGCTCAACGATTCCATCTTCGGCATTACGGATAAGCAGTTTTCGGGCATTTGGAACATGGATCTGCAGGCGTATACCTACGATTCCATGCCGTATGAGGAGGTGAACGCCCTTATTACGGAGAATCCCGCGTGGCGCATGATCGATTCCGCCGTGTTTTGTTTGGATGTGACATGCGACGCGTCCCACGGCAGCAAACGGATGGGCAGCGTGCATGTGCTGGGCGTGCGCGACAACGACGCTCTGCAGGGCAAGATCAATTTGCTGCGCGACGGTGAAATACGAACGCTGCATGACGACGGCGCCGTCGTTACGGAAAAGCTGGCGGACACGTTCTCGCTTCGCGAAGGCGATACGTTCACCGTCATCAAGGGCGGCAAGGAATACGACGTCGTCGTTTCGGATATCGTGGAAAACTATGTGTTTCACTACGTCTATATGACGGCCGCCTACTACGCCAAGGTTTTCAAAAGCGATATGGAGTATAACGGCAGCCTCATATCGCTCAAAGAAGGCGTGGACGCGGCGCAGACGGATCAGGCGGTAGAGGAGCTGCTGGAGGATCAGCGCATGTATACCGTAAAAACGCTTAGCACAACCATGGAGGACATGAACAACGTGCTGGGGATTCTTGATTATATCGTGGCGGTGCTGATCGTAGGCTCCGCGCTGCTTACCTTTGTGGTGATGCTCAACCTTACCAACATCAATATCGAGGAGAGAAAAAGGGAGCTTGCCACACTTCGTGTGCTTGGCTTTTTTGACAGCGAGATGTATGATTATATTTTCAGGGAGAACAATACGCTTGCGGTGATCGGCGCGGCGGCGGGTTTATTGCTGGGAAGATACATGCACGCCTTTATCATCAAGACCTGCGAGGTGGATATGGTGATGTTCGTGCGCACGGCGGATACGATGAGCTTTGTGTATTCTTTCTTCCTTACCATCCTGTTTTCATTGCTCGTGAATGTGATGATGCGGCGCAAGGTGCGCGCGATCGATATGGTGGAGTCGCTCAAAAGCGCGGAATAACATAGGAAAGGAGCGGAATCGATATGTGCGGATGGAAGCATACGCAGCGGATGCGCGTGATTGCAATGCTGCTCGTGATTGCGGCGGTGTTTCAGCCCGCACATGCCTTCAGCGCCGAGGAATACGAAAAAACGCGCAGCGAAAGCGTCTATGTGGACTTGTCCGCAAACGGTAGTCCCACGTCTATCATCGCAAGCGTATACCTAACGAACAGCGGCGGCAAAAC
>CAZNAL010000011.1:31391-32172 GCA_964571055.1 uncultured Oscillospiraceae bacterium | reverse complement strand
AAGTACGCATGTATAATGAAGGAACAAAAGCGACGGGAGGTATATGATGCGCGAAACGAAGGCGGCGAAGGCGGAACGGATCAAGGGAGCGCTGGACGCGCTGCAAAGATCGCACCCGGATGCCGCGCCGCAGCTGGTTTTTTCCACCCCCTTTGAGCTGCTGATCGCCACCATGCTCTCCGCCCAGTGTACGGACAAGCAGGTGAATAAAACGACAGCAGTGCTGTTTCCTCTTTATGATACGCCGCAGGCCTTCGCCGCACTATCGGAGGACGAGCTGTGTGCGCGCATCAAAAGCTGCGGGCTGTACAAAACCAAGGCGAAGAACATCATCGCGACCTGTAGGATTCTGACGGAAGCCTACGGCGGCGAGGTACCCCAAGACCGCGACACGCTCATGACGCTGCCGGGCGTGGGGCGCAAAACGGCGAACGTGGTCGTATCCAACGCCTTTGGCGTACCCGCGATCGCGGTGGATACGCATGTGTTCCGTGTGGCGAACCGTATCGGCCTTGCGAAAGCCGCCAACGTTTTGGATACGGAGAAGCAGCTGATGGAGAACATACCCAAAGAGATGTGGTCGATCGCGCACCATTGGCTGATCTTCCACGGGCGGCGCGTGTGCGGCGCGCGGAACCCTCAATGCGCGGCGTGCGCCGTAAAAGAATACTGTTTGTTTGACAAAGGAAAGAAGTAGACGTATGCAATTTGTGGATAAGGCGAGGATCGTGATCAAGGCGGGAGACGGCGGCAACGGCTGCGCGTCCTTCCACCGGGAAAA
>CAZNAL010000011.1:0-31381 GCA_964571055.1 uncultured Oscillospiraceae bacterium | reverse complement strand
AATTTGTGCAGCGGGGCGGCCCGGACGGCGGCGACGGCGGACGCGGCGGCAACGTGGTGTTCTATGCCGATCCCGCTATGAACACGCTGCTGGATTTTAAGTTTCAGCGGTTTTACCGCGCCACGCCGGGCGAGGCGGGCAGGGCAAAGATGTCCTCCGGCAAAAACGGCGAGGATCTGGTCATTCGCGTGCCTGTGGGGACGCTTGTAAAGGATGTGGAAACGGGCGCCGTCATCGCGGACATGCATGAGCCGGCACGTTCGCGCATCGTCCTGCACGGCGGGCGCGGCGGCAGGGGCAACGCGCGCTTTGCCACACCCACAAGGCAATCGCCACGCTTTTCCCAGCCGGGGCAGAAAACGCTGGAGCGCGAGGTGGAGCTGGAGCTTAAGACCATCGCGGACGTGGGGCTTGTGGGACTTCCCAATGTGGGGAAATCCACGATCCTTTCGGTTTTGACGGCGGCGAAGCCCAAGATCGCGGATTATCATTTCACGACGCTTACGCCGAATTTGGGCGTTGTCAAGCGCCATAACCAAACTTTCGTGCTGGCGGATATACCCGGCTTGATCGAGGGCGCGGCGGACGGCGCGGGGCTGGGGCATGATTTTTTACGCCATGTGGAGCGCACGCGGATGCTGGTGCATGTGCTGGACGTGTCCGGCTGTGAGGGGCGCGATCCGGTGGAGGATTATTTTAAGATCCGGCAGGAGCTCAAAGCTTACAGCGAACGCCTGTACGCGCTGCCGCAGCTTGTGGCGGCCAACAAGATGGATATTACGGGCGCTGCGGAAAACCTTGCGAGATTGCAGGACGCGCTTATACCGGAGCAGGTCAAGGTATTCCCCGTGTCCGCGGCGACGGTTTCGGGGTTTGACGCGATGCTCGACGAGGTGCAGCGCGTGCTTGCAACACTTCCCAGCGGCTATGTTTTCGCGGAGGAGGAGATCGCGGAGACGCATCGTTACGAACCGGGCTTCTCCATCGAGCGGGACGGCGACGTATTCGTGGTGACGGGCGGCAGCGTGGAATACATCTTGGATACGACCTATGCGGACGATGAGGAGAGCATGCGCCGCTTCCAGCAATTCCTGCAAAGGGAAGGCATCATCGACGCGCTGCGGCAAAAGGGCGCGGGGGATGAAAGCGTCGTGCGCATGGGCGAATGGGAATTCGATTTTGTAGATTAAAGGGAGAGCGTAGTATGATTACAGCAAAACAAAGGGCGGCGCTTCGCAGCATGGCGAATCCTTTGCAGCCCATCTTTCAGATCGGCAAGGGCGGCATCGGCGAAAACCTGCTTGCACAGCTTGACGACGCGCTGCAGGCGCGCGAGCTTATTAAGATAAGCGTTTTGGAATCCGCCGACGTTACGGCGCGCGAGGCGTCGGAAATCCTATGCGAAAAGCTTCGCGCCGAGCCTGTGCAGACGCTTGGCCGCAAGGTCACGATCTTTCGCCGCAATCACGAGGAACCGAAAATCAACCTATAGCTTCGCTTGTCGTCAAAGGTCGTTCGACCTTTGACGATGTTTACACTTTGCAACTGTTCACTGCGTTCACGGCCGATGCAAAGTGCGGGAAACTCTTGCTGCGCAAGGATTTCCGAAGCTGACGCACAATGTCGTCAACTTCGGTTGGAAGTCAAAGGGCGCGCCCCTTGACAAGCCCTGAAAGCAATTTGTCAATGGAAAATTACAGTTTCTGGTTTTGCTGCGGCATGCCGCGCCCTACCCACCATGAAAGCGTGCCAAGGCTTATGCAAACGATAGCCATGAGCCTGTAGTACAGCGCGTAAGGCGCGAAGAAGGAGAACGCGAAAAGCCCCGCCGCCACGAACAGGTAGCGCTTGACGCGCTCCGGTGCGAAGGCAGCTTTTGCTTTTCGGTTCTTTTTTTTCGCACCGGCGATTTCCAATATGCGAAGATCGATGCCGTCTTCATCAAGCAGCAGCCCGCGCTCGTTTGCCATAGTGCCAAGCACAGCAAAGCCCTGCGGCTGGATGGTGATGGGCGTGCTCTCAAGCAGCGCGGACGCGTCCTCGCTTACGGGCGAAACGGAAAACAGCGCGATCTGCGTGCAGCCTTTGCAGCGCGCGACGCGCAGGATCGAAAGCAGGGCGTCCTTTTGTATGGGTTCGCTCTTTTGCAGCGGGAAGATAAGGCAGCCCGGCGGGTAGGCTTCCGGGTTTGCCCGCGCGTGCGCGCGTGCCATCGCCGCGTATTCCCGCCCCGGCAGCAGCAGAAGCTGTTCTCGCGCGTAGTCCTGCTGGATGCGCGCGCGTTCCCGCTGCTTGAACGTATCCATGCGGAGGCTTTTATACAGCTCCGCGCATACGCAGATCAGGCCGAGCAGCGTAAGGTTCAAAACCCAGCGCAGAGAAGCCGCGTCTGTTTTAGACGCGAAGAAAAGATAGCCCGCGCCCAAAATGACAGCGCGCAGAAAGATGAAATCCACCCCGCGCGCGAGAAAGCCGCGGCCGCCGTATAGCTTGCGCTTATAGTATTCCTGCATGGTATGTCTATCGCTCATGATTTTATTTTTTACAATTGCGAAGGAACTATACAATAGAGTATACTGTATTTATGCGGATAGGATTGTATGGCGGGAGTTTTAATCCCATACATAACGGACATATCGACGTTGCTGCGGCGGTCAAGGACGAGTTTGCCCTAGATCGCGTTTTGTTTATGGTGGCAAAGGATCCGCCGCATAAAAAGGTCGCCGACGGGATCGACGCGCGTGCGCGCTTTGCCATGACGCAAGCGGGGATCGAGGACATGCCGGGCTTTTTTGCAAGCGACCTTGAGCTGCTGCGCGCCGGCAAAAGCTATACGCTGGATACGGTGCGCGCTCTGCACGCGCAGTATCCGCAGGCGGATGTTTTTTGCATCGTGGGCGCGGACATGCTTCTGGAGCTTTCCACATGGCACGAGGCCGCGACGCTGCTGCGAGAGACCGGCTTTATCGGCGTGGGACGTTCGGGCGTGGATGGAGATTTGGAGGCGGAGGCGGAACGCCTGCGCGACACATGCGGCGCGCAAATCTATCTGAGCCGTTTTGAAGGGCCGCATATCTCTTCGACAGCCGTGCGGCAGGCTGTAGAAGATGCGCAACCCGTATGCGAATGGATACCGCCGCGCGTGGAAGCCATGATCTATGAGGAAGGCTTTTATTTGCCGGAGGATTTTGAAAGCAAGCAGCGCAAGCTGCGCGGGGCGCTTAAGGAAAAACGCTACAAACATACGATGGGTACGGTGCGCTGCGCAATCGAGCTTGCGGCGCGCTACGGCGCGGATGCAAGGAAGGCGCGCCTTGCGGCGTTGCTTCACGACTGCGCTAAGTTTAACATACCCGAACAAATACGCTTGTGCGAGCGGTACGGTGTTGACGTGAAGGAACTGCTGGCGATCTCGCCTGCGATCATCCACGGGCCGTTGGGCGCGGCGATCGCGCGCGCGGAATACGGCGTGACGGATGAGGACGTGCTATCCGCGATCTATTGGCACACGCTTTGCAGGGAGAATATGACCAAGCTTGAAAAGATCATCTATTTGGCGGACAAAATAGAACCCAACAGGGATTACGACGGCGTGGAGCTTATACGCGCGGCGGCGGATCGCGGCTTGGACCGCGGGGTGCTCGCCTGTATGGATCGAAGCATCGATTATGTGCACGCGTCGGACAAGGCGCTGCATCCCAACATTCTGCTATCGCGCGCTTACATTCGTAAACAATTACAAAAGGAGGAGGAGAATTGAAACTGGAAAATCAAGAACAGGCAATGGCGATCTGCGAGATACTGTATAACAAAAAAGCGCAGGACATTCAGGCGATTTATGTGGCAGACAAGACGATCATCGCGTCTTGGTTCGTGATCTGCAGCGGTATGTCGGTCGCGCAGGTCAAGGCGCTTAGCGAGGAGCTGGAGCATAAGGCGCCGGAACTGGGCTTAGAGCTGCGCCGCATGGAGGGTTACGCGGAGGGACGGTGGATCGTGCAGGATTACGCGTCCTACCTTGTGCATATCTTCTATCCCGAGGAGCGCGCCTATTACAATATGGAGCGGCTGTGGGCGGACGACCCAGCGCAATGCATCGACTATTCGGCTTTGCGCGATAAAGAAGAAGGCTGATCCCGTAACGGAACCAGCCTGCCTCTTTTGAAAGGGAAGGAAAGCAACCATGCTTGTTTTGCTGCTATAGCGCCAAATCAACGTGCTGGATGGTGCCCGCCGTGCCGTTTTCCTTGAGAAAAACGCCGGTTCTGCGCAGTTGGCCGTTGGTTTGGTTCGCGCTGTTTTTTAGCCCGTATTCGGTGGAGACGCTGCCAAGGAAGATCGCGCCGACGCCCTTTTCGCCCAACGCGATCAGCTTGCTGTTGCCCGCGTCGTCCTTGACCCAAATGCGAAGCTTATCGTAGATGGGATCGTTCTCGTCGATCCAATCGTTGCCGTCGCTGTCGTAAGATGCAAGATCGGCGAAGCCGTCGCCGGATTGCGTGCCGAAAAGCTCGTTGCCGTCGTTGATAACGCCGTCCTCGTTTTTATCCAGTGCCAAGAAGCCGCTCCCTTTGAGCAGGGCGGAAACCTGATCGCTTGTTCCGTCCGCGTCAAGATCGAAGCTGAACTTGACGTTAGAAAGTCCGGCGCTGGCCGCGTCGAAGTTGACGACGAGCGGATCGCAGAGGTTCGCGTTGCCGAAGTTGAGAGAGAAGCTGTTGGCTTGGGCGAAGCTGCGCGACATGGAAAGATCCACGGAGAAATTGATCTCCCGGCCATCCGCCGTCGTAACATGTCCTTGCGAAGCGAAGCTGACCTTCTCCGTTTCCTCGTAGTATTCCTGCGATTCGATCGCCATGCCCCACGAGCCGTTGCTGGGCGCTTGATGAAAGGCCATGGCAAAGCCGCCGCCGTCAAAGGAAGGGGTGCGGCTGATGCCGCCGAGCAAGCGGAAGCTTTTGCCCGTGAGCGATTCAATGATCCTTTGCAGCAGCGTCAAAAGCGTATAGTCTTTGCTGCTGCGGTCAAAATCGAAGGCGGAATCCAATCTGGAAAAATCGATGGATGGCGGCATGCCCTCGTTTTTTTGCCCTGAAAGATCGACCGTAACGGCTTCGTCCTGATCCGCAGGCAGCGCTTCTTCTTCCGCGGCGGGGTTTTGCGTATTCGCGTTGCCGTCCAAGGCTGCGGGACGTTCGCCTATCCAAGATGCGATGGTCTGTTTCTTTGCGTAGACCTCCGTGTGGACGGAAGCGGACGCAAGCTGTACGGATGCGCTGTCGATTTTCATGATTGGCCTCCTTGCCAAGCCGTGCGATAACGGCGGTTATGATGACCCGCGACTTCCTTTCGTGGGCGAGGTTAACCTCTGCATTCCATATCGCAAGAATCCGCTTATAATTAAGGAAACAAGACCAAAAAGAATTTGTAATTTGTTAACAATACGGCGAAAAACGGATGTTGCGTTAATCCGTGAAACGAACCTGACGATAAACGATATAAGGTTGCTTTGAAAGTTCCGGCAGCAACAAAACGGGGGGACAAGGATGAAACGAGGTTTTATAGGCTTCATGGCACTGCTGCTGACGTGCGCGCTTTGCAGCGCGTGCGGCAGTCTGCCCGCGTCTGTGCCGCCCCAGCTTCCGGGAACGGTCATAACGCCGTCGCCGACGATAGAAGCGACCCCCGCAGCGACGCTTGCCGAAACCTCGCCGAGCGTTGGGACGGGGACGGAAAGAACGATGGCGGCGCCGACAGCCTCCGGCGAGGTCACGGGCAAGGTCGTGCTGGTAGGAGCGGACGACGTTATATTGAACCTCGACAGCGGCGGCACCTATGTGTTCCTGCTTACGCATATCCGCCATACGGACGCAAAGCCCGGCGACGTGGTGAAAATCGTCTACAGCGGCGCACTTTCGGATTCGCCGGAGGCGCTGCAGATCGTGGTGCTGTCCTCCGAAAAGCCCGAGGAGATCATCAACGGCGTCATATCACGGTATGACGAGAGCCTCGTGCATGTAAAAACAGAAACGGATAATGAGTACAGCTTTCGCATCGATCGGGATACCAAGCTCACGGGCGCTTCCAATACGCTCAAGGAAAACAACATCGTAACGGTAACGTATAAAGGCGCGCTTACAGACGCGCCGTTAGCGAAAAAAATCGAAACGGTCGTCGTGGTGCCGGATGTGCCGAATCTCGCCGCCAACAGAACGATGAAGGGGCGCGTATCGTCGCTTGCAACTAAGTCCCTTGCACTGTATGCCGACAGTGGTATCGACTATACCTTTCGCAAGGATGCGAACACTAGAATATCCGGCCTATACGATCTGGTAAAGGGCGCGAAGGTCAAGATCACCTATGAAGGGCAAGCCTCCGCGTCGCCTTACGCAAAAAAGATCGAGGTGCTTGCCCCGTACAATCCCGTGCCGTCGTCGCCCGTGCCCGCCACGAGTCCAACGCAGCTTTTTAACGTGAGCGGGCGGATCATCAGCAAGACGGGAGAGATACTCGCTATCGTAGATAAATCGTGCCGGACGTATTCCTTCATCATCCAATACGCGCAGATCCAAGGCAATGGTTATGTAGGCGGCAACGCAAGCGTGACCTACTATGTCGATCGCTTCAGCGCTTTGGTGGCGACAAACGTGGCCTATACCGATGTGCAGCCGGCGCCGACGCAGACTGCCGTCGTACCGACCGCCGTCATACCGACTGTAGCGCCAATACCCACGGTGGTGCCGATCCCTACCGTTGTGCCGGTGCCTACCGTTGTGCCGGTCAGTTATGTGGTCAACGGTACGGTGACCGTGCAGCAGGGCAACGCCTTTGCGATACTGGGGGACGACGGGCAAAATTATGCCTTTCTCTTGAGCGCGCCCACCATTATCGGCAGCGGTGGCGTTGGTTCCTATGTATCCGTCACCTATGTCAATTCGGACAGGGGCCCGCAGGTAACGCAGATCATATATGTTTCCGTAGCCCAACCGACGCAAGCGCCCGCGCCTGTGTCCAACGAGGGCGACACGGCACAGGACGCGACTGTAAGCTGAATATCGATTTTTCAACGCTGAGACGCGGCCGCCGCCGCGTCCTTTTTTCGCATACAAAGCTAAAAAATGGTTGACAAGAACGTATGAATGAACTATCATACGAACATAAAGAAATATGAAGGACGGTTCATATGAAATGAAGAAATCGGCGCACGACCATGAAGCGATCCTCGAATGCGTCAAGAACGACCTGCCGACGGATGTGCTGCTGTGCGATTTGGCGGATCTGTTCAAGGTATTCGGCGACACCACGCGGATGAAGATACTCTACGCGCTGCTGGAAAGCGAGCTGTGCGTATGCGCGATCGCGGAGCTGCTGGGCATGAACCAATCCGCCATATCGCACCAACTCAAGGTACTCAAGGACAACAATTTGGTCGCGAACCGCAGGGAAGGCAAAACCATCATCTATTTTCTTGCCGACGCGCATGTGCGCAGCATCGTAGCGCAGGGCTTTGAACACTTGATCGAGGAGAGGACGGAGAAGAAATGAGCTTCTTAAAAGAGCTGGATAAGGAACAGAAGGAATCCCTGTATTGTATCGCTGCGGCGGTGGTTTTGCTTGCCGCGGCGTGGCTGCTGCCCGTACCGGGCGTATGGAAGGCGCTTCTTTACCTCGTGCCTTATCTTCTCGTGGGCGGGGAGGTGCTTTTGTCGGCGGGGAAAAACATACTGCACGGCGAGATATTCGACGAGGCGTTTCTTATGTCGATCGCGACCTTGGGCGCTTTGGCGATCGGCGAATACCCGGAGGCGTCCGCCGTCATGATCTTCTTTCGAGTCGGCGAGCTTTTCGAGGATATCGCCGTAGGCAGGAGCCGCCGTTCCATCGCGGCGCTTATGGAGATTCGCCCGGATACCGCAGTCGTGCTTCGCGGCGGTAAGGAAGAGACTGTTTCGCCCGAGGATGTAAAGATCGGCGAAACCATCCTGATCAAGCCCGGCGACAAGATCGCGCTGGACGGTACGATCACGGAGGGCGAAACGACGGTCAACGCCGCGGCGCTCACGGGTGAGAGTCTGCCGATGGACAAAAAAGAAGGCGAACGCGTGTTGAGCGGCACGGTGAACCTGACGGGCGTTATCAAGGTAAAGACGGACAGCGTTTTCGGGGAAAGCACCGTTTCCAAGGTATTGGAGCTTGTGGAGAACGCGGCGTCAAAAAAAGCGAAGGCGGAAAACTTCATCACCCGATTTGCAAGATACTATACGCCCTGTGTGGTTGCCGGCGCCGTGCTGCTTGGCGTTCTGCCGCCGCTGCTTTTCGGGTCTCCTTGGGGCGTATGGATCAATCGCGCCTTGATCTTTCTGATGGTATCCTGCCCCTGCGCGCTGGTCGTGTCCGTACCGCTTTCCTTTTTCGGCGGCATCGGCGGCGCGTCCAAGGAGGGTATCTTAATGAAAGGCGCGGGCTATATGGAAACGCTGGCGAAGGCCGATACCTTTGTGTTTGATAAGACGGGCACGCTGACCGAGGGGAGCTTCACCGTAACGGCGATCCATCCCGAGCGGATCAGCGAGGATAAGCTTTTAGATATTGCAGCCGCCGCGGAAAGCCGTTCCAGCCATCCCATTGCGGAATCCATCGTGCGGGCGCACGGCGGGCACATCGATCCCGCGCGCATCGGCGAAACGACGGAGCTTTCCGGCATGGGCGTGAAGACGGTGATCGACGGCGCGACCATCTACATCGGGAACGACAAGCTGATGGAAAGCATAGGCGCCGAGTGGCATGCCTGCCATTTGACGGGTACGGCGGTACATCTGGCGGAGGGAAAAGAATATCTCGGGCATATCATCATCGCGGACGTTCCCAAGAAGGACGCGAAGGAGACCATAGCGAAGCTTCGTAAGCTGGGGGTCAAAAAAACCGTCATGCTAACGGGGGATACGGCTGCTGTGGGCGAAGCGGTGGCGGCTGCGCTTGGCGTCTCCGAGGTGCACGCGGGGCTTATGCCCGCGCAGAAGGTGGATGATGTGGAGAAGCTTCTGCAAACGAGCCGCGGCCTTGTGTTCGTGGGAGACGGCATCAATGACGCGCCGGTGATCTCGCGCGCCGACGTGGGGGTCGCGATGGGCGCATTGGGAAGCGACGCCGCGATCGAGGCGGCGGACGTCGTGCTGATGGACGACAGCCTGCGCAAGCTGGTCCGTTCTATTGAAATATCCCGCAAAACCATGCGGATCGTCAAGGAAAACATCCTTTTCGCGCTTGCGGTGAAGGCGCTGGTGTTGGTGCTTGGCGCGCTGGGGGTCGCAAACATGTGGACGGCGGTCTTTGCAGACGTGGGCGTGCTGATACTGGCGATCCTAAACGCCCTGCGCGCGCTGGGCGCAAGACGGTAAAAGCGACTCTACGGAGCGTTTGTTGCGTTTTTTCTTTGCTTTGTTACAATGATTTTTCGGAGGGTGAGCATCATGATGGATTATGAAAAGGTAGGAAAGCTGATCTGCAAACTGCGTCTTGAAAAACAGATGACGCAGAAGCAGGTGGCGGACGCGCTGCATCTAAGCGACAGAACGGTATCCAAATGGGAACGCGGCATAGGCTGCCCGGATGTGTCTTTGCTTGCGGCGCTTTCCGAGCTTCTCGGCGTCAACATCGAGGGTATGCTCACCGGAGATTTGACCGTGAACGATTTTGTAGGAGGCAATATGAAAAACGCAAAATACTATGTGTGTCCCACATGCGGGAACATCACGCTCTGCACGGGCAGCGCGGACGTGTCCTGCTGCGGGCGGAAGCTTATGGCGCTGGAAACGAGGAAGGCGCCGGAGGACGAAAAACTGTCGGTGGAACAGATCGAGGACGAATGGTACGTCACGAGCGAGCACCCCATGAAGAAGGATGATTATATCTCCTTTATCGCGTTCGCGACGGGGGATAAGGTGCTGCTTTGTAAGCAGTATCCCGAGTGGAGCGCGCAGGCGCGCTTCCCCAAGCGCGAGCACGGCAAGCTGCTCTGGTACGACACGAAGCGCGGATTGTTCTATCAGACGCTTTGATCGATGCGAACTTGAAGAAAGGCCGGCGTGCGCGAGAAAAGGCGCACGCCGTTTCCGTTTCATACCTTTTGCGCCAATTTCACATCCTTGTCATTTTGCCGTGGTATATGTATACTTGTAATACGAGACACAAAGAGGTGAAGCAAAATGTCTACTATACAAGAGAATCTTCCCGTCGTACCGCTGCGCGGCCTTGTTGTGCTGCCGGGGGAGATGCTGCATTTTGACGCGGGACGCACGAGCAGCGTCCACGCGTTGGAGGAGGCGTCGCTGCGGGATTGCCCCGTTTTTATTTCTTCCCAGATGGATGTGCATAAAAATGAGGTCGCGCTGGAGGATATGTACCCCATCGGCACGATCTGCCGCGTCAAGCAGGTGCTTTGCTTGCCGGGGGATTCCATGCGCGTGCTGGTGGAGGGCGTAACGCGCGCGAAGATCCTGCACGGCGCCATGGCCGCCGATTATTGGCGCGTGGACGCGTGTATCTTGGATGATGTGGATTGCGAGCAGGTCATGGCGGAGGCGCTGCGCCGCCGCATTCAAAAGGCGCTCAATGAATTCGCGCGCCTTTCGGCGAAATTTGCCCGCGAAGCGCTGGATATCCTTACGCATGTGGAGGCGGCGGGCGCTTATGCGGACGCGGTGGCAAACGTTGTCTTCACTAAAGTAGAGCAGCGGCAGGCCGTGCTGGAGGAAGTCGATGTTGAGGCGCGCATGAAGCGCGTGCTCGCCATGCTCAACGAGGAGCTGGAGATTCGCCGCATGGATATGCGCATCAATGAGCAGGTGAAAAAGCAGATCGATGAGAACCAGCGGGAATACTATCTGAACGAGCAGATGAAGGCGATCCGCAAGGAGCTTGGCCGAGACGACGACGCCGAGGCGGACGAATACCGCGCGCGGCTGGAAAAGAAGGATATGCCGGACGCGGTGCGAAAGCGCGTCCAAAAGGAGATCGACAGGCTGGAAACCCTGCCGGCCGGCGCGCACGAGGGACCCATGGCGCGAAGCTATATCGAGTGCCTGCTGGATCTTCCGTGGCGGGAGGCGAGCGAGGATCATCTTGATATCCAACACGCGCGCAAAATATTGGATGAGGATCATTACGGCTTGGACAAGGTCAAGGAGCGCATCGTGGAGTATCTTGCCGTGGCCGCGCGGACGCATAAGCTCAACGGGCAGATACTCTGCTTTATCGGGCCTCCGGGCGTGGGGAAAACCTCGATATCCTCTTCGATTGCGAAGGCCATGGGCAGGAAATTCGTGCGCATGAGCCTTGGCGGCGTGCGGGACGAGGCCGAGATACGCGGTCACAGGCGTACCTATATCGGAGCGATGCCTGGTCGCGTGATCGCCGCCATGCGGCAGGCGGGCGTGGTCAATCCCGTCATTCTGTTTGATGAGATCGATAAGCTCGCGAGCGATTACCGGGGCGATCCGGCGTCCGCGATGCTTGAGGTGCTCGACAGCGCGCAGAACGATACCTTTCAGGATCATTTTGTGGAAATACCCTACGATCTTTCCAAGGTCATGTTTATCACCACCGCCAACAGCCGCGAGGGCATACCGGAGCCTTTGCTTGACCGCATGGAGATCATCGAGGTGCCAAGCTATCTGGAGACCGAGAAGGTCGAGATCGCGAAGCGCCATCTGTTCCCCAAGCAAAAGGAGAAGCACGGTATCGGCAAATCGGAGTTGACCATACCCGATACGCTCTATCCTATGATTATCAATGGCTATACCGCCGAGGCGGGCGTACGCTCGCTCGAGCGGACGCTGGGCACGATCTGCCGCAAGGCCGTGTGCGAGCTCAGCGAGGAAAAGCCGCGCATTCGTATGGGGCGGCAAAAGTTGATAAGCTATTTAGGGCAGCCTAAGTTTGAAACGCCGCTTGCTTCGCGCGAGGATGCGGTGGGCGTTGTGACGGGGCTTGCGTGGACGGCGGTAGGCGGTGTGAGCATGGAAGTGGAGGTGCAGTGTGTTGCGGGAAGCGGACAAATTCTGGCAACCGGCCAGCTTGGCGACGTGATGCAGGAAAGCGCCAAAGCCGCGCTGACCTATGTGCGCGCGCGCGCGGAGGGATGGGGTATTGACCCTGAATTTTTGAAGGAACACGATCTGCATGTGCATGTGCCGGAGGGCGCGGTGCCCAAGGACGGCCCCAGCGCGGGCGTCACCATCATGACGGCGATCGTGAGCTGTTTAACGGATATTCCGGTGCGCGCGGGCGTAGCCATGACCGGCGAGATCACGCTGCGCGGGCGCGTGCTGCCTATAGGCGGCTTGCGCGAAAAGCTGCTTGCGGCGCTTCGCGCGGGCGCGCATACCGTTGTGGTTCCCGAAAGGAACCGCAAGGACATGGAGGAGGTTCCCGAGCAGATTGTACACGCGCTGCACATCGTTTATGCAGACGACGCGGAAACCGTGCTGCAATCGGCGCTGACGAGGATGCCGCAGCCGCTTTCGCTGCCGCTGCGCATACCGCAAACGGAAAGGATAGGGGCGATGCAATGAGCGATTTTACAATACGGCAAGCGGCGTTTACAACCAGCGCGGGGTTGGGTTCCGCCTACCCCGACGCGGCGCCCTCCGGCGTGGAGATCGCCATGGTAGGGAAGTCCAACGTAGGCAAAAGCAGCCTCATCAACTCGCTGTGCAACAATTATAAGCTCGCGCGCACCTCGGCAAGTCCGGGCAAGACGCGGCTCATCAATTTTTTTCTTATCAATCAGGATTTCTATCTGGTGGATTTGCCGGGCTACGGCTTTGCGAAAGCTTCCAAGGGTGAGCGGGAAAATTGGGGTAAGCTGATGGAGGATTATTTGTCCTCCGGGCGGCTTACGCACATTTTCATGCTGCTGGATATTCGCCACGAGCCCACGCGGGAGGATCGGCAGATGTTCCAGTATATCGTGTATTACAATATCCCGTTTACGCTTATTGCGACAAAGGCGGATAAGCTTTCACGCGCCAAACGCGCGCAGGCGGCCAACGCCGCGGCCAAGCAGCTTGGCGCGCCGCCCGCTGCGATCCCGTATTCGGCGGAGAACGCACAGGGCCGGGACGAGGTGCTCACGCGCATGGGCGCGATCCGCGACGATCATGTCGCGCTGCGAGCGACGGTTCCGCCGCAAGATATATCGGAAGAAATACAATAAAAAATACACAAGGCACTTGACATGCAAAAGTCCCTTTCGCATAATAATGAGGTACCGATAATGTCGTGAGCGGAGGTAAGGGGTTATGGGCTTTCGAAAATGTCCCATATGCGAGCTCAACTATATTTCTGACGAGGAAAAATGTTGCGGCGTATGCAAGCGCGCACAGCACGGCGGCAATGATAACGACGACGCTGTGATCATGTGTATCGAATGCGGCGAACACCCGGCGGTGCGGGGTTCGGAATTGTGCGCGGCGTGCCTTCGCGAGGCGCGGCGGCAGGAGAAGCTGCAAAAGGTTGAGGAGACCATGCAGGATGCGGACTTAGACGTAAGCGCACTGGACGATATGGAAGTACCCATAGGCGAAGGCGATGACGACATCCCGGAAACGGAGATGCAGGAGATCCATCGCGAGCTCGACGGCGACTACGAGGATGAAGACGAGGAAGACGACGAGACGGGCGACGATGAGGAAGACGATATGCAATAAGCGGAACAAGGGGGCTGCATGAAGGTTTACGCGATAGGCGATCTGCATTTGTCCCTGAATTCCAATAAACCCATGGATGTGTTCGGCGAAAAATGGAGAGGGCATTTCGAGCGGCTATGCGATGCTTGGAATGCCTTTGTTTTGCCCGACGACCTTGTGTTGCTGCCGGGAGATTTAAGCTGGGCGATGCGTATGGACGAGGCGATGGAGGATCTTGGGGCGATTGCCGACCTGCCCGGTAAAAAGGTGCTGCTGCGCGGCAACCACGATTATTGGTGGTCGTCCATTACGAAGCTGCGCGCAAGGCTGCCAGAAAACATGTATGCCCTGCAAAACGACGCGCTTTTGCTGGACGGGGTCGCCATTGCCGGCACGCGCGGATGGCTCTGTCCGGGGAGCGGCGCCTTTGCAGCCGACGATCAGAAGATCTACGAGCGCGAGGCGATCCGCTTGGAGCTCTCCTTGCAAAGGATGCAGGACGCGCCGTGTCGCATCGGCATGCTGCACTATCCGCCTTGCAATGAACGGCGTGAACCGTCCTTGTTTATGGAACTGTTTGCGCGCTATCATGTGCAGCGCGTGATATATGGGCATCTGCACGGTGCGGCGTGTCACGGCGCGTTTGAGGGCGCGCGCGACGGCGTGCAATATTCGCTTTGCTCGGCCGATTACCTCGATTTTACGCCCAGACTTCTATTGGAAACCTAGCGTAGCTTTTCAATATTGACACATTTCGACAGCTTTTTCTGCGGAGAAAGCTGTTTTTTTAGTGCGAAATATGAAAAAACATGTAAAAATACAAATAAATGGGGCGAAATTACATAAAAGTGGTGACAAGTGTAGCGAAGTGGTGTATAATAATGGCAATCATAGGAGGCACAGATACTTTTCTGAAAGGAGCCGCGCCGGATGCTGATCAACTCCTATACCCACAGCGTAGACGCAAAGGGCAGAGTATTCATCCCCGCGAAGTGGCGCGAGGACTTGCAGGATACGGTTATTGTAACGCGCGGTATTTTGGGAAATAGCGACAGCCGGTGTCTCTTTGGGATGTCCATGCAGGCATGGAACGAATTCTATGAAAGATTTAGAGCGCTGGCAGTAAGCGACGTGCGCGCGCAGAATGCCATGCGCGTTATTTTTGCAAACGCCTGCGAGTGCGAGGTGGACAAGCAGGGGCGCATCTTGGTTTCCAACGCGCTTCGCGAATACGCGGGACTGGATAAGGACGTTGTGCTCATCGGCATGGGCGGGCGCATCGAGCTTTGGGATGCGGAGGCTTGGAGAAAGCATAACGAGGCGGACGGCGATGTGGGCGACGAGGCGTTACAGCATCTCTTGGAGCTTGGCATATGAGTACGTTCCATCACATACCCATCATGGCGGCGGAAGTGATGGAGCTGCTGCAGCCGGAACGCGGCGGCATATTCGTGGATGGCACGCTGGGCGGCGGGGGACACGCCGCGCTGATATTGGAAAGGCTGCCTGCAAACGGGCGTTATTACGGCATAGACCGGGACGCGGAAGCGATCGCGGCGGCGAGCGAGAGACTGGCGAACTTTGAGAATTTCACAGCCCTGCGCGGCAACTTCTTCGACATGGGCACGCTGCTTAAAGGCGTTGGCGTAACGGGTGTGGACGGCGTGCTGCTGGATCTGGGCGTGTCCGCTTACCAGATCGACGCGCCGGAGCGGGGCTTCTCCTATCGGGAGGACGCGCCGCTGGACATGCGGATGGACGCTGCACAGGCGCTGTGCGCATCGGACGTGGTGAACACCTACAGTTTTGAGGCGTTGTGCCATATCCTGCGGGATTACGGGGAAGAACGCTTTGCCGCAAAGGTCGCGGACGCTATCATCAAGGCGCGTGCGGACAAGCCTATAGAACGCACGACGCAGCTTGCGGATATCGTAAGCGCCGCGATCCCCGCTAAGGCGCGGCGGGCGGAAAAACAGCATCCGGCGCGTCGAACCTTTCAAGGTCTGCGCATCGAGGTAAACGGCGAGCTGGACGGCTTGGAGCAGGCGCTGCAAACGGCGCATGATCTACTCAACCCCCAAGGCGTGTTGGCGGTCATCACCTTTCATTCCTTGGAGGATCGCATCGTAAAGCACACCTTCAAACGCTTTGAGGATCCGTGCATCTGCGATAAGAAAGCCCCGATCTGCACCTGCGGGCGCAAGCCTACGGCAAGGATACTGACAAGAAAGCCCATTACGGCAGGCGAAACGGAGCTAAAAGAAAACGCGCGCGCCCACAGCGCGAAGCTACGAGCCATAGAGAAGCTGCCGGGGGCGGACGCATAAGAGAGGGAACGAGAGAATAACATGGCAATAGCGGCACGGCAAATGCAGAACGAATACGCGTATATGCCCGCGACAAGGGTATATTCGCACGCTGCGGTCTTGCGTGCCGTCCGGGCGGAGAAAGCCCAAGCCGAACGCGAGGCAAAGCGTGAGGCGCGCGCCGAACAAAACAGGGCGGCACGCGAAGCGGCGCTTAGACGCTTTTTTATGATCGTGACGGTAGCGGTGGCCGCCGCCGCGATGCTGCTGGTGCTGATCCGCTATTCGCAGATCAACAACGCCTATGCCAAGGTAAACGAGCTCAAGGCCGAGATCGAATCGACAAAGCTGGAGATCAAAAGCCTCAACGTTGAGCTCAACAGCGCCGTTTCGCTGGAAGAAGCCCGCGACGCGGCGACGGAGGCGGGGCTGGGCTATCCCAAGGAGGATCAGATCATCAAGATCGATCCGTATACGCAGAAGGGTATGGAAGGCGGTACGCCGCAGATTGAGGTGCTGCCATAGCACCGGAGAGGGAAACGGATCATGAGCGGACCCGATGTGGCACATAAAAGAAGACTGATCGTCGTGCTTTGGGGAACCGCTGCGATCTTCGCCGTTCTGATCGCGCGTCTGTTTTACCTCATGGTGATCCAAGGGCCGGAGCTGCAGGAAAAGGCGCTTTCCCAATGGACGCGGGACACGGCGATGACAGCGACGCGCGGCACGATCATGGACGCGAACGGCGTAATGCTTGCCCAAAGCGGAACGGCTTACAAGGTCTTGCTTTGGCCGAACTCCATCAAGGCCGCCGAACGGGACAGGATCGCCAGCGAATTATCCGGGATACTCGGCATGGACTACGCAACGGTGCTTGGCAAGGTGAGCAACACAAAGCTCCAGCAGATCGAGCTCAAGCGTGGCGTGGAGCGGGAAACGATACAGCGCATCATCGATTTGAAGCTGGGAAGCGGCGTGGGAACCGCGGTGGATACAAAGCGCTATTACCCTAACGGAAGCTTATTCTCCCAGTTGATCGGTTTTACGACGATAGACGGCGTGGGGCAGGCGGGACTGGAAAAGAAATACGACGAGTACTTGGCCGGAGACGACGGCAGAACGATCACGGAAACGGATCGAAAGGGAAACGCGCTGGCTTACGGTACACAGGAGGTCATCGAGCCGACCGATGGATACGACTTGGTGCTTACGACGGACAGCGTGGTGCAGTCTTTCTTAGAAAAGGCGCTGGAGGAAGCGGTTGCCGTCAACAAAGCGGAGAACGCGCAGGGAATCGTGCTCAACTGCCGGACGGGCGCGATATTGGCGCTTTCCACTAAGCCGGATTACGACCCCAACCAGCCGCCGCGAAGCGACTTGACCCTGCTCAACTCGTTGAGCCGCCAAAGGATTGCGACGGACGCTTACGAGCCGGGTTCGACCTTTAAGATCATCACGCTGGCTTCCGCCTTGGACAGCGGCGTCGTATCGGCGGAGAGCACCTTCAACTGCGCGGGCTACCGCATCGTGAAGGGCGAGAAGATCCGCTGCTGGAAAACGGCGGGGCACGGCCATCAAAGCATGAAGCAGGCGGTGGCAAACTCTTGTAACGTGGCGTTTATGGATACGACGCTTACGATGGGAGAGGACATTTTCTACAGATACCTTTACGCCTTTGGCCTCGGTTCCTCCACGGGAAGCGGTATCGCGGGCGAGTCCGGCGGTATTGTGACGAACCAAAAGTACATGACGGACAATACGCTTGCGCGTATAGGCTTTGGCCAAAGCATTGCAGTTACCCCCCTGCAGATGGCGATCGCGGCGAGCGCCGCGGTAAACGGCGGAAACCTGATGCAGCCCTATGTGGTCGATAAGATCGTCGCGGAGGACGGTACGACGGTGATGGAGAACAGCCCCACGGTCGTACGGCGCGTGATCAAGGAAAGCACCTCGCAAACGGTGCGGGAGATGCTGGAATACGTCGTGGCCGAGGGCAGCGGTAAGAACGCGGGCGTGCCGGGGTATCGTATCGGCGGCAAAACGGGCACGGCGCAGAAGTACGAAAACGGAAAGATCGCCGACGGCAAGCTCATCGCTTCCTTTTTAGGCTTCGCGCCGGCGGATGATCCCGAATACGTCGTTTTGCTCCTGGTGGATGAACCCAAGGTCGGCACCATCTTTGGCAGCACCGTAGCCGCTCCCTTCGTGGGGGATGTAATGGAGGAAACGCTCCGATACTATGGACACATGCCCAAGGCCGACGAGGACGTATCCGAGGTGCCGGACGTGGTCGGCAGAAGCATAGAGGGCGCTGAAAGCACGTTAAAGAGCGCGGGTTTGAGCGCCGTATACCAAGGCACCGGCGAGGTGATCGCACAAATCCCGCGGGCGGGCTCCAACGCACTGGACGGAAGCGGCGTGCTGCTGTACACGGTAGACACCAACGAGGTGCTAACCGAGGAGGAAACGCCGGAGGAACCGGAGGATACCACAGTCACGGTTCCCGATCTTTACGATATGTCAAGGCTTGCGGCGGCTAAGGCGCTGAAAAACGAAGGCTTGACGATGGTGGTGCCGGGACGGCAAAAGGGCAAGGCGATACGGCAGGTACCCACAGCCGGTACCATCGTGGAAAGGGGCACGGAGGTGCTCGTGGAGTTTTCGGAAGCCGAGATGGGCGAACGAAAAGAAGAAGGCAAAAACGAAGAACAATAGATCCGCCGGAGCGGAAATGCGGAGGTTGCTATGGTATTATCGGAACTTGCAAGACCAACGGCGCATACGTTGATCGGATCGGATCCCGAGGTCGGCGCGCTTTGCTATAATTCGAGAAAGGTGCAGCCCGGCGACGTGTTCTGCTGTGTGGTAGGCACGTTTGCCGACGGACATGCTTTTGCCAAGCAAGCCATCGACGCGGGCGCCGCGGCGCTTGTGGTGGAGCACAGGCTCCCCTTTGATATACCGCAGCTCTTGGTTCCCAACACGCGCATCGCCATGGCCGAAATGGCGGCTGCCCGGTGCGGCTATCCCGCAAACGCGATGTGCATGGTGGGCGTTACGGGCACCAACGGCAAAACCAGCGTGACGTATATGCTAAAGACCATCTTTGAACGGATGGGTAAAAAGGTCGGCTTGATCGGCACCATCCGCAACATGATAGGCCAGCGCAACATCGATACCGAGCGCACCACGCCCGAAAGCGTAGACCTGCAGGAAATACTATCGATGATGCGGGACGACGGCGTGGACGTCGTCGTGATGGAGGTATCCTCCCATTCGCTCGATCAGCACCGCGTGCACGGCATTACCTTCGACGTCGGTATTTTTACAAACCTTACGCAGGATCATTTGGATTATCATAAGACCTTTGAAAACTATCTTGCGGCAAAGAAAAAGCTTTTCGAGAACTGCAAGCATGCCGTGATCAATATGGACGATTCCTACGCCGCGCGCCTGATGGAAGGCTTAGACGTTCCCATGACGAGCTACGGCGTGCGCGAGAAGGCGGATGTTTTCGCAAGCGACATTGACATCACGACCCGCGGCGTGCAGTTTTGCATGCATGCACCATCGGGCGAAGCGCCCGTCTACGTTCCCATACCGGGTTTGTTCAGCGTATTTAACGCCTTGGCGGCCGCTACGGCGGCTATGCAATTGGGCAGCACCATGGAGAACGCGATTGCAGCGCTCGGGAACATGGTGAGCGTTTCCGGACGCTTGGAGCCGCTTCCCACGGGCAATAAAGGCTTTTCCGTGCTGCTTGACTACGCGCATACGCCGGACGCTTTGGAAAACGTGCTCAAGACCGTGCGCGGCTTCTGCAAGGGCAGGCTGATTGCACTCTTTGGCTGCGGGGGCGACAGGGATCACGCGAAACGCCCCATCATGGGCGAGATCGCGGGACGTTTTGCCGACTTTCTCATCGTGACGTCGGATAATCCGCGCACGGAAAACCCCATGGACATTATCAACGCTATCTTGGAGGGCGTCGCCAAATCCGGCTGCGAGCATGTGGTGATCGAAAACCGCCGCCAAGCCATCGAATACGCGCTGCATATGGCAAAGACGGACGACATCATTTTGTTGGCGGGCAAAGGGCATGAAACGTATCAGGATATCAACGGTGGTAAATTCCACTTTGACGAAAAGGAGATCGTAGCGGAAATCTTGCAATAACGCTGCGACGGTGAAGTTATGAAAACGATGATCTACGCGCTGCTTTTGTCCCTGCTCGTTACCGTTTTGGCGGGTCCTGTTTGCATACCCCTGCTGAAGCGGCTGAAGTTCGGGCAAAGCGAGCGGGATCTAGGGCCGAAGTCGCATCTAAAGAAGGCGGGAACGCCTACGATGGGCGGCATGATGTTCTTGGCGGGTATTTTGGTAGCGACGCTGCTCTTTACGGGACTGGCAAACGAGATGGCGCTGCCCGCGCTGCTTGTAACATTTGCGTTTTCGCTGGTCGGCTTCTTGGACGATTTTCTCAAGGTGAGAAAACACAATACGGACGGTCTGCGCGCCTACCAAAAGATCATCGCGCAGTTTGGTATTGCCCTGATCCTTGCCGTGTACGCGTATAGAAGCCCCCTGATCGGCAGCAGCATTTACTTGCCCTTTATGGACGCCGAATGGGATTTGGGCGTGCTCTATATTCCCTTTATCGTGTTCGTTACTGTAGGGACTGTCAACAGCGTGAATCTGACGGACGGCTTGGACGGCTTGGCTTCGGGCACGACGAGCGTATATGCAATCGCGATGGCCGTTATCTTTGCGTACTTGAGCGGCGCGGCGCTTATGCCGGCGGACGCGGGACAAGCAGCGCTGACGCAGAAGGCCGCGGAGCTCTATTCCATGGGCGTATTTGCCGCGGCGGTCGCTGGTGGCTGTCTTGGTTTCTTGGTTTTTAACGCGTACCCGGCGCGCGTGTTTATGGGCGATACGGGTTCGTTGGCGCTTGGCGGCGCGATTACCTGTATGGCGGTCTGCTCGCGCGCGGTGCTGCTTCTTCCCTTGATGGGGATTTGCTTTGTAGCGTCGTCCGTATCGGTGATCTTGCAGGTTGGCAGCTATAAGCTCCGCCACGGAAAGCGCATTTTTCGCATGGCGCCGCTGCATCATCATTTCGAATTGGGCGGCAAAAGCGAGACGCAGATCGTTTGCATGTATATGCTCGTAACGATGATCATGTGCCTTGTGTGTATCCTGGCGTTTGCGTAAACGCCTTTAACCCCGTTTGTATGCCGTTCGGCGGCAGATTCCGAAGAGGTCGCGGTTGGTGCTTGGCGCGACTTGGAATGGCGCATATGCGCTTGGGGTTAAGATGTTTGAAGGAGGCTGCGGCTTATTCCTTCAAACACCTTGACACGCCGAACGGCTTTTTTAATACACATCGCCGCGAAACGGTGTTATCATAGATACGTCCCCCAAGCGGGGAGGAGGAGAAAGACATGGCGCAGAAAACGGCATTGATCGTAGGCATGGCGAAAAGCGGCGTCGCAAGCGCGCGGCTTTTGGCGCAGGACGGATATCGGGTCATCATCAACGATATGAAAAGCGACGTTCCGGGTCTAAAGGAAGCGCTGGCGGACATAGATTTTATAGATAGGCTCGGCGCGGAGCCGGAGACGCTGCTCGACGACGTCGATCTTATGGTGTTAAGCCCGGTCGTGCCGATCTTTAAGCCCTTTGCCAAAGAAGCGATGCGGCGCGGCATAGAGGTGATCGGGGAGATCGAGCTGGGCTACCGGTACCTTCATAAGGATTGCGCCTTGGTCTGCATAAGCGGCACCAACGGTAAAACGACGACGACGGCGCTGACGGGCGCGCTTTTTCAAGCTGCGGGCAAGCATACGTTCGTGCTGGGAAACATAGGCATACCCATTACGCAGCAGGCGAAGGCGACGCGCGCGGGCGATGTGGTGGTGGCGGAAACGGCGGCGCTGCAGCTGGAGAGCATACGCGATTTCCACGCAAACGCCGTGGGCATGCTCAACATCACCGAGGATCATCTGAACCGTTTCGAGTATAAGATGGAGAATTATATCGCGGCGAAATGCCGGATATTTGAAAACCAAACCGAGAGGGACTTTGCCGTTCTCAACGCGGACGACGTGACCGTATGGGATATGGCGCGGCTTACCAAGGCGCGCGTCATTCCCTTTTCACAGACCAAGCTTCTAGATGAGGGCATGTTCGTGCGCGATGGCTCCATGATCTGGCGCTTTCAAGGGGAGGAGACCCCGCTTATCCGCTTGGCGCAGCTCAAGATCCCGGGTGCGCACAATGTGGAAAACGCCCTGTGTGCAGCGGCGCTTGCCATGTGCATGGGACTGGACGCGGCTTCCGTGTGCAAAGGACTATGCGCCTTTGAAGGGGTAGAGCATCGGATCGAATTTGTGCGCGAGAAGGACGGCGTTCGCTATATCAATGATTCCAAGGGCACGAACCCGGATTCCACCATCAAGGCGGTGCAGGCGATGGATCGCCCGACGATCCTTTTGCTGGGGGTGGGTAATTACGATAAAAAAAGCGATTTCGTCCCGCTTTTCAAGGTCTTTGGCGATACCGTCAGGGGCGTTGTGGCGTCGGGCTGCAATATCCCGGCAATACAGAAGGCTGCGGCGGAAACCGGTTTTACCAACATGCGCCTTTGCGACGACGATCTTTCCCACATGGTGGCTATGGCCACAGAGATGGCCGCGCCCGGCTATACGGTGCTGCTTTCGCCCGCGGCGGCGAGCTGGGGCGTATACGAGCATTTCGAGGAACGGGGACGTATATTTAAGGAAATCGTAAACGGTTTATAATTAGGAGACGATCATGGAGACGGTGGAAAAAAACAGAAGCAGCCAAATGGATTTCGCCCTTTTCGCGGCGATATTGCTTCTGTGCGCCTTCGGCCTTGTGATGGTTTTTTCGTCAAGTTATTACTACGCGCAGTCTAGATTCAGCGACGGGCTGTACTATCTGCGCAGCCAAAGCACGTTTCTTGCGGCGGGCATTATCGCGCTGCTGATCATTTCCCGCATCGATTATCATCTTTGGGATCATCTGCGTCTGCCCTTTTTGGTCGTGACCATGGTGCTCATGGCGGCGGTGGTGGTCTGGGGCGTGGAGAGAAACGGCGCGAAGCGCTGGCTGGACATATTCGGCATCGTCTCCTTCCAGCCCTCCGAGCTTGCAAAATTCGCGCTTGTGCTCTACATGTCCGCCTTTATGGCGCGCTTTCCGGAGCGCATGAAAAGCTTTGTGAACGGTACCGTGCCCATGCTTGTGATCGTGGGCATTATGTGCCTGTTGGTGCTGCTGCAAAAAAACATGTCTATGATGGTCATCGTGCTCTTTACGGGCATCCTTATGCTCTATGTCGGCGGCGTTCCCATGAAGCATCTGCTTTTGATGGGCCTCTGCGCCGTACCCGTCCTGTTTTTGGTCGCCTATATGGAGGAGTATCGCATGATGCGCCTCAAGATATTCATGGATCCGTGGCAGGATGAGCTGGGCGCGGGCTATCAGCTCATCCAGTCCCTGTACGCGTTTGGTTCGGGCGGCCTTTTTGGCCAGGGCTTAAACTTTTCCCGCCAAAAGCTGTTGTTCTTGACCTACGGGGAAAGCGATTTTATCTTTGCGATCATCGGGGAAGAGCTGGGCTTGATCGGTTGTGCCGCCGTGATCCTTGCGTATGTTTTTATTGCCTACCGCGGCATTATGATCGCGCTTAAGTGCAAGGATCGCTTCGGAAGCCTGCTCGCAGCCGGCATCACCAGTATCATGGCTATGCAGGCGGCGGTCAACATCGGGGTCGCCACAAGCTCCATCCCCACGACGGGACAAACGCTGCCTTTTGTAAGCGCAGGCGGTACGTCTCTGTTTATTTTTCTCTGCGCTTCGGGCATTTTGTTGAATATTTCCAAGAATATGGAAGAGACATAGAACAACGCGCCGCCCCCCCGCATAGAATGGAAAGTGAGGTAAACGGGGGAGGATTTTCATGGCGAGTTTGATCGTGACGGGCGGGTATCCGCTTTCTGGAACCCTGAGACTATCCGGCGCAAAAAACGCCGCGCTGCCTATACTGGCGGCAAGTCTGCTCGGCGAGCACAGTACGCTTGCGGATTGCCCGCATATACTGGACGTGAGCAACATGCTGGATATTCTTTCCGCCATAGGCGTGAAAAGCCGCTGGAACGGCGAGGAATTATCCCTTGACGCTACAGGTGCGCATAGCTGCGTGATGCCGCAGAAGCTCTCCAAGGAGCTGCGCTCGTCCATCTTTATGCTGGGGCCGCTGCTGGCGCGCTTTGGCTGCGCGGTGTGCACCTATCCGGGCGGCTGCGAGATCGGCCATCGTCCCATCGATCTGCACCTGCGGGGATTATCCATGCTGGGCGTGCAGATACGCGAGGAGTACGGGCAGATCGTGTGCGACGGGCAAAACATGCACGCGGCGGAGATCCATTTGGATTATCCCAGCGTAGGCGCTACGGAGAACATCATGATGGCGGCGGTACGCCTTAAGGGAGAAACCGTCATACACAACGCCGCGCGGGAGCCAGAGATCGAGGATTTGCAGCGCTATCTGTGCTTGCTGGGCTACGAGGTATCCGGTGCGGGAGATTCCACGATTTCCATCCATGGTCGCGACCGGTGGAAAACGGACGTCTATCACGCGATCATGCCGGATCGGATCGTTGCAGGAACCCTGCTTTGCGCGGCTGCCATTACGGGCGGCGAGCTGACGCTCACCAATGCGAGACCGCAGCACCTAAGCGCGGTTCTATCCAAGCTGCGGGAGGCGGGATGCTTGGCGATATGCTCCCGCAACCGCATATTCCTCTCGGCGCCGGAGAAGCTAGGGGAGATCAAGCTGATCGAGACCCTTCCGTATCCCGGCTTTCCAACGGATATGCAGGCGCAGTTTTTCGCGTTGTGTACGCTTTGCGACGGCACATGCGTGATCGTGGAAAATGTGTTTGAGAATCGCTTTAAGCACGGGGCGGAGCTTTTGCGGATGGGCGCCGCCTTTACCCAAAGGGATCGGACGATCGTCATCCGCGGCGTGCCGTCCTTATCCGCTACGACGGTGACGGCGCACGACTTGCGCGGTGGTGCGGCGCTTGTGTTGGCGGGCTTGGCTGCGAAGGGGACGACGCGCGTATTGCAGGCGCAGTTTATCGACAGAGGGTATGATTCGCTGGAGGGTATGCTCAGAAGCTTGGGCGCGCATATACAAAGGGAAGAGGACTAGGAAAGCAGCGCACGAAAGATACGATGCGAAGGAATGGAAGATCGAAAAAAAGCGGACAGATATGGACGGCTCCCGCGGAAATGCCGGTGCAGGACGCGGGGGTGATCGATCTGTTTGCGCCGGATGACGAAACTGAGCCTCCCGCGCCAGATTATGCGCACGGTGGCATGCCTTCGACGCTGCCGGAGGACGACGCTTTTGCTGTAACACTGCCGGAGGACGCACAGCCGATCACCGAACCGGCCGCGGCTGCTCTTGCATTCGAAGAGATGCCGGAGCTTGGACTGCTCTCGCCCGAGGAGGAGGCCGAAAGGAAGCAAAAAGCAAGGCGCAGAACGCGCGGTCTCGCGCTATGCTGCCTTGTGCTTCTATTCATCTCCCTGTTCGCTTTTCTGTGGTTTGCGTTCCGCGTGGAAAACATCGAGGTGACAGGCAACGAGCAGACGCAATCCGACGTCGTGATCGAGAAGGCGGGCGTCAAGAAGGGCGTCCATATGCTGTCGCTGCGCACGCGCGCGTGCGAGGATGCGCTGCGGATGGACCCTTATATCGCCACGGCGGACGTGAAGCGGCAGTATCCCAACACGGTGCTGATTACCGTGCGGGAGCGAAAGGAAGCGGCGGTTATCGTCGGGATGAATTCCGTCGCGATCATCGACGCGGACGGCTATGTGCTAAGCATCGGCGAGCGGGAGAGTTATGCCGGGCTTGTGAAGATCTACGGCGCGGGTTCGTCCGGCTATAAGGTGAACGGACATGTGGGCGACGCGGCGGACTATACCTCGCGCGCCATGGTGCGCATGATCGCGGCGATCCAAAAAAGCGAGCTGATGGACAGGATCGAAAGCGTGGATATTGCGAACACTTTGAACGTAACGCTGCTGACGACCGCCGGCGTTACCGTGCAGCTTGGGCAGCCGGAGGATCTTGACAATAAGCTGCAAACGCTGTCCGTCATCATGCCGGAGCTGATTCGGCTCGGTTATTCGGACGGAACCGTGCAGATCACAAGCCATGGCGATCCGGTCTACTCGCCGCCGCAGAGCGCCGTGGAAGCGCTGACGGAGGACGAAGAAGACGTTGACGACGAGGAAAGCGAAAACAGCGCCGTACCTTCGGATACGGGTGAAAACGGCGGGGGACAAACCGATTTGCAGACAGCAACGCAAACAACGCCCGCAGCATAACACGTTTTATGTCAATATATGGCATTTCTATTGCACAACCTAGCCATATGTGGTATATTTACCGTGTGAAAAAGTATTCGGCGTAGCAGGAGTGGCCATGAACCAATACTCGGCGATCATCGATATAGGCAGTTCCAAAATCTTGTGCCTCATATGCAGCGTGGATCAGAAGGAAAGTCTGATCGTACATGGCGCGGGCATAAAAGAATACGATGGTTACCGGCACGGCGTTTTTCAAAACGAGCAGGGGCTCCGCAATGCCGTGGTAGACGCGCTTGATATGGCGGAGCGTGAAGCGAAGCACCGGGTGCGCGAGATTTCGGTGGGCGTTCCCGCGCCTTTTTTGCGGTTACAGCTACAGGACGGCGCGGTGGAGGTGCACAACAAGCGCATCGAGTACAGCGATATAGAGGCGCTGATGAACGCCTCTATGACCTTTGATCGCCCGCAGGGCTTTGAGCTGATGCACAGCACGCCCGTAGGCTTTATGGTGGATGGCGCATACCGGCCGGACATGCCTATCGGCTTGCCCGCGAAGACGCTTTCCGCGCGCATATCGCACGTTATGGTCGATGGGCGCTTTAAGGCTTTGATTTCGGACGCGTTAGCAAGCGTTGGATTGGACGCGGACATGTATATCGGCGTACCGCTTTCCGAAGCGCTTTTTGTGGTTCCGGAGGAGGAGCGCATCCACGGCGCGATACTGCTGGACGTGGGCGGCACGCACACGGATGTTTGCTACGTGCAGGGCAACGCGCTCATCGCGTGCGAGACCATCGACGTGGGCGGCGAGCATTTTGTAAGCGATCTTTGCTATGGGCTTTCGACCCAACGCGCGGTAGCGGAGGGTGTGAAGCGGCGGTATGTGTACTCGCTGGATTATCAGGATAATGTAGACGTGATCCGCATACCCGGCGGCGGCACGCTTCGCGTGGAGCACGCGGCGGTGCAATACATCATCGAAGCGCGCACGAAGGAGCTCGCGGAGCTTATCATGCGCACGATCTTCGATATGGGCGTGGCGATCAACACGGATACGCCGGTCTATCTTACCGGCGGCGGCATCTCGCTCATGCGCGGAAGCTGCGAGTATTTGGAAAACGTCATGGGCATCCCCATTCAGGTTCGCATGCCTTGGATGCCGCGCCTTTCTTCGCCCAATTATGCCAGCGGCTTTTCGGTGATGGATTTTGTAATCCACGCCGCGGAGGATAAAAATGCCGGTCTGCTGCAAGGCCTTGCCGGTAAGAATAAATTCATGCGAAAAATCAGAGACTTTTTCATAAAGTAGGAGGAAACATCATGTCTATCGGTCTGGAACTCGATTTTGACGCCGGCCAATTTGCGCAGCTCAAGGTCGTCGGCGTAGGCGGCGCGGGCAACAATGCCGTAAACCGCATGATCCAGTACGGATTGCGGGGCGTTGAATTCATCGCCGTCAACACGGACAAGCAGGCCTTGTATCTCTCCCGCGCCAATCAGAAGATCCAGATCGGGGAGAAACTTACCAAGGGGCTTGGCGCAGGCGCCGATCCCGAAATAGGCCGCAAAGCGGGCGAGGAGAGCAGGGACAATATCATCGAAGCGCTCAAGGGCGCCGATCTCGTGTTTATCACAGCCGGCATGGGCGGCGGCACGGGAACGGGCGCAGCGCCTGTGGTGGCGGAATGCGCCAAGGAGCTTGGCATCCTCACCATCGGCGTTGTGACGAAGCCCTTCTCCTTTGAGGGCAAGGTGCGCATGAACAATGCGGTCAACGGCATCACGAGCCTCAAGAGCACGGTGGATACGCTTATTACGATCCCCAACGACAGGCTGGTGGACGCTGTGGGCAACGTAAGCCTGAGCGAGGCGTTTCGCATTGCGGACGATGTGCTCCGGCAGGGCATTCAAGGCATCAGCGATCTGATCGCGGTGCCCGCCATGATCAATTTGGACTTTGCGGACGTGCGCACGGTCATGAAAGAAAAGGGCATGGCGCATATGGGCATCGGCCTTGCTTCCGGAGAGAAGCGCGCTATGGAGGCAGCCAAGCAAGCGATCGCCAGCCCGCTTTTGGAAACCACCATCAACGGTGCGCGCGGCGTGCTGATGAACATTACGGGCGGCAGCGATCTGGGGCTGCTGGAGGTTTCCTCCGCGGCGGAATTCATTCAGGAATACGCAGATCCCGAAGCCAACATCATTTGGGGTGCGGGTATCGACGAGGAGCTGGGCGACGCGGTGCGTATCACGGTTATCGCGACGGGCTTCGATTTCGAAACCGGCCCCGTCAAGCCCAAGGCCGCAAGCGCCGAGCCCGCTGCGGAGCCCACGGCGCCGCAGCCTAAGAAGCAGCAGGAGATCAAAGACCCGCCCAATGTGGGGCGCTCGGGCAACTTCTGGGATCGATCCCGTGAAAAGAAGCCCGACTATACGTCGCCGCTTCCCGATGGCGAGGACGTAACGCCGCATTTTACCAAGAAGGATATCCCCATGACGTCGTATAACCCGCGGGAAAAGAACAACCTAGACCTGCCGAGCTTTCTGCGCAGCAAGGATTAACCGAAACAATATAAAACGAGCGCCACCGCATCGCGGGGGTGCTCTCGCTCTCAGACCATCGACAATCTTCTTTGGGGATTGTTAAGGGGCGCACCCCTTAACTTCCAGCCGAATCTGACGACATGCGCGTCAGATTCGGAAGGCCTTGCCGCGCAAGGCTTTCCCTGCAATTTACAACGCCCGTGAACGAAGTGAACAGTTGCAAATTGAAACCTCGACAAAGGTCGAATGACCTTTGTCGATAAGCCAAGAGCGCCACCGCATCGCGGTGGCGCTCTGTTTTGTACTTATCTTTACGCCATGACCTTTTCGGCTACCGCGACGACGTTTTCCGCCGTAAAGCCGAATTCCTTAAACAACACGCCTGCGGGGCCTGACGCGCCGAAGGCGTCGCGGCAAACGCATGCGCCGTCCAAGCCGACGTAGCGGTACCAGCTCATGGAGGAACCGGCCTCTACGGCTACGCGGGCGCGAACATCCAAGGGCAGCACGGCTGCTTTATACGCGTCGTCCTGCGCTTCGAAGAGCTCCATGCAGGGCATGGATACAACGCGCACCTTCTTGCCCTTATCGGTAAGTATAGCGGCGGCCTTTATGCAAAGCTCCACCTCGCTGCCGCTTCCCAGGAGGATAACGTCCGGTTTTCCGGCGCAATCCTGCAGGATGTAGCCGCCCTTCATAGCGGCTTTGCCGCTGTTTTCATACTGTGGGAGATTCTGCCGCGTCAGCGCCAGCACGGAGGGAAGGCCGCTTTGCAGCGCCGCAAGATAACAGGCGGAGGTTTCCCTGCCGTCAGCCGGGCGGAAGACCAGCGTATCCGGTACGGCGCGAAGCGCCGAAAGCTGCTCGATGGGCTGATGGGTCGAGCCATCCTCGCCCACGCCGATGCTGTCATGCGTGAGCACGAACAGCAAGGGCAGCTTCATGATAGCGGACAAGCGCAGCGAGGGCTTTACATAATCGGAGAAAACGAAGAACGTGGCGCAGAAAGCGCGAAGCCCCCCGTAGAGCAGGATGCCGTTGCAGGCGCAGGCCATAGCCAGCTCGCGTATGCCGAAGTGGATGTTGGCCGCGTCCCGGCATGCCGGAGAGAAGAAGGGCTTGCCCTTGAGCTCGGTCTTGTTGGAGGGCGCGAGATCGGCGCTGCCGCCGAACATATTCGGGAGATATGCCGCCAATACGTTTAACACCGTGCCGGAAGCCGCGCGGGTCGCTACGGGCTTATCCCAATTCCAAAGACGTTCGTCCTCCATAAGCGCCGCGGGGAGCGTGTCGCTGTGCCATTCGGCCCATTCCTTTGCCAATTCCGGGTACTTGGCGCAATAGAAGCTCCACATCTCGTCATAAGCGGCACGGGAGGCTGCATAGGCCTTTTGAAGCGACGCAAAGTGCGCCTTCACGTCCTCGGGTACGGTGAAGGGCTCCTCGTATTCCCACTGATAGAATGCCTTCATGGCCTTGATATTGTCCTCGCCCAGCGGTTCGCCGTGCGCGCTTGCCGTGCCCGCCTTGGGCGTGCCGTGCGCGATCTCCGTATGGACGATGATGAGGGAAGGCTGCTCCGTAACGGCCTTTGCTTTCTCTATGGCGGCGGCGATGGCGGCGGTATCTTCACCATCCTTGACTTCCTGCACATGCCAGTTGAAAGCGCGGAAGCGCATGGCGACGTCCTCGGTGAAGGTGATGTCCGTATTGCCCTCGATGGTGATGTTGTTGCTGTCATAGAGCGCGATGAGCTTGCCAAGCTTCTGTGCGCCCGCCAGCGACGCCGCTTCGCTGGCGACGCCTTCCATCATGCAGCCGTCGCCCATGAGCACATAGGTGTGGTTGTCCACAACGGGGAAGCCCTCGCGGTTAAAATGCGCCGCGAGCTTGGTTTCCGCCATCGCCATGCCTACGGCGATCGCGAAGCCCTGCCCCAAAGGCCCCGTCGTGGTCTCTACGCCTGGGACGTGGCGGTATTCGGGATGGCCGGGCGTTTTGCTGCCAAACTGGCGGAACGCTTTGATGTCCTCCATGGAAAGGTCGTAGCCGAACAGGTGCAGCAGCGCGTACTCCAGCATGGACGCGTGACCGGCGGAGAGCACGAAGCGGTCGCGACCCTGCCAATTCGGGTCGGCGGGATCCTGCTTCATCTGCTTCCAAAGGGTATAGGCCGCGGGCGCGGAGCCGATGGGCAGGCCCGGGTGTCCGCTGTTGGCCTTTTGGATGGCCTCCGCGGCAAGGATACGGATGGTGGTAATGGCTTTGGTCTCAACGGGTTGCATAGTTATCCTCCTGATATTTTGAAATGCGCGCAGATCGGGCCGCTTTGCGCGGCGGAGGATATGCGTACAGTTCGTAATCGTTGTTTGCGCCTAGAGTGTGTTTCCAAAAGCATAACCTGACACTTTATGCAAGCAGTATACGGAT
>CAZNAL010000010.1:0-32541 GCA_964571055.1 uncultured Oscillospiraceae bacterium | reverse complement strand
CGTGCGCTACCGGACTGCGCTACACCCCGAACGCACGCCGCCATAAGCGACGCTTAAGAATATACAGCATTTAATGTGGAATGTCAACTGTTTTTTCACAAGGAATAGAATAAACGATTTGACGGCGGAACGCGTCCCTGCGTCCGCCGCCGAAACCTAGGAGTATACTGTATTTTGCAATCGCTCTTTTTAGAGCAAAACGCACACGAGGCCGTTACAGCCGTCGTTTACCATGCGTTCGATCGTCTGCTGCAAACGCTGCTGCGCTTCGGGCGGCAGGCGGTTTACCTTCCCCTCCATATTCTCGCGCACAAGATCGTACAAAGGTTTCCCGAATATATCCGTGTCCCAGATTTTTGCGGGATCCGTCGCAAAGGTTTCCCGAAGGTAGGACATGAACGCTTCTGACTGCTCTTCGGTGCCAACAAGCGGCGAGACCTCGGCGGCAATATCCACCCGTATCATGTGCATCCCCGACGCGCGCGCCTTCAGCTTTACGCCGAAACGCCCGCCATGCTGCACAATCTCCGGCTCCTCCATGACCATTTCGCTCATACTGGGCGCGACCATACCGTAGCCGGTCGCTTCCGCTGCGTCCAGCGCGCCCTTGAGCCTATCATATGCCTGCTTTGCCTGTACGAACGCCTTGATGCTTTGGATAAGATGCGCGTCATCTTTGATCTGATAGCCGCATTCTTCGCCCAGCACCGAATAGAACATGCCGGATACCGGCCGAAGCTCGAGCGTGATCTCCCCCGTCCCCGGCGATATGCTGCGTAAAACAGGCGCTTCAAAGCCCTCAATATCCGTCAGAGCCTCCATAAGCAGCGGGTGATCCTTCATGCGGCGCATGGCCTCCAACGCCTCATAGAGGGGCGAAAAAAGGCGTTGCAGCAGCCAATGCTCGCTCGTTAACGCTGAAAGCCACGTTGGCATAGCGATACGGATATTGCGGATGGGGAACTCAAGAAGCACGCCGTGCAATATGCTGTGGATATCAATGGCGTCCATATGCAGCACATCCATGGGCAGCACCGTCATGCCGTATTTTTCCTCCAAGCCTTCCGCGAGCGTTTGGCACGCCTCCGACTGCGGCGACTGCGAATTGAGCAGGATCACAAAGGGCTTCCCCTGTTCCTTCAATTCGCGTATTACCCGCTCCTCCGCCGCAACGTAATTTTCGCGGCGGATATCCGTAATGCTTCCGTCCGTCGTCACAACCACGCCGATGGTGGAATGCTCCGTGATGACCTTGCGCGTGCCGATCTCCGCCGCTTCCTCAAAGGGTATATCGTGTTCAAACCAAGGCGTTCGAACCATGCGCGGCATATCGTCCTCCACATGGCCCGCAGCCCCCTCCACCATATAACCCACGCAATCCACCATACGCACGCGCGCGTTTACATTTTCGTCCACAAACAGCTCAACGGCCTGATTGGGTACAAACTTAGGCTGCGTGGTCATGATCGTTTTGCCCGCGCCGCTTTGCGGCAGTTCGTCCGTCAGGCGCGCCTTAGCAAATTCATCCTCCATGCCGGGCAGCACCATAAGATCCATGAAGCGCTTGATAAATGTTGATTTTCCGGTTCGCACAGGGCCAACCACGCCAAAGTAAATGTCACCGCCGGTTCGCAGTGCAATGTCCTGATACAGTTGCGTTCGATCCATAAAGGTACCTCCCTTGCATGTGTAGCAATATACTGTATGATGAGGCGCCTCGGAATATGAAAGCCCGCGCATTGGGTGCGCGGGCGACCGGTTACTTTTCTTTTTTGTTTCTGGGAAAGAGCTTGTTCTCCTCCCCCTTTCGGATACGCGCTATGTTATCCTTATGCCGCCATATGCATAATATCCAAAGGATAAAGAAGAGGATGACGGCGGGAACGTCGTTGGCATGCCGAAGCAACACGCCGAAGGTAAAAAAGGTGACCCCCAAGAGCGAACCGATGGAAACGGTCTGTGTAAGCCAGATGATGCCAAAGCCGATCACCGTTGTGATCGCCGCAATGACAGGAAAACAGACCCAGGCTATGCCGATGGTAGTGGCGACGCCCTTGCCGCCGCGGAATTCATAGAGCACGGGCCAATCATGGCCGATGACCGCGCCGAGGCCGCAGAGATACCCGCCGATCTCGCCGCCAAGCAGACGCCCTAAAATCACCGCGAGCACACCCTTGAGGCAATCGCCGACAAAGGTGAACGCGCCCGCGCGCTTGCCGAACACGCGCAGCATGTTGTTGGTGCCCGCGTTTCTGCTGCCGTGCAGGCGCACATCGTCCTTAAAAAGGCCGTTGCTGATCAAGATCGCCGTTTGGATATTACCAAGCGCGTAGCCTATCAAAAGGCAAAGCGGATACATCAGAATCTTCAAGGCTTCATCCCTCATTTCATCTCATCATTTTGACCGCGCGTGCGTACGATCACACGCAGCGGCGACATTGAAAGGCCAAAGGCTTTGCGGAAATAGTTTTCAAGGTAGCGCTGGTAGGAAAAATGCATCAGCGCCGAGTCGTTGACAAATAGAAGAAACGTAGGCGGCTTTACGGATACCTGCGTCGCGTAGTAGATCTTCAAGCGCTTGCCCTTATCCGAGGGCGGCTCGTTCATGGAAACGGCCTCCGCCAACACGTCGTTGAGCGTACCGGTGGTCACGCGCCTGCAATTCTGTTCATACGCCTGCATGCCGACCTCCAGCACCTTGTTTACGCGCTGTCCCGTTTTTGCGGAGATGAACAGCATGGGTACATATTCCATGAACGCGAGATCTACGACAAGCTTCTTTTTGAACTTCTCCATGGTATAGGTATCCTTTTCGATCAGATCCCATTTGTTTACGACCAATACCGAAGCCTTTCCTTCCTCGTGGACATAGCCGGCTATGCGCACGTCCTGTTCGGAAAGTCCCTGCTCTGCGTCCACGACGATATAGACGATGTCGGCGCGGCGTATAGCGCCAAGGGATCGGATCACGCTGTAGCGCTCGATGCTCTCATCCTCGATGGAGCGTTTGCGCCTTATACCCGCCGTATCGACCAGCACAAAATCTTCGCCGTTATACACGAATGGCGTGTCGATCGCGTCGCGTGTGGTGCCGGGTATATCGCTTACGATGGTGCGCTCCTGCCCGAGGATGGCGTTGACTAAGCTGGATTTACCTACGTTGGGCTTGCCGACCACGGCGATATTGGTAACGTCCGAAGAGTCCTCCGCCTCGTGTGCGGGAAAATGCGCAACGACAGCGTCCAAAAGGTCGCCCAGTCCCAAGCCCTGCTCCGCAGAGATCGTGATGGGATCGCCTATGCCCAAGGCGTAAAAATCGTAAGCGGAATCTTCAAATTTCGGCGCGTCTACCTTATTGACGGCCATCACGATGGGCTTTTTGCTTTTGCGCAGCATGTGCGCGACCTCTTCATCCGTAGAGGTGATGCCCTCCCGGCCGTCTACGAGAAACAGGATCACATCCGCCGTATCGATGGCAAGCTGCGCCTGCTCCCGCATCTGCCGCGAGATCACGTCGTCCTTGACGGGTTCGATGCCACCCGTATCGATGAGCGTAAAGTCGTGGGTCAGCCATTGCGCGTCCGCGTACAGCCGGTCGCGCGTAACGCCCGGCGTATCCTCCACGATGGCGATACGCTTGCCCACGATCCTATTAAAAAAGGTGGATTTTCCCACATTGGGGCGGCCTACCACGGCCACGAGGGGTTTTGACATTCTATTTTCTCCTTACTGCTGTAAATATGCAAACAGCTTTTCAATAAACTGCGCGCCGTCAGCGGCGGGCATAGGCCATATGGTGCTACCTAAAGCCTGCGAAAGCGAGGTTAACGTCATGCCGTCCAAAAAGGCCGTGTCGTTTTCCCGCATCATGGTAACGGGAAGCAGTAGCGCTTTTCCCCGCAGTTTCCCCTTGAGCTGGGAAAGTATATCCTCTCCCGTGATAAGACCGCTTACCGTGATGCTTTCTCCAAAGTGCCGGTTTATAACGGCGTGTGTGACCGTATCGATCCCGTACGCGTTAAGTTCCTTAAACAGAGCGTCTAAAAACGGTGCTGCGGAAACGCCGGACGCCGTATCGACGGCGACGCGGCGCGTTAACGGCTTCTGTTCAAGCAAAGCCTCGTGAAAGCCGTATTCGAACGCGCGCAGCAGACCTACGCCGTTTTCAATCTGCAAAAAATCCTCATACGCGTCATAGGGCGGAAGAGGCTGCTTTGCAATGAGATACATCTCATCCGAGGCGTAAGCAAAGCTTGTCCCAAACGCCGCTTTGCTCTTTGCTTCGACCGCCTCGATTTGACCGATGGCCGCGCGCGCGTCCTGTTCGCTCAGCGTGCGCAGCGGATAAAGACCGTCGCGAAATTTGGTTAAGCCCACCGGCACGACGGCGACCGACTGCGCCGCAGGCTGCAAGTCGTAGAGCGTATCCAGCGTATCCGCAAGGACGTCGCCGTCGTTTAGCCCCGGGCACAGCACGATCTGCGCGTCGAAGCGCAATCCCTCGCGCTTTAGCCGCGTCAGCCTTTCCACAAGCTTATCCGCAGTTGGATTGTTCATCATGCGCTTGCGAACTTCGCCGTTTGTGGCGTGCACGGAAATATAAAGCGGGCTTACGCGCCGCTTGATCATACGTTCAAACTCCGCCTCGTCCACGTTGGTCAGCGTGATGTAGTTGCCCATGATGAGCGATAAGCGCCAATCGTCGTCCTTCACATGCAGCGTTTCCCTGCCGCCCTTGGGGAGCTGATCGATAAAGCAAAACACGCAGTGGTTCTTGCAGGGACGAAGCTTGCTCATCAAGCTGCTTTCAAAATTGAAGCCGAGCGGTTCATAGGCGTCCTTCTCCACCTCCGCTTCATACGGCTCGCCGGAGGCGGTCTCCATGGAGAGCAGCAGATTTTCTTCGGTTGTAAGGCTTTCATAGTCGATCACGTCCTCTATGGGTTCGCCATTGATGCGAAGCAGATAGTCTCCCGCCTCAACGCCAAGCGCTGCGCCGATGGAACGCGCGTCAACCGATTGAATACGATGCTTAATCATAGCAAGGCATATTATACCATGCGGCGGTGCGGTTCACAAATAAAAGTTACCGTCACGCTTTATCGCAAGATTCGTGCAATAAAGTCCAACTCTTGCGTAATAAATGCATAGCGCAAACCTTGTGCAGCGTGCTATGATAATAAAGCAAAAGCATGCAATTTCTTTATATTTTTGAAAGGGGAACAAACATGGAGGCAAAAAAGACATTTTGGAAAAATTATCGCTTTCCTATCATCTTGCTTGCGTCGATTATCATCGGCTGTATCGTTGGCTCCGCGATGGGGGAAGCCGCCGTTAAGCTGAAACCGCTTGGCAACATCTTCTTGAATTTGATGTTCACCGTCGTCGTTCCGCTTGTATTCGTAAGCGTTGCAAACGCCGTCGGCAGTATGATGGATATGAAGCGGCTTGGAAAAATCTTAGGCTACATGCTGCTCGTATTCGTCGTAACAGGCGTCATTGCGGCGGTCATCATCATCGTCGCGGTCAAGGTCTTCCCGCCCGCGCAAGGTGTGATCGTTGAGCTTGCAAGCGGCGAAGGGTTCGAGCCGGTCAGTCTCCCTGACGCGATCGTCAACGCGCTTACGGTCGGCGATTTTAGCGAGCTTCTTTCGCGCTCGCATATGCTGCCCTTGATCGTGTTCGCCATCCTTTTCGGCGCGTGCGTCGGCATGTGCGGCGGAAAGGATACGCCCGTGGGCAAGCTGCTTGAAAACCTTAGCGAGATCATGATGAAGGTCGTAAACATCATCATGATGTACGCGCCTATCGGCTTGGCAGCGTACTTTGCCGCCTTGATCGGCGAATTCGGGCCGCAGCTTCTCGGCACCTACGCAAGAGCTATGGCGCTCTATTATCCGCTGTGCGCGCTGTATCTTGCCATCATGTTCCCCGTTTACAGCTATTACGCGGCCGGCAAGCTGGGCGTCAGCCGCATGTGGCGCTTCATTTGGCCGCCCGCCATCACCGCGTTTGCTACAGGCAGCTCGATCGCGACCTTGCCCGTCAATCTTGAAGCGTCGCAGAATATCGGCGTTTCCAAGGATGTGCGCGAGATCGTGCTCCCCATCGGCGCAACGATGCATATGGACGGCTCCGTACTCTCCGCCATATTGAAAATATCCATACTCTTCGGCGTTTTCGGCTATGAGTTTTCCGGCGCCGGCACCTATTTAACGGCGATCGTCGTCGCCGTTCTCTCCGGCGTCGTAATGTCCGGCATACCCGGCGGCGGCTTGATCGGCGAAATGTTGATCGTAAGCCTCTATGGCTTCCCGGCCGAAGCCTTCCCCATCATCGCGACCATCGGCTTCCTTGTGGATCCTCCCGCGACCTGCTTGAACGCGGCGGGCGATACCGTTGCCGCCATGATGGTAACCCGTCTGCTTGAAGGTAAGGATTGGCTTACAAACAAGTTGCACGCCAAAGAAGAAGTTGCCGAATAAATAAGGTTTGCAAGCATGGACGCCTCTTTCCGCCGCTGGAAGGAGGCGTCTTTTCTGTGTGCATGCAAAACCCGCACGCTGCATAAAATGACGGAGAGGTGATGCAGCATGAACGCAGAAGCACATACGTCGTCAAAAATAAAAACCTATATTTTTGCCATCTTGATTCCGCTTGCCGTGGGCGGTTTTTCAAGTCTTTTGACAGGGGACAGCATGCAAAGCTACGAAAGCCTTGTCCGTCCTCCTTTTTCACCGCCATCTTTGGTTTTTCCCATCGTGTGGACGATCCTCTATATACTGATGGGCGTATCTTCCGCGCGCGTTTGGCTTCGCGGCAAGCCAAGCGATCAGGTCTTTTACGCTGCACAGCTTACGGCTAATTTCTTTTGGACGCTGTTTTTCTTCAAACAGCAGGCATACGCGCTTTCCTTCGCGTGGATCATTCTGCTGTTGGTTCTCGTATTGCTGATGATCAATCAGTTTTCAAAGGTAGATAGGCTCGCGGCGATCTTGCAGCTGCCCTACCTTCTGTGGCTTCTTTTTGCGGGCTATCTCGCGTTGGGCGTGTGGCAGCTGAACGGGTAGCGGGGTTCAATATCCAATATCCTTCGAGAAATGCTGGTAGTCCTTATCGCCCGACCAATCGCCGCCCCAACTCCAGCCGTTTCGGATGAACAGCCGATAGCACAGATCGTCGTGATCGATTTTACCAGGGAATTCCCGGTCTCTATCCGCGTAAGCCGCGGCTTCGGGCGGGGCGATGCGTCCGTCGTCCATATAGGGGTTGAACAAGGGGTTCACATCGATTGCGGCGCCGTAGCTGTGGCGCGACAGTGTTTTGCTGCCCGTTACGCGCCGGTAGTTGAACGCGGAGGTATTGTTCGCCGCCATGGATTTGTTATCGTCCCCCGGCTCCCCGTAGTCGTCCACCAAGCGCACCGAAGCCAACGGATATCGGTTCTGATAGAGCTCGTAAAAGATTTCCGTTACCTCAACCGCCAGCTTTTTGTTGACGATCAGCTCTCCCGTGCGGGTTTCGCCTTCAAAATCGCAATATAGTATGCCGATATAACATAAATCGTTATACGTTATAGAGCATGGTTCGCCGGGAAGCGGATAACTCATACCGGTAATACGCGCTTTTAACGCTTCGTCCAGCGCTTGATAATAGAAAGCCTTATCCGCAACCGGGTAGGTTTTTGGCATGTCCGGCGTGGGTTCTGCGGTAACGGCAGGCGTTTCCGTGGGTAAAAGTGACGGCGAAGGCGAAAGCAACGGTAAAGGCGACGCCGTGATGGGCGGCGGTGTGTAAGAAGGGGCAGCGGAAGGCGCAGGCGTCGGCGATTGCGGCGCCACGTCGATGATCGTATCCGGCACATCTTCGGTTGCGCAGCCGAAAAGCGTAAGGCCGCCTGTGATACCGATCACGCATACCATCGATCTGGAAATACGTTTTACAATCCGTGGCGTAAGCACGCGTCAAAGCCTCCTTTCCCGCTGTTGTTGTATTTAGTGTAAACAAAAAAGGCATCCCGGTTCGGATACCTTTTTGTTTGGTCGGGGCGACGGGATTCGCCATCGGCGCTGGGGCAGCGCCGACGCCAGCCCGGGGCACTGAAAAACAGTTCACAGGACTGTTTTTCGCCTCGCTTCGCGCGGCCGCGCCCTTCGAATCCCTTTACTCCCAAACAAAAAAGGCATCCCGGTTCGGATACCTTTTTGTTTGGTCGGGGCGACGGGATTCGAACCCACGGCCTTTTGGTCCCGAACCAAACGCGCTACCAAACTGCGCTACGCCCCGAAAAAAAATGGAGCCAATGTGGGGACTCGGACCCCAGACCTGCGCATTACGAGTGCGCTGCTCTACCAACTGAGCTACATTGGCTTACGCTGACAGTTAAGGATTATAGCACATCTTGAATCGATTTGTCTATAGTGAAAATAAGCGTTAACAATACATTTTCGCGATTTCTCTGACGCGCTGCAATTCCTGCGGATTTGTGATGGGCTTCACCTCGTAATCCTGCATATGCATATCGGGAACGGTCTCGATCCAAATGGTTTTTCCCTCCTCCGCGATCAGGATATCCGGCGTTTCGTTCAGGATGTTGATGATGGCGCTTGCCACGTCCGGCTGGAGCCGCACAAGATAGTTGCTGTAGTTTTCCTGCGAAAAATAGCAGCGCAGAAGCCTTCGCACCTTGAGCATAACGCTTTCTCTGGAAAGGATCTTTCCCGTTCCGCCGCAATAGGGACACGCCATTTGCAGGGTGTTGGATATGCATTGGCGCGTCTTTTTGCGTGTCATCTCGACCAAACCGAGCTGCGTGATGCCAAGCACATTGGATTTTGTGCGGTCCTTTTTCAATTCGTCCCGCAACGTTTCGAGCACGCGCTCCTTATCGGCGATCTCGTCCATGTCAATAAAATCGATGATGATGATGCCGCTTATATCGCGCAGCCGAAGCTGCCGCGCGATCTCTCGCGCCGCTTCGCAGTTTGTCTGTGTGATGGTTTCCTGCAGGTTGTCGTTGCTGCCAACGTATTTTCCGGTATTGACGTCGATGGTCGTCAGCGCCTCGGTTTGGTCGATGATGATGTAGCCGCCGTTCTTCATCCAAACCTTGTGGGAAAGCGCCTTATCGATGGAGGACTCCAAGCCAAGCTGATCGAACATATCCGGCACATCCTCGCAAAGCACCACGCGCTCACGCAGGCAAGGGGACAAAATGCCCGCCACAAGCTGTACCTTTTCAAAGAATTCCCTGTCGTTGATAACCAGACGGATGACTTCGGGCGTGAACATATCGCGAATGGTTCGAAAAACAAGCGGTTCTTCGCCGTGGATAAGACGCGGCGCCGTCAAGAGCCTGCTCTTTTGCTGTATGCGCTCCCAAAGGCGCATCAGAAAATCTAAGTCGGATTTGAATTCCGCCGCGGTCTTCCCCGCCGCCGCCGTCCGGACGATCATGCCTATGCCGTCCGCCTTTAGCGCGCCGAGCTCAGCCTTCAAGCGAACGCGCTCCTCCTCATCCTCGATCCTTCTTGATACGCCGATATAGTCCACGGTAGGCATCAGCACAAGCGTCCTGCCCGGCAGTGTGATATGCGTGGTCACGCGCGCGCCCTTCGTGCCGACAGGCTCCTTAACGACCTGCACCAGTATATCCTGCCCCGTTCTTACCATATCCTTGATATTAGGCTGCGCAAGACGCATTTCGCTGTTTTCGCCGTCAAAAATAAAATCGGATTTATCGATCTGTATATCGCCCGCATAGAGAAACGCGTTGCGATCCAAGCCTATATCCACAAAGGCCGCCTGCATGCCGGGAAGAACGTTTTGCACCTTCCCCTTATAGATGTTGCCCACCAAACGCTCACGGCCGCGCCGTTCTATGAGCACCTCGCTTGCGGCGCCGTCCTCCGTGAGCACGACCCGCGTTTGATATGGATTGATATCAACGATGATTTCCTTTTCCATACGCTCGTAAACCTTCTTTATGATAGCCTTTCAGGCATCTTCGGCATCAGCGTGCCGTCGCTTGAAAAAATGCGGTTGCGGTGTACCCGATAGCTTGTAACGGCACTGTCCTCTTTGAGCAAAGCGCCCATCAAAAGGTCGATGTTCAGGCTCCCCTTCGCGTCCAAGCAGCCGAGAATGCGCAAAAAGCCGTTTGCGTACTTATAATCATACAGCATGGGGCGGATATCCACCGTGCGCATGCCGCCCTTTGTTCGTTTTTCCACCATGATCGGCGCGTCGAGCAGCGTTTCTATACGCGAAGCGAGATCCGCAGGCGGATCGAATAGCTGCAACGTATAATCCGCGGCCACCATGATCGCGCTAAGCGTCGGAAAACGATCCTCTGCCGCGCATACCTCAAGTATGCGAAAGCCCTCCGGCAGTGTGGCGTTTACGCATTGCGCGAAATCCTCCGCATCCATATCCGATGCAAGCTTCACGTCGAGCCATTCCGCCTCGCTCGTATAGCCGACGGAAAGCGCCGTTGCAAAAGAAAGAAGCGGATGCGGATTGAACCCTTGCGAATACGCGAGCGGTATCTGCGCGCGGCGAAACGCGCGCTGAAAAAGCCGCTGGATATCAAGGTGCGAAACGAAGCGGACGCTTTCCGTTTTCTCAAATCTTGCAATAATCCGCATAGCGCTCCCCCATACATCCGTTGCAGCCCTTGCGGCAATCCTTTGTGACCGCCGCGGCGTAGGCTCTTTCTCTTTCCTTCTTTAGGTAGGCTTTATCAACGATCATATCGATATGATCCCAGGGCAGCGGTTCCTCCGCCTCCCTGCGCCGGTTTGCGTAATAGGCGGGATCGACGTTGCAGCAGGAAAACGCGTCCTCCCACGCTTTCAGTTTAAAATGCTCGTCCCAGGAATCAAAGCGCGCGCCGTTTTGATAGGCTTGAAACAAAACGTCCGCGATGCGCCGGTCGCCTCTCGCGACGACCGCTTCAAGCACGCTAATATTAGGCGCGTGATAGGCAAATTCCACGCCGCGGATACCCTTGAGGGCATTGCGCAGGAAATGCTGCTTTTTGATGATGGTCTCCTTTTCATCCTGCGGTTCCCATTGGAAGGGCGTCCATGGCTTTGGCACAAAGGAAGAGGCGCTTACGCTTAAACGCAAGCCCTTCTCCCTTCTTTCCTTGGGAATGGAATAAAAGGCCTGCGAAACCTTCCGCGCAAGATCGGCAATACCCTGCAAGTCCTCTTCCGTTTCCGTGGGGAGTCCGATCATAAAATACAGCTTTACGCCGTTCCAGCCAGCCTCGAAGGCGTCTGTAACGCTTCGTATCAGATCCTCCTCGGTAACGCCCTTGTTGATGACGTCGCGCAAGCGCTGCGTGCCAGCTTCGGGCGCTAAGGTAAGACCCGCCTTGCGGACGGCTTGCATATGCTCCAAATCGTCCTTCAGCAGCGAATCGATACGCAGGGACGGCAGCGATACGGAAACGCGCTGCGGGGCGAATTCATCCAAGATTTCCGGCACAAGCGCGTGCAGATCGGAATAGTCGCCGGAGCTTAAAGATAAGAGCGATATTTCATCGTACCCGGTGCAAGCGATCATATCCTTCGCCTGCTGCATGAGCGTTTCACGCTTTCGCTCCCGCACGGGTCGATAGATAAAGCCTGCCTGACAGAAGCGGCAGCCGCGCGTACAGCCGCGGAAAAGCTCGACGGCAATGCGGTCATGTACGATGGAGAGATACGGCACGATGGGCTTGCCGATATAGGGCGCGCCGTCAAGATCGCGCACCACGCGGCGCTTTACGCGTTCCGGCGCTTGCGGCTCGGTCCGTTCTAAGCGGATAAAATCACCGTTGTCGCTATATTGCGGGGAATAAAAGGATGGGATATAAACGCCCTCTATCTTGGATAAGGCCAGTAAAGTTGCGCGCTTATCGCAGCCGTCTTTTTTGCATTGCGCGAACACCCGTAAAAGCTCCGGGTTCATTTCCTCGCCGTCGCCAAGCAGCACAACGTCCATAAAGGGCGCGATGGGTTCGGGATTGCAGGTGCAAGGCCCGCCGCAGATCACAAGCGGATCGCTCTCCCGCCTGTCCCGCGCGTAGAGCGGAATGGAGGAAAGCTCCAGTACGGTAAAAATGTTGGTGTAGCACATCTCGTATAAAAGGGAGAACGCAACGATATCAAAGGAAGCGATCGGCCGCTTGTTTTCCAACGAAAACAGTGGTTCCCCCGCTTGCCTAAGCGCGTTTTCCATATCCGGCCATGGCGCGTAAACGCGCTCACAGAGCGTATCCTCGCAAGCGTTCATAACGTTATACAAAATGCGCGTTCCCAAATGCGACATACCGATCTCATAAACATCGGGAAAACACAAAGCGACTTTCACAAAAGCGTCTTTTTTACTGATGCTGTTAAGCTCGCCGCCCGTATATCTGGCGGGCTTTTCCACCTGGCTCAACAACGCGTCTAAACATGCCGAATCCAAATTCTTTCCTCACATCTATAGGTCAATTTACCTTGTTAGGTACGCATTCAGTTTATCACGTTACACTGTCTCGGTCAACAAACGCGCGCAGCGGTTCTTCCGTCCCGTGCGCGGCGATGATGTGAAGCAGCGCACCCTCGTCGATCACGCCGTGGGAGCGCATCGTATCGTCAACTACGCGCAAAAGCGTGTAATACGAGCCTGCGGTAAGTTTATACGCGTCCCCCACAGGCATGCTGTCATGAACGGCCATGCAGCGCACGCGAAGCGCTTCGCCCCGGCGCAGTCTGGAGGATCGTTGTAGGAACGCGCGGCTTCTGCCATGCGTGGCCTCGCGCAGCTCCGAAAACGCCGCAGGCAGCAAAAAAGCGCCCATGAAAAGCATCGTGATGTTGTCTTCCCAAAGGAGCATCAAACCAAGCACAAAAAACACAGCCGCAATACAAACGCCGATCCACGCCGCAATCCTGTATGGCTCTTTAAGAAAGCGAAAAAGGCACGCGCGCAGGATGCGCCCGCCATCCAAAGGCAATGCCGGAAGGAGGTTAACAAGGCCGATCATGAGATTGGCGCTTCCGAAATCGGCTAGCAACACGCCGCATATTTCCGCGTTCTTCAAGGCAAAGCATACAGCGCCCGCGACCAAGCTGCAAAGGGGGCCGGCCGTCGCGATGCATAAAGCGTCCCATTCGTCCACATCGCCCATAAGGCGCGCGACAAAACCAAAGGGCTGGATGCTCACACTTTGCACCGTATAGCCAAGCCGAAACGCCAGCAGCGTATGCGCCGCTTCATGTAGCGTAAGCGAAAAAAACAGCAGCGGCAGATCTTCCCCTATGCCCGCAAGGATACATATTAGCAATAGAATAAGCGCCGGAAGATCGAAGCGAATTTCGACGCCGGCAATCCTGCAAAGCCTCAAAGCGCGTCTTCAAGACCGAAGAACGTCCGCATATTCTGCGGTCTCCCCTGCGTGCGCAGCGTAAGATACACCCCTTCGCCCTTTTCCGCCGTACCGATGGTATCCGACGCAAGCAACGGCTGGCTTTTTTCCACGCGGATGTCCCGCAGTCCGTACAGCGTCCACTCCTTATCGCCGTCTGCGCGAAGAATTACATAATCGCCCTTGTTTTCATCATTCCCAACGGCCTTGACCGTGCAACGCTCCATAGCCGTGACCTCCTGCGCGCTGTCAGGTACAAGAAGTACCGCCGTATCGTCCTCCAGCAGCGTATATTTGCTGCAGGTTATGGGGAACACCTGACGATCCTTCTGCGAAAAAACCGAGATGAGGCTTGGCAATTCCACGAAGCGCAGCTTTCCCATCTCCTCAACGGGCGTCTGTGCGGGCGCTTCCTCGACGTTCCTTGACTCCGTCTCAAAGGGCTTGATTTGTTCGTTATTCATCACCAGCATGAGCGCGCAAGCGCCCGCGCAGATGCCAAGTTTCCATAGCATGCTGCCCGCTTCCACAAAGTCGTTTGACTGGGACGTTTTTCGGGGCTTTCGGGAAGAATAGCCACGGAGGGTATAAAGAACCCTTTCCTTGCCGACGGAAAAGGCCGTCTGTTTATGCTCTAAGGATTCAAATTCCACTTTTCTGCGTTCCACGGCTTACCCCCAAACAAAAAACATCGGTGAGATCAGCGTCTCACCGATATATATGCGGTCGTAAACGGGAATTATCACCTTTTTTGCGGACGTCGCATCCAAACGTTTTCCACAAGCCCCACGCCCATCATATTCGTCAATAGGTTCGATCCGCCATAGCTGATAAAGGGAAGCGGGATGCCCGTAACAGGCATAAGGCCGATGGTCATGCCTATGTTTTCAAAGGCATGTGCTACGAGCATACCCGTAACGCCAATCACGATCAGGCTGCCCATGTTGTCCTTCGCGTGGGAGGCTATCCATATCCAGCGAAAAACGAGCAGAAAGTACAAGCAGATCACGCATGTGCCGCCAACGAAGCCAAGCCCCTCCACAATGCCAGCGAAAATGAAATCCGTATGCCGCTCCGGCACGAAACGAAGCTGCGCCAAGGTGCCGGACGAAAAGTAGCCCTTACCGAACATCTGACCCGAGCCGATCGCGATCTTGGACTGCGATACATTGTATCCCGCATCCTGCGTATCGGAGGAGGGGTCGATAAAAACGTCGATGCGCTTTTTCTGTTCAGGACTCAAAACAAAAAAGTAAGCAAGCGGCGCCGCCGCCGCAACGATGCCGATGGCTGCGCAGATATAGAGCCAGCTGATACGCGCCGCAAAAAAGATGAATACCATAATGCAAATGTACACGAAAGCTGTGCCAAAGTCGGGCTGGAGCATAACAAGCACCGTCGGTACGCCGCAGAGCAGTACTGCCTTGATGATGACGGGAAAGGAGCTAAGCCTCCCGCGCTTATCCATATCCTCCGACACGACCTTCGCGAGCGCCAAAATGATGCAGATCTTTGCAAGCTCCGCAGGCTGTATCGCACGATCCAGCTGCTCCACTACAAGCCAGCCCTGAATGCCGCGCGTGGAGCCCGCCACCAATAACAGCACGCCGAGTATGCCAAGGCACGCTATATATGCGTATTTGATGAGCGGCTTATACACCTGATAATCGATGATGATAAACACGATGAAGGCGGCGACGCCCACCATAAAATTGACGATCTGCTTTTCCACATACAAAAGGTTGAGCCTTCCGTAAAAATCGCTGAAGCCGGCTTCCGTGCCCTCAAAGGGCTCGGACATGATGCTTGCGATGCTGATCAAACCAAAGCAAACCAACGTCAGCACCAGCACGATGGTAAACCAGTCTATTCTTTTAAGCAGCTTTAGATCAAACATACGCTTCTATTCCGCGGTGTTTTCTTCTACCGCGAACATCTCCTTGGATTGCCGGTAGATCGCTAAATACTTATCAATCGTATCGGCGTTTGCGATGGGACGGTTCACACTTGATTCCGCCGCGACGCTCTCGCCTGCGAGCGCGCGATCCAGCGCCATCGTCGCGTGGGCGTAAACCTCATAGTACGGCTCGATACAAAGCGCGTAAATATCGCCTTCGCTCAACAGCGCTAGGTTTTCATCGCTTACGCCGCACGCAAAAACCGTGATGGAAATCTGCGTAAGCAAGCCCGGCGCAACGGTGGGTTCCGGCGTTTGCCCGGGTGAGGGCGTTAGCTCGATCGTCGGAAGGGGCGACGGCGTTCCTTCTGTGCGAAAACGCGCCTGCGCTTTTGCGCGCGCTTTGACCGCAACGGAAGCGTGTGCGGAATCCGAAACGTACATGCCTTTGATATCGCGGTTATAAAGAAGAAACGACGCAAGCTCCTCCACGGCCTCGTCCTCCGTGACCGCCTGGCGTTTAAAAACAACGGTTTTATATTGCGGGCAATAGGCTTGCGCCGCGGCTTCAAAGGAGGCGGCGATCGCTTCCGGCGCCGCGCCGTAGAGAAGAATCCGCCCGGATTTTAAGCTTCTTTCGCTCATGCGCGACGCAATGCCGCGCGTTACCTCCTCGACGTATTCCGTATCGTCCGCCAATACATTGGCGGTAAGGCCCGCAACGCCGCATCGGTCATATGCTACGACCACACGCAGACCAGCGTCCACAGCCTTTTTGACGGCGGCGTCATTTTGGCCGCCCTCGTTTTGTATCAAGAGTCCCTTGCAGCCGTCCTGCAGCGCTTCGTCAACAGCCGCCGTCGCCTGCGCGCCCGCTTTCGCGCGGTAAAGCTTGGCGGGATACCCAAGGTTTTCCGACATGTGCAAAAAACCGTGCATGGACATGCACGCCTTATCGGAACCATCGTCCCATACGATGAATCCGATCAGCTGTGGCGTACGCTTCGCAACGACGGGCGATGGCGTTTGTGCGGCGGGCGCTTGGGACAATACCGCCGTCTCCTCTACCTTCGCTTCCGCCCACGGCATCTGTATTTTTGCACAGCCCGTGCACAGCAGCACGGCTAAGATCAGCCATATCAAACCGTGCACGCGCTTGTCATTGATTCTCATAGGGTATAGCATTCCCGTTTGGGCTGCGCAGCGTCCAATTCCTTCTTCTTTTCCGCATAACCCGCCTTGCCAAGAAGCGCGTAGGTCGCGTTCTTTCCCTCCTCGACGCCGGGCTGGTTGAAGGTGTTGATGTTGAGAAGCTCACCCGCGAAAGCGGTTTGCACTTCAAACATATACAGCAATTCGCCGATCGTGAACGCGTTTACCTCCGGTAATACGATGGTTTTATTCATGTGGCCGCTCTTGGTAAGCGCGTATTCCGTCGCGAAGCGTTCCGCCTGTATCAGCTCATTGAAGGTGTGCCCGCTTAAAAACGCTACGTCCGGCAGATCGTCGAAGGCGTGCGGGATCGTCATTTCGGCGCGATAGGTATCCACGCCGAGCAGGGTGATGACCTTATCGAAGGGGCCTTCCGTGTAAAGCTGGACCTGCGAATGCTGATCCGTAACGCCGAGGGATTTGACGGGCGTCTGCCCGACGTGTACGGTATTGCCGTCCAAATCGACGTTTTTGCCGAGTGATTCCGCCCATAGCTGCGCATACCAGTCCGCGATATACTTCAGCGAATCCGCATACGGCATGAGCACGGAGATATTACAGCCCTTTTCCATCGCAACGACTTCCAGGGCCGCAAGCATGTACGCGGGGTTCTTCCATACGTCCTTTTCCTGCGTGATCGCGTCCATGTAGGCTGCGCCAGCGAGAAGCTGCTTGATATCCACGCCGCATACGGCCGCCGCGATAAGACCTACCGGGCAAAGCTCGCTGAAGCGCCCGCCGACGCCATCCGGCACATAGAACGTGCGCAGCCCGTTCTGCTTCGCGATCTTGATGAGGTTACCCTTTTGCACGTCCGTGGTGGCGATCAGATGCTCCGTCCACTTGTCGCCGCATTTTTCGCGTAGCAGGCTTGTGATAAGCAGGAGCTGAGACATGGTTTCCGAGGTGCTGCCGGATTTCGTGATCACATTGAAGCAGGTCTTTTCCACGTCGATCACGTCCAACAAGGACGCCATACGCTCGGGATCAACGTTATCTTCGACATACAGCTTGGGGCCGCTGCGCTTTTCCTTGGGAAGATCGTTGTAGCGAAGATGCGAAAGCGCCTGCTGCACAGCCGTGGGTCCCAACGCGCTGCCGCCTATACCCAGCACGACAAAGGTATCAAAATTCTTTCGGACATACTGCGCCGTTTCCAATATCCGCTCCACGATCTCGTTTTGATTGTGGGGCAGCTCACGCCATTTCATATCGCCGCGCTTGCTGATCATATTTTCCGCTGCCTGCGCAAAACGTCCCTCGTAGGCGCGAAGCGCCGCTTCGTCCAAACCGTATTGGCCGACATGCGATTTCATCATATTGTTGAAATCGATGCGGATGCGCATGCTCTCCTGCCAGCCTTTGTCCTGATACTGCTGCATAGTAGCCTCCTTGAGCCAAATTTCGTTATTTACAGTATAGCACATATGATGATGGATTTCCCGCATATTTTATGGTGGAATGATTTTTAAGAAAGAGAGGTGCGGCGGTATGGAAAAACGACGTTTTTTTCGCAGACTTGCGCTTTGCGGCCTTGCGCTTGCCGGGCTGCTCGCCGTTTTCTATTTCGCTACGCGCAGCCTTCCGCAATACGGGCACATGTGCGTGAGCGTTGTGGACGTATATTCGCTTAAACCCTTAGAGGGAGCGACCGTCGTTTTTCCAGCACACAATATCTTGGCGCAGACCGATCAAGGCGGTCTCGCGCACGTCTATAACATCCCCGTAGAAGCGGACGCGGAGCATGAGAGGCTGCTTGCACAAAGCTTTGGACAAACGACCATACTGTGTTATTGCGACGGGTATCATCCCTATGCGCTCTTTTACGCGCAGGTAACGCCCGCGCATATGCGAAACGGCCCGACGCTTTATATGTTCCCCGAAACGGAGAGCTACGGCTGCGTGATCGAAGCGCCGCCCGCGGAATGGGTGGACGCGCTGATGGAGCGATACAGGCCCAAGCACTAAACCTTTCAAGCTTGTTTTTACATTTCCTTCGTTTATGCTATAATACCCGGTATGCAATATGTATACGGGGTGATATGCCATGCGTGAAAAGACCAAACCGGAAAAACGCGTTACGCGCGATATGTGGAAAAGGCAGCTTTGGAAATTGCCTTGGCTGCTGCTGATCCCCATCGGCCTTCTTTTTCCGGTTCTTGCCGAAAAGTATCCGCAGTTCGTGAATGAAAAGTTCAGTCTTGGCTTGTATCCCAAGATCAGCGACGCGCTTGGAAGCGCCACCGCCGCCCTGCCCGGCTCTGTTGCGGAGCTGGTGGTCTACGTCTTGGCAGCGCTCGTGGTAGCTCTTATCGTGCTGTTCCTCGTGCACCTTTTACAAAGGCGCGCCCGTTTGGTTCGAACCGTCAGCATTCTTTTGAATATCGGTATCTGCATCGGCGTTGTGCTATGCCTGTTCTATTGGATCTGGGGCTTCAACTATCAGCGTCCCACCCTATCCGAAATGCTGTCGTTGGACGTGAAAGAGCGCCCCGTAGAGCAGCTTGAAGCACTGTGCCTTTCCCTTACGGAGGACGCGGTGACGCTTCGCAGGCAAACGCCCGAGGACGTAAACGGCGTATTTACCTTAACGCAAACGCCCCGCCATTATTTTGAGGAGATAACAGGCGCCTACAGCGCGCTTGGAAGCGATATGCCGCTCTTTGCGCGCAAGGTATACCCCGCCAAGCAGGTTTACGCTTCGGAGGCGATGTCCTATGCCGGCATCTGTGGTATATTCATTCCGTTTACAGGCGAAGCCAACGTCAATATGCACCAGCCGCCGCTGCTGCTTTTGTCCTCTGCCGCCCATGAAAACGCGCACTATTTGGGGATCGCGCGAGAGGATGAGGCGAATTTCGTCAGCTACTTGGTCTGTCTTCGCTCCCAAGACCCTTGTGTTCGCTATTCCGGCGCGATGCTCGCCCTCATCCATGCTACCAACCAGCTTAAGGATATGGACGCCACGCGTTACGCCGCCGTGCGCAACCGCTATTCCGAGGGTATGGTGCGCGATTTGATCGCCTATAACCAATATTGGGACGAGCATGAAGGCAAAATTGAAGAAACCGTCGATCAGATCAACGATGCGTATCTCAAGCATAACAGGCAGGAGGACGGCGTAAAGAGCTACGGTATGATGGTCGATCTGCTGTTGGCGTATCAGGATCAGTAACCCAGTTCGACGGCCTTTTGCAGCATCTGTTTTGCGATGGGCGCCGCCACGGCGCCGCCGCCGCCGGCTTGCTCCAAAATCACGCACACGGCAAGCGGGTGCGCCGTTTCTTCAATAAAACCCACAAACCAAGCGTGCGTTTTCACGTTCTTATTCGAAGAAATCTCCGCGGTACCGGTTTTTCCGCATACGGTAAAGCCGTCCAGCGCCGCTTTTTTTCCCGTACCCTCCTCCACCGCCGCACGCATATACGCCTTGATCGTTTTTGCTTCCTTCTTCGTGAATATCGTGTCGCATACCTCGCGCTGCAAGGCCTTGCTTGTGCTTCCGCTTGGCGCAGTCACCTTGTTTAGAAGTTTCGGCTCCATCATGACGCCGTCGTTGGCCACGGCGCCCGCAAGCATACACATCTGTAACGGCGTCATTAAATCCTTATATTGCCCTATGCCGGACCACGCAAGCTGCAATTGTGTCGTCGGCTTTTCATAGCCGCTTTGATACAGCATCATGTCCTCAAACAGATACTCCTTGCCGATCCCAAGCTCCTTCGCGGTCTTGGAGAGCCGCTCGGCGCCTACCATAATGGCAAGCTTGGCAAACGTGGTGTTGCAGGATTCGCTGAAAGCTTCTTCCAGCGTAACTTCGCCATGATACTCGTTTTGATAATCGCGGACGACATTGTATTGATCCTGCATGGGCGGTTCCGCGCCGTCGTCCTGTGCATATTCGGCCTTACGATCATAGTCGCGCTGTGTTTCGGCGTTTGATGCGCTCCCGTAATCCTTCGGCAGGGAAATACCATCTAAATATTTCCCCGAAGTTGTATCGAACGCGATTGGCCCTTCGCAATCAAAAGACATACCTTCAACGCCGCCGATATAGCGAAGCGCCGCGGTAAGGGTAACAAGTTTAAACGTAGAGCCCGGCGTATACCGACCCATAATAACACGATTTACCATCGCGCTTCCTGCAAGGCTTTTTTCGCCGGACAGGTACTTTTCCATATCCTCAGGGTCGAACGTAGGTTGACTGACGGACGCCAATATTTCGCCTGTTTGATAGTTCATCACCACAACGCAGCCCCAGTGATCATCCATAAGTTTATAGGCACGCTGCGAGAGAAGCGCATCCACCGTGAGCGAAATGTCGGAACCGTAACGCGCGTCGTTCGCGTAGAGCTTGAAGCGCTCCCCCATCGTTAAATCAAACCCTAGAAGATATTTGGAGAACGTTGCTTCCGCGCCCATCGTCTGGCCGTACGAATCGCCGACAACGTGGCACAGGGCGCGCCTTACGTCTCGGCTTTCGCCATAGCGGCGCTCACCGTCCGCACCTGTATAAGCTAAAACCTCGCCGTTCCTATCGAGTATCTTACCCCGCACGACGCTGTTTTTCAGATTCGCGATATGTGTATTGTAAGGGCTTGCAAACCAGCGCATCCCGTAGGCGCTTTGGATATAGATCAAATACGCGCAGAGTATGACGAACAAACCGCAAAAAAGCAGAAGCATCGCTTTTATATTTCGTTTGGTTTGCATAAGCTTGCCTCCTCCATCGCTTTCTCAAGCTGCTTGCCGCTTTGGATTGCAACGCCCTCCAAAATGCCGACGATCGCCATGCTTGCAAGCAGCGAACTGCCGCCATAGCTTACGAAGGGCAGCGTAATGCCGGTAAGCGGTATGAGCTTGATCACGCCGCCAATGATGATAAAGCTTTGCAGCGTGATAAGCGTTGTGCAGCCAAACGCCACCAGCATCATAAAGCGGTCGGTTGCGTTGAGCGCGATCAGCGCTCCGCGCACGATAAACACAAGATAAAACGCGATGAGCGCGATGCCGAAGATGATGCCGAATTCCTCGCAGATGACCGCGAAAATATAATCCGTATGGTATGCGGGGATCGTTTTGGGCGCGCCCTGCATAAGGCCAAGTCCCCAAAAGCCGCCGGACGCAATCGCCATAAGCCCTTGCGCGATCTGATACCCGCTTGTATAGTAGGTAGCCCAAGGATCTTTCCAAACCATGACCCTTGCGCGCACATGCTCAAACAAAAAATAACTCGCCGCGGCGCCCACACTCCCTGCGCCAAGGCCAATCAGCGTCACCTTCACGTTGCCGGTAGCCGTAAAAAACATAATGAGAAACGTCCCCAGCATCAAAAGCGCCGCGCCAAGATCACGCTCCAGCACGAGCAAGACCACGCACACAAAACAGAACAGCGCAGGAAGCAACAGCTCCGTCCACCGCATCTTGATATGAAAATATCCCGCCAGCACCAGCACCAGCGCAACCTTTACGAATTCCGAGGGCTGAAGGGACATGCCGCCAAGAAGTATCCAATTGGTAGCGCCGCCTGATTCCTTCCCTACTACCAGCAGCAGGCCAAGAAGGCCGACGCTTACGAGCATGATGACGGGCTTAAAGCGGTCAAGCAGGCTTGCATACTGCATAACGCCTGTACACAAAAGAAGCGCCACCCATCCGATCGCATACCAAACGAGCTGCTTGTACGCAACACTTGGTTCCATCCGATACTGCATGATGATGCCGACGGAAAAAAGCATATAGGTGACCAGGATTAAAAATCTGTCGATATGCGGCGATATAAGCCGCAGCAGAAGATAGGACAGCAGTATAAGCGCCGATACGATCAAACCGAAGATGATCGTAAGCACGTCAAAGCGCTCCTCGCGAAAGGAAAGAAAGAGAAAAGCCGTCAACGTAAAGCCCATCATCAAGGACAATAAGCCCGCTGCGCTCGTATGCCGGAAGCTATGCATGCGCGTCCTCCTTCTCCGCCGCGGTACGCTGCATATAGGTAAAGCAAACGCCGCACAACTCGATTTGATCTCCGCTATATAGCTCCGTATTCCGACGGGTTATGGGCTGCCCGTTATGGAGAGCGCCTTTTTTCTTATACACGCAAAGCCAGGTAGAGCTGCCGCTAAGGTATAGATTGGCGTGGCGTCTTTTGACGCCGCGATAAGCAAGGCATATATTGCATTTGGCCGCGCGCCCGATAAGCGTTTCTTTTTCCAGCGCGTATTTAACGCCGCGCAGCTCCTCCGGCGCCGTAAAGACGACGTATCGCCAATAGGTGCCCGCCACTTGGCTTTTCACGCGCTGCAGCTCTTTAAATTCGCTCACGGATTGCCAAACCAGCCGCACCAAGATATAGAGAATGGCAACGATAAAAAAATACCGCATACCCAGCGCAACCGTCGTGTAGCTCGACGCCGTCATTGCCGATCCTCCTTTGCGTGTATGCCTGATTATACCATAGCCGCCCTTGTCGAACCGTGACTAGTTTTTGAATTTTCCATATAGAAAAAGTCCCGGATAAAGATCCAAGACTTTGCGATGGATTTCTTCGTAACGTTACTGTGTAATCTCGCTGTAGCACATGCCCAATTCCGACAAAAGCGCCGTCACGGCGTCATAAGCGCCCTTGATCGCCTGCTTGTTTTCCAACACGATCTCTCCCTCTTTGGCGTTCTCGACGATCCGCTCCCGCAGTTCGTCGATGGTCACGGGATCGCCCATATACGAAATAACGTCATTTTCGATGGTAATGCGGTTGCCGTCCGGCTTCTCCGCGGGCGCGGTTGTCTGCTCCGGCTGCGCTTGCGTTTGCGCCTGCGGCGCGGGCTGCGTCTGAAACGCGGGAATCACACCGCCCGCACCCAAGCCGAGCTTAGGCCCAAACAGGAGTGCAAGCGCTGCCAAAAGGCCTACGCCGATGGTGGTGTTTCTGACCGGATGTCCCTTTTTCTTCTTTTCACTCATTCGATTGCTCCTCCAAAACATCATATTCTGCTGAAAACACATTTTGCTTTGTACCCTTTACGCCCGCGATCACATCGGAAATCAATGCGTAATCCGCTTGATAAAGCTTGTTCCTGTCATAGCGCAGCAGGAGGTAAACGATCTGATCGCCAGCGTCGTTTTCCTGTATTTCGCACATAGACGAAAGCGCCCTTGAAAGCGCTGTGCGCACAACGGCGGCATTTTGCCATGTCAGCGTAAATTTTCGGATATCCTCGCCGTTTTCAACCGTGACCTCACGGCTGCCGTTTGGCAGGTTGTTTACATAGATCGTAATGATGCGCGCGTGCGCGTCAAGGTAGACATACCCGTCAAGACTGCGCTGTAAGCGCTCCTTTTCATTTTGCAATACGGCATTGTCCGCCGTAAGCTGTTCGATCTGCGCTTGGCTTGCTTCTTCGCTCTCCTGCATGCGCGAGACGCTTTGGGACGCGCCCATCAAGATCAAAAACAACAGGATCAATATAACGTCCAACAAAGACGTCAGATCGATCACGATATTTCTCCGCTTCGCGTTCATTTCTCCGTCCGCTGCAGATAGAGCTGCACAGCGTTTTCATTATCTTCCACGCGGCCGGAAACATAACCGTCGATCGCCTTAAAGATGATCGCGAATACAAGTCCCCAAAGCGTAGAAGTCAGGGCGCTGAAAAAGTTCGCTTGCATCTGCGTCTGCCCCAGCGTCGTCACCATGGGTAAAAGCGATATAACCGTACCGAGAATACCAAGCAAAGGAAATATCATAATAAAGTTGGAAAACAGGCTGTAGCTCGCCATCATTCTGCGGCGAAGGTAAACAACGTCATATTCCCGAACGTTTTTCAATGCGTCGTCCACTTTGTGCATGCTGTCCTTTTCGGGGAGATACACGATCTTGTTCATGATGCCAAAAAGTGCGTTTGCCCTTTTCAGCGTAAGCAGCAGCATGACGGCTGTAGCAACCGCAAACAAAAACACAAGAAAATCATACTTCAAAAAGTTTTGCCACAAAACTGAAGTAAAGGATATCTCTTCCGCCATGCAAGCCTCCATAAGTTCGATACTGTTATCATAAGGGCGGCGATTCTATTTTGCAACATTTTTCGACGAGAAACAAACAAGGCCGGATCGATGATCCGGCCTTGGACGATGCTTTCTAGTCTCTTTGTCAGGAGAGCAGCGGAGAGGTCATCAGGATTTCCTTTGTTTCCGCCATATGCTCCTGCGTGATCTTCGCGGCCAGCGCCACGTCGCGTTTGGCGCATGCGTCGATGAGTTTTTTATGCTCATCCAAAGAACGAACCTGCTTATCGTAGTTCTCCGTATAAAACGGATGCATGTACCGATCTACATTTGCATGCAGCTGGTCGATATAGGAAAGCAGAAGCTGGTTATCGCAAGGCGTATATAAGGAAAAATGCAAACGTAGATTGATCTCGTCCAGCTTGTTGAAGTCCTTTTCGCTGGTAAACTCCTCCAAATAGCCATAGGCCGTCTTTATATCGTCATCCGTGAGCTTGGGAACAGCCGCGCGGATCGCGCCGACCTCCAGCATCATGCGCGTGTCCATCACGTTTTCCATCTCATGCCGAGAGAGCTTGGTAACGACCGCGCCGCGATTCGGATAAATGCGGACGAGGCCCTGTGCCTCCAGCTGCCGAAACGCTTCGCGTACGGGAATGTGGCTCACGCTCAGCGCGGATGATATTTCGTCCTGCCGCAGAGGCATATCGCCCGGAAGCACACCCCTTACGATCGCGGTACGAATCACTTGGAATACCCAGTCGCGCGCCGCCATGGATTTCGGCTGCATCTCTTCGGCGATTCTTTTCAATTCCATAATCTGTCACTCACCCTTTTTCTTTGATGTGTTGCGCAAAGTTCATCTATTTCGTATATCATATCATACCTAATTCTGCCTAGTCCGTCAAGCAGTTTGCACAAAGATTTTTGCATCTATGAAAATATATTTGTCAAATCCAGTACATTCGCGTTATTTTTTCCCGCGGATGGCTCTTTCTCAGGCGTAAACGACAATGCCGGAACGAAGGTGTGCACAGGTGTGCTGGCCGCGCCCGTTACGTTTCTGCCGTTGATTGCCATGCCCGGATGCTCCGGCACAACATAGTAGGTATAACCCGTTCCCGCTTGGATCTTTGTATCCGTATACGCGATGTTCTTTGTTCCCGTCCAGCTTTGCAGGCACACCGTTTGATCCTGCTCATCCTCTCGATAGAGCTTATAGAGTACATGGTTTTCCCGCGCGGAAAAGCTGATCTTAGGATAACCGTCCGTTCCGTTTGCGACGCTTAGATCGCGTATGGGCAGCGGAACAGACCAATATTCGCTTTGCACGGTAGGCTCGCTTCCGCGCACAAATACCTCGTTTACCTCGCTGGATTTCGGCGTCAGCGCGGATGCGAGCACCGCCGCGTGTGTGTGTTCAAGGGAATGAGCGTCCAGCTTAACCTCCACGATCCCTTGCGGAACGGCAAAATCCGGCGCGTTCTTATCGGGATAGAGCATATCGAACAACGCGTGCAGCAAAAGCGCCGGATACTTTCCGCCTGTCGCGTCCTCCGGGAGCACGCCCTGATAGGAATCATCGTAGCCCATCCATACGACGGCGGTGTATTCGGGATTATAAGCCGCCATCCATGCGTCCCGGTTCCCTTCTCCCTCGCCTACCGTACCGGTCTTTCCCGAAAGCGGTATCCCAAGCGCGCCAAGCCGGTGTCCCGTTCCCTCGCGCACGACGCTTTGCAGCATGCTGTTGAGGATATATGCGTTCTCCTCCCGCATCACGCGAACGCCGGCTTCATCATATTGATACAGCAAACGATCCTCCGCGTCCAAAATGGCGCGTATCGTTGTGGGCGCGTGGAAAACGCCGCCCGACGCAAACGCATTGTACGCGCCCGCTGCCATCCACGGTGAAATCCCATATTTGAAGCCGCCCAGAGCAAGCGCGAGGCTGTTGTCCGTATCGTCGAAGGCGATCCCCACGCTTTGGGCAAAATTTTTCGCGTTGCTCACGCCGACGCTCGATAACACCTTGACCGCCGGTATGTTTAAGGATTTCGTCACCGCTTTTCGCATGGTGACCCAACCGTAATATTGGGAGCCAAAGTTCTCGGGCGCATAATCGCCAAAGGTCTCCCGTTCGTCCAACAGCATCGTTGCCGCCGTATAATCATAGTACTCCAGCGCCGGCGCATAACACAATATCGGCTTGATGACGGAGCCGGGTTGTCGTCGAATGTCTGTTGCGCGGTTAAAGGCTTCTCCCGAAGCGCTATTCCGTCCGCCCACCAACGCGGAGACATACCCCGTATTGGCGCGCTGCACAACCAAAGCCCCCTGTACGTCGGGCGCTGCAAACAGCGCGTCGTCCTCCAGCAAAGTTTCGCATATCTGTTGAAGCTTTGCATCATACGCCGTATAGATGCGATACCCGCCTGTCAGCAGTTCTTCGCGGTTGATCTGTAAAATTTCGGCCGCTTGGCTGATTGCCGTGTTGACATAGTATCCACGCGTAAAATCTTCTTTATTATTATGGACGATCTCGACGTTTTCCTTTTGCGCTTCGACGCACGCTTCGGCGGTTATGTATCCCTGCTCCCGCATGAGACCCAGTATGTGGTTGCGTCGGGTTGTAGAAGCTTCCATAGCAAGATGCGGCGCGTAGCGCGATGGCGCCTTAAGGATGCCTGCAAGCATGGCGGCTTGCGCGACGGATAGCTTTTCGGCGGGTATGCCAAAGTAGCCGCGCGAGGCGGCTTCCACGCCGTAATACCCGCCGCCGAAGTATACATAATTGACGTACATTTCCAGTATTTCCGTCTTCGTGTAGGTTTGCTCCATGCGGTAAGCGAGGACCGCCTCCTCCAATTTTCTCGACATCGTTTTTTCCGAAGAAAGGTGGCTAAGTTTGATGAGCTGCTGGCTTATGGTGGAAGCGCCCTGCACATAACCGCCCGCCTTGATGTCCTCCCACGCGGCGCCCAGTATACGGATGACGTCGATCCCTCGATGCGAATAGAACCGCGCGTCCTCGGCGGCGATAAACGCCTGCGGCACATAGTCCGGCAGCGTAGAAAGACGTATGCTGATGCGATCTTCCGAGCCGTGAAGTCTTGCGATCTCATGATCCGTCGCGTCATAGAGTATCGAGGTCTCGGCCGCGCCCAATATTTTTTCCGGGTCAAAGGCGTCCCAAGCGTCCGCGTCCAGCAGCGTAACGCACGCAAAAAGAAAAAGCGATACGGCCAAAATAGCGCCCGCAAGCAGTACGCCCTTGACGATCCGTAAAAAAAGGTTTTTTTTCATCGCTCTGCTTCCCCCGTTTCCCATGCGCGCCGTTATGGGTACGCTATTGCTATTGTGGGAGTCGCGCAGAAAAATGATACCTTCAAATATGTGATTTTAGCGTCTTGGCAGAAGTTGATTCCTTAAGGAAGCGTTATAGATACGCACGCATATGCCGTATAGGAGCTCATACGCGATGAAAGCGCCCTCGAGTGCCAGCACCAATACCCATACGCCCCACGCGGGGAGCATGGATGAAACGTCATACGAAAGAACGCGAAGAAGGATGAGCAGCCCCAGCGCGCAAAAGACGTTACAGTAAAGAATTTTCGATAGAAAGCGTATGAAGCCATCCTTGATATGCATATCCGCCCAGGCTTTATAAATGCCGTAATGACCCAAGAGGATCACATAAACAAAGAGGATCTCCTTTTGCGGCAGGATGAAAAAGGAGAGCGCCGCGGTTGCCGCAAAGGACGCAAACGCATAGAAATACGCCCCCTCGCAAGCTAGGATATAAATAAAAAGAGAGGAAAGAAAGCAGCATGCGATCTTGCTCCACGGCAATACACATACCGCGTACAGACACAAAACGGTCAGCGCGGTAACCATCGCACCCAAGGAAAGCTTTTTGCTCGGGCTCAGTCGCATACGTTATACCCTTAACAGCAGGGAATGATGTCGCAATTGCCGCCGGAAAGGCACTCGCAGCAGCAATCGGCGCAGATGAGGCTGGAGCATAGGCTGCAGCCGTCGCAATCATTGGCGTTTGCCGTATAGGTGCGTCCGCCGCGCGTGTAGGGGTTGCCGGTATTGCGCACGGTATGGTAGGCGCTGCTGTATTCGGCGTTGTTCGGCTCCTGCTGGTAGGCGTTCGTGATGTATTCGTTCGCCTTATCGTACCAGCCCTGACGAAGATAGATGATGCCGTATAAATAATACCATTCCGCGTTGCGCGTATCGATCCGATCCAGTATTTGCTTTGCAGCCGTAAGGTTGTTTAAGCTTATGTAGGAACGCGCGCGCGCGAACTCGGAAGCGTTCGGCCCCGAATAGGAGCTGCCCGCGCCGCTGTAGCCGCCATAGCTTTGGTAGCTGCCCGTACCACTTGCGGCGCTCCCCTTTCCGTTTCCCTTTTTGGTGAGCGTCTCGTAGGCCTCGTTGACCTCCATGAGCTTGTCGTTGGCGACCTCCTTCAAATCGGAGTCGCGATACTTATCGGGATGATACTTTTTCACCAAGCTCAAATAAGCCGCACGGATCTCCTCCTGCGATGCGCTCTCGCTTACGCCCAGTACCTTATACGGGTTGTTGTTCATGCTTTCCTCCGCAGTTTAACAGCGTCTGCGTGCGTTTCACGCAGCCTTCATAAATGATATTTTCCAGCACGCCCTTATGGGACGCAAAATCGAGCAGGTCAAACGCCTTGATCGCCTCGTTGAGCGTGCAATGAAGCAGAAACCCGGCGCGTTCCTGATCCGCGCCGCATGCGAGAAAAGGATTGTAGGAGCCGCTTTTTGCGTCCTTTGCACGATCGTCCCACGCGTCCATCAGATAGATCCATTTGCCGATGCTGTAGCTTAGGGACGCCACGGCCTTTTGCTCTTTGTCCAGCGGTGCGCACTGCATGCACTCCCGTACCATCACGCCAAAGGCCTCGGACGGCGCGTCCAAGGACGCTGCATTTTCCTTTTCGATTTCGCCTAACGCCGCAATGCCGTTTTGAATCGCCGCGCAGAGTTTGGGGTTTTCCCGTGACGCGCGTTCTTTTGCCGCTTGCAGCGCCAAGGCGCCGGCTGCGCTCACAGCGCTTTTTTCGTCCGCCCAGTTATCGCGCAGCTTGTAATAGCTCAACAGCACGTTCATGTCCGATGCAAACGAAAGTCCCGCGGAGGGCTTGGCCATCATCTGCTCTCGCTTGAGGGGCTTATAGGCGCATCGGTGCTTTTCGCAGCCGCAGCAGGGCGAAAACGCGTCCACGAGTAAGGCGATGAAAGCGCAGTCATAGCTTAAGGTCAATCTGGCAGCTTGTCCGAAGCGCTTGCCGATCATGCGGCAAAGCCCGCAGTAATACGCCTGATATTCTCCGAGCTCCCTGACCTTCAATTCGCCCTTTTCCGGCCCTATATACCCAAACATTCCGCACTTCCAAATTTTACTGTTTTGTATTGTATCATACTCCTCGTATTTTTGTACAAAAAAATTGTGAAACGCGTGTGAGGATAGTGCGCATCTTCATATATTATTTATATTCCCCTTTTCATTATTGTTCACATTTGCTAAAATGTGTATGTGTGTGGAGATGAATGATTTCACGCCGCGCAAAAATGTTTAGGAGGAAAACAAAACATGAAGAAGACTCTTGCGATCGCTCTTGTGCTGATTATGGCTCTGTCCGTATTCGGCTGCGCCGCTAAGACTGCCCCCGCTCCCGACACTTACGAGATCGCTCTCGTAACCGACGTTGGCAACATCGATGACAAATCCTTCAACCAGGGCGCTTGGGAAGGCGTTGTCGCGTATGCGGACGCCAACCAGAAGACCTACAACTATTTCCGTCCCTCCGAGGATTCCACCGAAGCGCGCGTAGAGACCATCAAGGCCGCTATCGACAAGGGCGCCAAGGTCGTCGTATGCCCCGGTTACCTCTTTGAAGACGCTATTTTTGAAGTGCAGACCGCGTATCCCGACACCATGTTCCTGCTTCTTGACGGCGAGCCCCATACCGCCGACTACAGCACCTATGAAACCACCAAGAACACCCACTGCATCCTTTATCAGGAGGAGCAGGCTGGTTACTTCGCAGGCTACGCCGCTGTTAAAGACGGCTACACCAAGCTGGGCTTCCTGGGCGGCATGGCGGTTCCCGCTGTTGTCCGTTACGGCTACGGCTTTGTGCAGGGCGCGAACGACGCCGCTAAGGAAATGGGCAACGCCGCCGACGTACAGATCAAGTATTGGTATTGCGATTCCTTCGCTCCCTCCGACGATATTATGACGAAGATGTCCGGCTGGTATACCGAAGGCACCGAGGTCGTCTTCTCCTGCGGCGGCGGCATCTATCTGTCCGCTGTGGCAGCCGCTGAAGCGGCGGGCGCCAAGGTTATCGGCGTGGACGTTGACCAGTCCGCTGAGTCCGAGCTCATCATCACCTCCGCCATGAAGGGCCTGACCAACTCCGTCGTTCTTGCTTTGACGGATCTCTACAAGAACAACGGCGCTTGGCCCGACAGCCTTGCCGGCGTTACCTCCAAGCTCGGCGCAGCCGACGATTGCGTAGGCCTGCCCACCGCCGAAGGCTCTTGGAGGCTCAGCACCTTCACCGTAGACGAGTACAACACCCTCTTTGAGCAGGTTAAGACCGGCGCCGTCACCGTTTCCGATAACAGCGATCCGGAGACCCATCCCGCCGTCGATGTAGCCGTAGACTACCAGAACTAAAACAAAACAGCACATAAACGGAACCTTTGGGGCCGGGCTTGGTGCCCGGCCCTTTCATACTTCATAGGATCGCGGCACATTCTATTAACGTCATTATCTTTACGCAATGAAGGGAATCACGTATGTCTGAATATGTTATTGAGATGTTGAACATCACAAAGGAATTCCCCGGCATCAAGGCAAACGACAATATTACGCTCCAGTTGAAAAAAGGCGAGGTGCACGCTTTACTTGGGGAAAACGGCGCCGGTAAAAGCACGCTTATGAGCGTACTGTTCGGCTTATACCAGCCGGAGAGCGGCACCATCAAAAAGAACGGCAAAATCGTGTATATCCATAATCCCAATGATGCGAACGACTTGAATATCGGTATGGTTCATCAGCATTTCAAGCTGGTGGAGGTCTTTCCGGTTTTGGATAATATCATTTTAGGCGTCGAGCCGAACAAGGCGGGTTTTCTGCAAAAGCAGGAAGCGCGGCAGAAGGTGCTCGATCTTAGCGAAAAATACGGGCTGCGCGTGGATCCGGACGCGCTGATCGAGGATATTTCCGTAGGCATGCAGCAGCGCGTCGAGATACTCAAGATGCTGTATCGCGACAACGATATTCTTATCTTCGACGAGCCGACGGCTGTGCTTACCCCGCAGGAGATCGATGAGCTGATGCAGATCATGCGCAATTTCACCGCGGAGGGTAAATCCATCCTCTTTATCACGCACAAGCTCAACGAGATCATGGCGGTCGCAGACCGCTGCACGGTGCTTCGCAAGGGCAAATGCATTGGCACCGTGGAGATCAAAAATACCAGCAAGGAAGAATTGTCGCGCATGATGGTCGGCCGCGACATCAGTTTTTCCGTAGAGAAAAAGCCGTTAACGCCCGGCAAGGTGGTGCTGCACGTCGAAAACGTTACGGTACCCTCGAGAATCAACAAAAAAAATGCCGTAAAAAACGTTTCCTTCGATGTGCGCGAGGGCGAGATCGTTTGCCTCGCGGGCATTGAAGGCAACGGGCAGACGGAGTTTGTAGCGGGCTTGACGGGCTTGGAGAAAATGAGCGCGGGCAAGATCGAAATGCACGGCCGCGATATTACCAACGCCAACATACGAGAGCGCTCCAAGGAGGGCATGAGCCACATCCCGGAGGATCGGCATAAATACGGCCTTGTGCTCGATTATTCGCTGGAAGAAAATTTGGTTTTGCAGCGTTATTGGCAGCCCGCGTTTCAATCAAAGGGCTTTATCCGCAAGGATGAGGTCAGGCAATACGCGGACAAGCTGATCGCCCAATACGACATTCGAAG
>CAZNAL010000009.1:0-36255 GCA_964571055.1 uncultured Oscillospiraceae bacterium | reverse complement strand
CAACCCGGACGAGTGCGTTGCTATCGGTGCGGCCATTCAGGCGGGCGTGCTGGGCGGTGAGGTCAAGGACATCGTCCTCTTGGACGTTACACCGCTGTCTCTTGGTATCGAGACTGTGGGCGGCGTGTTTACCCGCTTGATCGATCGCAATACCACCATCCCCACCAAGAAGAGCCAGATATTCTCCACGGCCGCGGACGGACAGACCAGCGTAGAGGTGCACGTGCTGCAAGGCGAGCGCGAGTTTGCGCAGTACAATAAGACGCTCGGCCGCTTCCAGCTTGCGGGCATCGCCCCCGCCCCGCGCGGCATGCCGCAGATCGAGGTCAGCTTTGACATCGACGCCAACGGCATCGTGCACGTTTCCGCCAAGGATCTGGGCACCGGCAACGAGCAGAAGGTGACCATTACCGCTTCCTCCAACCTCTCCGAGGACGAGATCAACAAGGCTGTTCACGAGGCGGAGCAGTTCGCCAGTGAAGACAAGCAGAAGAAGGAAGAGGTGGAGACCCGCAACCATGCCGACAGCTTGGTCTACACCACCGAAAAGACCCTGAAGGACATGGGCGATAAAATTCCCGCTGACGATAAGGCGAAGATCGAATCCGAGATCGCGAACCTTAAAAAGACGCTTGAGGGCACGGACGCGGCGGCTATCAAGGCGGCGAGCGATAAGCTCACCGAGGTATCCTACGACGTGTTCGGCCGCGTATACCAGCAGGAGGCGCAGGCGCATCAGGGCGCAAACCCCGGCGCGGGGTTTGATCCCAACGCCGCAAACGGCGCGGGTGCTACGCAGCAGCCCCACGACGACAACGTGGTGGACGCCGAATACGAGGTCGTGGACGACGACAAGAAATAAGTTCGCGTTTGCGAAGAAAACGACGCATCGCGCGGGGCTGCTGTGTTCAGCCCCGCACGGCGCGTAAAAAAGGAGTTGATACAGCTTGGCAAAAGCGGATTATTACGAGGTGCTGGGCGTTCAGAAAAACGCTTCCGCAGACGAGATCAAAAGCGCTTACAGGAAGATGGCGAAAAAGTACCATCCCGATCTGAATCCGGACAGCAAGGAAGCTGAGGAAAAATTTAAAGAGGTCAACGAGGCTTACGAGGTGCTCTCCGACGAGCAGAAGCGTGCAAAATACGATCAATTCGGCCACGCGGCGTTCGACCCCGCCTCCGGCGGCGGCGCGTACGACGCGGGCTTTGGCGATTTCAGCGATATATTCAGTTCCTTCTTTGGCGGCGCGACGGGCTTTGGCGGCGGCCGAACCACGCGAAACGCGCCCATGGCGGGGCACGATCTTCGGTATAACCTGACCATCACCTTTGAGGAAGCCGCGTTCGGCGCGCGCAAGGAGATACTCGTTCCCCGCGAGGAAAACTGCGACGCCTGTCACGGTACGGGCGCAAAGCCGGGCACGGAGCCGTCCGCCTGCACGGCGTGCGGCGGTACGGGACAGATGCGCGTGCAGCAGAATACCATGTTTGGCGCCTTCTCCACGGTGCGTACCTGCGATGCCTGCCACGGTACGGGCAAGATCATCAAGGAGCCCTGTCCTACATGCAAAGGCAAGGGACGCGTCAGCCAGTCCAAGCGGATCGTGGTCAACATCCCCGCGGGCATTGCGGACGGGCAAACCATCAGCATGCGCTCCGAGGGCGAGGCGGGCTATCGCGGCGGTCCCGCGGGCGATCTGTATGTCAATATCCATGTAAAGCCGCACAAGCTGTTCATGCGGCGCGGCTATGATTTACATCTGGATATGAACATACCCATCACGGTGGCGGTGCTGGGCGGCGAGATCGAGGTGCCGACGCTGACGGGCACGCTCAAATACAAGGTGCCCGAGGGTACGCAGCCTGGTACGGTGTTCAGGCTTCGCGATCAGGGCGTCACCAAGCTCAACAGCGCAAGCAAGGGCGATCTGTTCATCAAGGCCAACGTGCAGGTGCCCAAGAAGCTCAACGACGAGCAGCGCGAGCTGTTCAGAAAGCTTGCGGAGTCTCTGGGAGAGCGGCCGGCGGATATGAAATCTGGCAAAAAAACGCTCTTTTCCAAGGTGCGCGATAACCTAAAGTAACGTGATACGCACTGACGGGGCAAGCGTCCGGAAACGGACGCTTGCCCCGCTTTTTTATCGCGAGTGCTTTTGCGCGTCCGCCGTGACGTCCATCATCGCCTCATAGGATTCGTATTCGCCTTCGGTGAGCGGCGGCAGCGGCACCGCGCCCGTCATTTCGCCCGCGCTGATCACGTCCGCCTCATCGACGGGCAGCGGGTTTTTCTTATACTTTTTCGATTCGCTCATGGGGAACTCCTTTTTCTTTCATTGTGCCCGTTTCAATACGAAATATGCGGCTGCCTTTCAAGGCGTCCCTCGGTTGTAAAATAAGCCGCAACGTGGTAGAATTCAATATGTATCGATTAAACTAGGAGGAAAATGCCACATGCGGATGGTCGATATGATTCTCAAAAAGCGCGCGGGCGGCACGCATACGCAATCGGAGCTGAATTTCATCATCGACGCGTACGTGAAAGGGGATATACCGGATTATCAGATGTCCGCATGGATGATGGCGGTCTGCTTTCAGGGCATGACGGAGGAGGAGACGACCTGGCTTACGGGACAGATGACATTTTCCGGCGATACGGTCAAGCTTTCCGATCTGCCCGGCGTGAAGGTGGATAAGCACTCAACCGGCGGCGTGGGCGATACGACGACGCTGGTGATCGCGCCGCTTGTCGCGGCCTGCGGCGGTACGGTTGCCAAGATGAGCGGCCGCGGCTTGGGGCATACGGGCGGCACGCTCGATAAGTTGGAGGCCGTGCCGGGCGTTTGCATCGAGCAGCCCATCGAGCGCTTCAAGGAAATCGTAAGAGAGATAGGGCTTTGCGTGATAGGGCAAACGGGCAATTTGGTGCCCGCCGATAAAAAGATGTACGCGCTGCGCGACGTCACGGGCACGGTGGAGAGCATACCCTTGATCGCGTCGAGCATCATGAGTAAAAAACTCGCGGCAGGCGCGGACGCGATCGTGCTGGACGTGAAATTCGGCACGGGCGCATTCATGCAAACGCCTGAGGACGCCGAGCGCTTGGCAAAAACCATGGTGACGATAGGCAACCGCCTGCACCGGCGCACCATGGCTGTAATTACGGATATGAACCAGCCCCTTGGCATGGCTGTCGGCAACGGCTTGGAGGTGCGCGAAGCGATCGACGTGCTTGCAGGACGCGTCCCCAAGACCGATTCGCTCTACCGAGTATGCATGATACTGGGCGCGTGCATGCTGCAAAGCGCGGGGCTTGCAAAGGATGAAGCGGAAGCGGAAGGGAAGCTTGAAGAAGCGCTTTATAACGGCGCGGGACTTGAAAAGCTTCGGCGCATGCTCACCGCCTTGGGCGCTGTGGACGCGCCGGGTGTGATCGCGGAACCCGATCGGCTTTGCCGCGTGCAAAAGAAGCTGCCCGTTACCTTGGGCAAAAAAGGCTATGTAGGCGACATGCGCGCAAGCGCCATCGGCAGCGCCGCGCAGATGCTGGGCGCCGGGCGCGCGACCAAGACGGATGTGATCGACCCCGCCGTGGGCATTTTGCTGCACAAGCGGCGCGGGGACGCGATCGAAGCCGACGAGCCGTTTGCGACCTTCTATGTCAACAGCGAAGCGCAGCTGGAGGACGCGGAGGAAGTGCTGCAAAGCGCCGTGGAGGTGGTGGAGACGCCGCCCACACAAGCGCCTATCGTATACAAAATAATCCGGGAATGAGGATGGAATGAAAAAACTGATCGCAATCGACGGCAACAGTCTGATGCACAGAGCCTATTACGCGCTGCCGTCCATGACGAATAAAGCGGGCACGCCCACGGGCGCGGTCTATGGCTTTATGAGCATGCTCGTGAAGCTGCTTGCGTATGCGCCGGACTATCTGCTGGTGGCCTTTGACATGCACGGCCCCACCTTCCGGCACGCGGTCTATGCAGACTACAAAGCGGGCCGCCGCGCGACGCCCGATGATCTTCGGCCGCAGTTTCCCATCTTGCAGGAGCTTTTGCGCGCGATGCACATCACCGTCTGCGAATGCGAAACCTATGAGGCGGACGACATTTTGGGCACCTTCTCCCGCATTGCAAATCGCGAGGGGGTAGAAGCGCTGCTTGTCACGGGCGACCGGGACGCATTGCAGCTTATCACGCCGCAGACGCATGTTCTTCTTACCAAGAAGGGCATCACGGAGACGGTGGAATACGACGAAGCGCAGCTATTGGCGGACTACGGCTTAACGCCCGCGCGCATGCCCGATCTCAAGGGCTTGATGGGCGATAATTCCGACCATATTCCGGGCATTCCCGGCGTGGGGGAGAAGACGGCGCTCACGCTTTTGAAGAAGTATGAAACGCTCGAGGGCGTGCTTTCGCACGCGGAGGACGAAAAGGGCGCGCTACGGGAGAAGCTTTTGCATAACAGCGAGCTGGCGCGCATGAGCTATAAGCTGGGTATCATCGATACGGCGGCGCCCGTGACCACGAACTTAGCGGACTGCGCGTTCGATCCCGCCGCCATGGCGGACGGCATTCCTTTGATGCAGACGCTGGAGCTTCGCAGCCTGATTTCGCGCATACCGCAGGACGGGGCGCGGCAGGAGGAGCCGCCTGCGATGCAGGAGATCGAAACCGTGCCCGTGCGCGACGCGGCGGGGCTTGCGGCGGTGGCGGAGAGCGTGCGGAAAACCAAGCGGATGGCGCTCTATTTGGGCGATACGCTCTATGTGGCGGCGGACGCGAAAAAGCAATACGCGATGGTGCTGGAAGCGACGCTCTTGGACGCGGGATTGGACGCGGCGGGCGTATACGAGGCGCTGCGCGGGGAGTTGGAGGACGCGGCGTGCCAAAAGCTGCTATTTGACGCAAAGGCCATGGAGCATACGCTTGCAAAACACGGCGTCGCGCTAAAGGGCGTTGCGTTTGACGCTATGCTTGCGGATTACCTCTTGCACGCCATTCATCCGACGGACTCGCTTTCCGCCCTTTGCGCGGAGACGCTGCACGCGCAGCCCGGCGCTTCCGTCCTCTTTACGCTGCAAGACATGATGGAACGCCAAATGCAAGCGCAGGGCATGACCTCTCTCTACCGTGACGTGGAGCTGCCCCTTTCCCATGTGCTCTTTACCATGGAGCGGGCGGGCTTTGCGGTGGACGCGCAACAGCTTAATGACTTGGGCGCGCAGTTTGGCGCGCGCATCATCGCCGCCGAGAAGGAGATTTTCGCTCTTGCGGGCGAACCCTTCAATATCCTTTCGCCCAAACAGCTTGGGGCGGTTTTGTTTGAAAAGTTGGGGCTTCCCGTGCAGAAAAAGACCAAATCCGGCTATTCCACGGACGCGGAGGTTATGGAAAAGCTGATGGAGCAGCACGCCATCGTGCCGCTCGTTATGGAATACAGGGCCCTTTGCAAGCTTAAGAGCACCTTTGTGGACGCGCTGGTGGCCAAAGCCTCACAGGGGGACGGGCGTATCCGCAGCAGCTTCAATCAAAACGTAACGGCCACGGGGCGCATATCCAGCACCGAGCCGAATTTGCAGAACATACCCGTTAGAACAGAGCTGGGGCGCGAAATACGCCGCGCGTTTATCGCAAGCCCCGGCTGCATATTGGTAGACGCGGACTATTCGCAGATCGAGCTTCGGCTGCTTGCACACATGAGCGGCGACGCGGGCATGATCGAAGCCTTCCGCGCGGGCGACGACATTCATACGCGCACCGCAAGCGAGGTTTTCGGCGTACCGCTTCACGAAGTCACAAAGCAGCAGCGAAGCGCCGCGAAGGCGGTCAACTTCGGCATCGTTTACGGCATCAGCGACTTCGGCCTTGCGCGCAATCTCGGCATTTCCCGTAAGACCGCCGGCGAATACATCGCGATGTATCTGGAACGCTATCCCGGCGTGCAGGCGTATATGAAAAAAAGCGTGGAGGACGGTAAGGCGCAGGGCTATGTATGCACGCTCATGGGGCGGCGGCGGGAGTTGCCGGAGATTCGTTCCGGCAATTTCAACACCCGCGCCTTCGGCGAACGCGTGGCGCTCAACATGCCCATACAGGGCACGGCGGCGGATATTATCAAGCTCGCCATGGTGCGCGTATACGAGGCGCTTTTGCAGCAGGGCTTGCGCGCAAGGCTTATCTTGCAGGTGCACGACGAGCTGATCGTGGACGCACCGGAGGCGGAGGCGGAAGCGGTCAAGGCGATCCTTAAGGATCGCATGCAGAATATCATCGAGCTTTCGGTGCCGCTGATCGCGGATATCGAAACGGGCTATAGCTGGTACGACGCCAAATGAGGCGCATCGGATTGACGGGCTCCATCGCCTCCGGCAAGAGTACCGTGACAAACAGGCTCCGCACGCTGGGTGCGTTCGTGATCGACGCGGACGAGGTTTCGCGCGAGGTAACGGCTGCGGGCGCGCCGGCGCTGCAAGAGCTTGCAGCGGCGTTCGGCGATTCCGTGCTGCGTGCCGACGGCAGCTTTGATCGCGCGGCGCTGTCGGACATAGCGTTTGGCGACCCCGAAAAGCTGCGGACGCTAAACTCCATACTTCACCCGCGCATTCGCGCGCGCATGCGAAAGATGGAGGCGGAAAGCTGCGCAAGCTGCGTTATCTACGACGTGCCGCTGCTTATGGAAACGGGCATGGATAAGGACATGGACGCGGTGTGGATGGTGGACGCATCCGAAAGCGTACGCTTGATCCGCTTGATGCGCCGAAGCGGCTTGAACCGCGAACAGGCCAAGGCCCGGATGGACGCGCAGCTTTCGGACGAGGAAAAACGGCGGCGCGCGGATGTGATCCTTCAAAACGACGGTACGGTATCCGAGCTGTACGGAAAGGTGGACGCTCTTTGGCAAAGCCTAAACGTGTGATCCTGCTGCTGTTGTCTGTGCTCGTGCTGGCTGCCTGCTTTGTCGCCGGGGCGTATTTTTTGGATCACATCGTGCAAACGAAGATCTATAAGCTCTCCTATACGAGGCAGATTCGCGCCAACGCGAAGACCTATAAGCTTCCGCCTTCCTTGGTCGCGGCGATCATCCATGTGGAGAGCCACAGCCAACCGGACGTCGTATCTCCCAAGGGCGCCGTGGGACTTATGCAGATCATGCCGAGCACGGGCGCTTGGATCAACAGCAAGCTCACGGGTGAGGCGGAAGCGGATTTTCAGCAAAGAAGGCTTCTTGATCCCGATACGAACATCGAGCTGGGCTGCTGGTACATGCGCTATTTGCTGGATAAGTATGACGGGGATACGCGGCTTGCGCTGATCGCCTACAACGCGGGTCCCGGCAACCTTGACAAATGGCTGGACGACGCCGAACTATCGCCCGGCGGAACGCTTTCGCGCATCCCCTTTGCGGAAACGGAGCGATATGTGGAAAAGATTACGCAGGCGAAAGAGATTTATGAAACGCTGTATGAAAAAGAGCTTTCTTAAAACCGCGCTTCTGTGCGTGCTCGCGTGCGGCATGCTTTTTTCCTGCGCCTGCAAGAAGGCGGAGGAGCAAACGGAAAGCGCGCCCATCGTGCTGCCCACGCCCACGCCCGCGCCGCAGGCGATACAGGGCGGCGAGCTGCGCTTACCCATGCCCGCGAACGTCCAGATCAACGACCCCTTCAACGTAACGACGGAGGAGATGCTGGGTTTCTATTCGCTGATCTATGAATCCCTCGTGCGGCTTGATAACGCGGGCAAGCTTACGGCGTGCCTTGCGGAGCATTGGGAGAGCGATACGGCGGGGCGCGTATGGACGTTTAAGCTGCGGCAGGCACGCTGGCACGACGATGCGGCGGAGCGTCTCAAGGCTGCGGATGTGGTGTTTAGCTATGAGAAGATCGTAAGCTATGGGGAAGCGTGTTATTTTGCCTACAGCGTATCCGGCATTGAAAGTATGGAGGCTGTGGACGACGATACGCTGAGGATCACCATGAAGCAGGCGGGCATACCCTCGTTGTTCGTGCTGGATTTTCCCATCGTGCGTGCCGATTATGACCTCATGCCGGGCGCGAGGGCGATAGGCACGGGGCCGTATAAGGTGGATCAGATCGCCAATACCAGCGTGAGCTTGATCGTCAATGAAAACTGGTGGAAGCAAACGCCCTATATCCAGCGCGTCAGCTTCTTTGAGCGCGGCAGCAACGATACGGCGCTTGCGTCCTACGCGGCGGGGCAGCTCAATATGGTGGCTACCTCCAACGTGGCGGTGGGCAAGTATCGCGCCGAGGGTGAAACGGTGGTGACGGACGTCATGACGGACGCCGTAGAGCTGCTGTTGGTCAACCATCGCAACCAAGACCTTGCGGATGTGCGCATACGGCAGGCGATCGCCTACGCCTTGGATCGAAGCGCGATCATCACCAACGTTTATATGAACCGCGCGCAGGCGAGCGACGTTCCCATCCCCCCGGATTCATGGCTGTATGAGAGCAAATCCAAGGTCTACGATTACGATCCGGTGATGGCGGCGCAGCTTCTGTCCGAGACGGGCTGGACGGATGTGGACGAGGACGGCGTGCTGGATCGCGAGGGCGCGTTTACCGACACCTTTTCGCTCCGGCTGCTGGTCTGCACGGGAAGTGAGACCGTGCGAAGCACTGCGGCGGATATGATCGCCGAACAGCTTGGCGCGCTGGGCGTCGTGGTGGACGTTGTGCCGGCGCAGTATTCGCTGAGCGACCCGGAATGCGAATTCATGCAAAAGCTGAACGCGGGCGATTATGATCTTGCGCTTATGGGCGTGCGTTTCGGACGCAACGGCGATATAGGGGCGCTCATCAACGCCACGGGGAAGCTGAACAAGGGGCAGTATGCCGACGCCGCCATGGAGCATCTGCTTGCAAACCTCTTTCGCGCCTCCGATGAGGCGGCCTATTTGAGCGCGGCGTCCGCTATGCAGCTGCAATTTGTGGAAGAGCTTCCCTGCATCGTGCTGTATTACAGGTTCAACAGCATCATCCACGCCGCGGAGCTGCAGGGGATGGAAACGCTGCGCGAGCCTTATATTTTCAGAAACATCGAAAAGTGGTATATGTATACCAATTAGAATTGTACAACGAGAGGAATTACGCAACATGCTTGAAATCGTCGTAATCTTAGTGGTGTTGATGCTGGATCAGGGCAGCAAGATCATCGCCGCGGATTGGCTCACCACCCTGCCGGATAACACCTATCCGCTTATCAAGGACATCTTTCACTTAAGCTATGTGGAAAATCGCGGCGCGGCCTTTGGGATGCTCCAAAACGGCCGCATATACTTTTTGATCGTTACGGTGATCGTGTGCGCGGCCATCATCGCGTTCCTGTTCCAACGCCGTGGCAGGCTGCACTTTCTGCTGCGCTTCTCGCTCGCGCTGATCGTGGGCGGGGCGCTTGGCAACTTTATCGACCGAGCATATTTAGGCTATGTGCGCGATATGTTCTATGCCGTGTGCATCAATTTTGCCGTGTTCAACGTGGCGGACAGCGCCATCTGCGTGGGCTCGGTGCTGCTGTTCCTCGATTTGATGTTCTTTAAGGGCAAGTATCTTTTTGAGGATACGCCAAAGGCGGCGCGGGAGCCGGAGGACGAGACGATAACCGAAGCGCTGGAAATCAACGGCGATACCAAAACCATGCCCGCCGTCGGCACGGCGCGGGAAGAACAAAGCGAGGACGGCGATTGAGCGAGCTGCTGCAAGACGAGGATATTTTGACGGTGTTTGCCGATCAGCAGGGCGAGCGTTTGGACGTTTTTTGCGCGCGCGCAAGCGGGGAAACGCGCTCGCGCATGCAAAGCATTCTTGAAGACGGCGGCGTGATGGTCAACGGTAAAGCCGCAAAGGCGAATTATAAGCTGCGCGCGGGCGACGCTGTTTGTATCCGCATGCCCGCGCCCGTGGCGCTGCGCGTCGAGGCGGAGGATATTCCGCTCTCCATCGTCTATGAGGACGGCGACATTGCGGTGATCGATAAGCCGCAGGGCATGGTGGTGCATCCGGCGCCCGGCAACGAAAACGGGACGCTTGTGAACGCGCTGTTGTATCATCTTTCCGATCTTTCGGGCGTGGGCGGCGTTTTGCGGCCGGGCATCGTGCACCGGATCGATAAGATGACATCGGGGCTGATCGTGGTGGCCAAGAACGACCAGGCGCACAACGCGTTGTCCGCGCAGATGAAAACGCACGCTGCGGGGCGCATTTATGTATCGATCGTGGAGCAGAACCTTCGTGAGGACGCGGGTACGGTGAACGCGCCGATCGGCAGGCATCCGCGGGATCGTAAAAAGATGGCCATCGTGCCGGACGGGCGCGAGGCGGTGACGCATTGGCGTGTGCTCTCGCGCTTTGGCCAGTTTACGCTGGTGAAGGCAGAACTGGAAACGGGACGCACGCACCAGATTCGCGTGCATATGGCAAGCCTGCATCATCCGGTGGCCGGCGATACGCTCTACGGCGCGGAAAAGCCCAAGCTGGGGCTTGAGGGACAGGCGCTGCACGCGTGCAGGCTGCGCCTTAAACACCCTAAAACCCACGAGAACATGCTGTTTTGCGCGCCGCTGCCCGCTTATTTCAAGCGCGCCTTGACGCTTGCAGGATGCGGCGTGCCGCCTGAAAAAATGGACGCGTGGCTCGATCTTCTTTTGCAGGAGGAAGGATGAGCGTGGAGAAGGACGAACGCGTGAAGTTTACGAGTGCTGCGGTCATTACGATCATGGTGATCCTCGCTTGCTGCGCCGTTTATTTCTTTGGAGGCTCCGGCTTTGGCGAGGAGGCTTCCGCACAACAGGCCGCGCCCTCGCCTTCGCCCACGCCTGCCGCCGCCTATGTGGGCGGGTTTGAAGAGGCGATAGAAACTTTGCCGTACACAAAGCAAGCGGCGGGCGAATATGTGCTGCGCTATACCGACATGCCAGATATTGCGGTACATCTTGCGTTGGACGGCTATGTGCTTAAGGTCATGACGCTCACCACGCAGCTCCCCGTGCCGCCCGAAACGCCCGCGGCGGACGCTTCCATCTTGGAAAACCGCCTGTATGCGGAGCGCATGGCATACTATAAGGCGCAGCGCGCGAGCTTGGATGATTGCATCCCCGTCCTGCTTCGCGCCATGGATCCGGCGGGCAGGCTGACGGACGCGGACGTTTACGATCTGACCTACTATGCAAACCTCGCGATCGAAACGCATAAGCGGCAGGATAAGACCGTCGCGGGCTTCCGCCTTCGCGCATACGCGGACGAAACCGCGGAACCGCCGGCGCTGTGCGTGACCGTCCAGGACGAGAAGGACATTGCTGCGGAAAAATAACAAAATAGCGGCAAAAAACTCTTTACAAGCACTATTGCTTGTGGTAAAGTAGCAAAAGTGTAAATCAAAGGAGAAAGGCGTTACGGCAATGCGGGGAACTCTTACAAAATGTAAAGGCGGCAATCCGGCTGTGGTATAGATACCTCTTCCGTTTTCGGAGGGGGTATTTTTTTTGAAGGTTTAAAAATACAGATTTTGCGGGAGGTTAACATGAAAAACGGACAAATCGGCAAGGAACCCATTTATGACGCGCGCGAGCTTGGTACGCCGCGCATGCTGGTGCTGGGGTTTCAGCATCTTTTCGCCATGTTCGGCGCGACGGTGCTCGTCCCTGCGCTCACGGGGCTGAGCGTTTCGGCGACGCTGCTTTTCGCGGGCATTGGCACGCTGATCTTTCATTTGTTGGCAAAGGGAAAAGTACCCGCGTTCTTGGGTTCTTCCTTCGCGTTTCTCGCGGGTTATTGGGCGATCGCGCCCAATGGCGAACCCGAACTTCTGCCCTATGCCTGCCTGGGCGTAGCCATGACGGGCATACTGTATGCGATCCTCGCCGGCTTCTTTAAGGCGTTTGGCCCCAAAAAGGTCATGCGCTACTTCCCGCCCATCGTGACGGGTCCTATCATCATCTGTATCGGTCTTACGCTTTCCAAAACCGCGGTGGATAGCTGCTCCTCCGACTGGTGGATCGCGCTCGTCGCCATCGTCACCATTATCATCTGCAACGTGTGGGGCAAGGGCATGGTGAAGATCATACCTATACTGCTGGGCGTTATCGCTTCCTATGCCATTGCCGCGTTTACCGGCAACGTGGATTTTTCCGCCGTCAAATCGGCCGCATGGATCGGCCTGCCCGTGCATTGGGATAACACCGTGTTTTCGTTGATCGGCAAGGCGGACGGCGGCTTGGTCATCTCTTCCATCGTCACCATCGTGCCTATAGCGCTTGCCACCATGGTAGAGCATATCGGCGACGTATGCGCGATCAGCTCTACCTGTGAACGCAACTATCTGAAGGATCCCGGCTTGCACCGGACGCTGCTTGGCGACGGCATTGCAACGACGGTCGCTTCGCTCTTTGGCGCGCCCGCCAACACGACGTATGGTGAAAACACCGGCGTGCTCGCGCTTTCCCGCGTGTATGATCCCCGCGTGATCCGCATCGCGGCGTATTTTGCGATCCTCCTCGCGTTCTGCCCGAAGTTCTCCGCCTTGATCAGCGCCATGCCGGGTGCCACCATGGGCGGCGTTTCGCTGGTGCTCTACGGTATGATTTCCGCCGTGGGCGTGCGTAATGTGGTGGAAAACAAGGTGGATTTCACCAATTCCCGCAACGTCATCATCGCCGCGATCATCATGGTGCTTTCTATCGGCATCGCCTTTAGCACCGCGGGCAACATCAGCTTTACCGTCGGCAGCTTGACCGTTGGCCTTTCCGGTTTGGCCGTCGGGGCGATCGTGGGTATCCTTCTTAACGCCATACTCCCCGGCAAGGATTATGAGTTTGGCGCGGATGAAAAGGGCGACACGAGCGTGAATTTCATCATCCAATAACGGTTTTCGATATTTGCTTAGAGGCGCGGAGAATATCCGCGCCTTTTTCTTCCAAATTTGCAGAAAAAACACTAAAAATGGTGGTACATACTTGCAGTCGTATACAATTTGTAGTATAATTCCAACTGTCGGAGTACAATATATGCTGACTGTGTGGGGTGGATAACATGGAAAAAACGCGCACGATTGTGAATTTGGGCGGTCAGGAATTCAAGATCACCTGTGACGACAGCGAAGCGTACATCAAGGATCTCGCCAAGTTTGTCAATAAGAAGATCGAGGAGATCCAATATCAGTATCCGGCGCTTAGCACCGGGAATTGCGTATTGCTTGCGGCGCTCAATATGGCGGACGATCTGCATAAGCTGCGCGAGGATTACGACGCGTTGGATTCGCGCATCAGTCAGCTACGGGAAATGCCCCGCTCCGGCAGCGCTGCGGCGCCCGTGAAGCGCCCCTTTGAGAGCGCCAAGCAGACGACGCTTACGAAATAACGCTTGGATGGATTGGGACTCGGGGCGCAACGGCTCCGAGTTTTTTTGAATCAGGATATTACGGGAGAATGGGCATGGAATTGCTTGCGCCTGCGGGCGATTGGGAAAGCTTAAGGGCGGCGGTATGTAACGGCGCAGACGCCGTATACTTTGGCGGCGGCAGCTTTAATGCGCGCCGCTACGCCGCGAATTTTGATGAAGACGCGCTGCAAAAGGCGGTCGATTATTGCCATATCCAAGGCGTAAAGGCCTATATTACGTTCAACACGCTGATTTTGGATAAGGAGATGCAGCGGGCGCTTACTTACGCCCACAACCTTTGCGTCATGGGCGCGGACGCGGCGCTTGTGCAGGATGTGGGGCTTTTTTCGCTGCTGCGCGCACAGCTTCCGTCGCTGCCGCTGCACGCGAGCACACAGTTAGCCGTTCACGATTTGGCGGGCGTAAGGCAAGCTGCGGCGCTCGGCTTTGAAAGGGTGGTGCTCGCGCGGGAAACGCCGCTTTCGGAGGTCGCCAATATCCACGCGCACAGCGATACGGAGCTGGAGGTGTTTGTGCATGGCGCGCTGTGCATGAGCTTTTCGGGGCTCTGCCTTTTTTCTTCCATGGTTGGCGAACGAAGTGGCAACCGCGGCACCTGCGCGCAGCCCTGCCGCAAGCGCTGCAGCGTGCTCGAAGCGCCGGACGCGAAGGATTATCATTTAAGCCTGTCCGACCTGTGCATGATCGAGCATATTCCGGAATTGAAAAAGGCGGGCGTATCCAGCCTTAAGATAGAGGGACGCATGAAGCGGCCTGCCTATGTGGCGGCTGTCACGCGCGCGTACCGTGCAGCGCTCGACGGCGATGATCCAAGCGTCGTGCAGCGCTATATGGAGGAGGCGTTTGCCGTGTTCAACCGCGGCGGCAAGCGGACGGGCTATTTCTTTGGCGACGGCGCGGTGACCGGCTGCGTTGCGCGCAGCGACCCGCCGCAAACGCTTGTGCGCACGCTTGCGCAAACCTACGAGCAGGAGCGGCGAAGACCCGTAACGCTTGCGTTGACGCTGGAGGAAAACGAGCCCGCGACGCTGGAAATCGGCACGGATACCCTGCAGATTCGCGTGCAGGGCGAAACGGTGCAGAAGGCGCAAAAAGCGCCGGATTTGGAGCGATATGAGGAGCAGCTTACCAAGCTTGGCGATACGCCGTTTTGCGTTAAAGCGTGCAGCGTGTGCGCACAGGGCGCGCCGTATCTTCCCGTGCGTGCGGTGAACGCGCTGCGGAGGGAAGCGTGCATACGCTTGCAGGAAGTTCTATGCCCGCGCCGCGCCTGTGCCGAACCGCGTTTGCCCGGGCATGCCCCTGTTGCGGCAAACAAATCGCCGAGAATTTCCGCCAAGGTGCGAACGCTTGCGCAGCTTGCGGCGGCGGACGCGGCGGGTGCGCAGACGCTTTTGTTGGAGCCTTGGGATTATGCGAACGTGGATTGCGCATCGCTCTATCCCTATCGAGATAAGCTTTTGTTGGCGCTGCCGCCGGTGATACGCTCTCGAGAGGAGCACGATATAATAGAAAAACTCCTGACGAGAGATTACTTTTACGGCGCGGAGGCCAACAATCTTGGGCAACTCTCCATGATCTCCCACATGAAAGCACGCCGCGCGGGGTTGCATATGAACGCCGTGAACCGTTATACTGTAGATGCGCTTAAAGGACTTGGCTGCACGGAGGTGACGCTCTCTCTTGAGCTTGCGCGGCCGCAGCTTCGAGACGTGCTTCTTTATGCGGGCGGCGTCGTAAGCGTGTATGGGCGCGCGCCGCTTATGCAGCTCAAGCATTGCCCCGTAAAGGAGCATGGCGGCTGCCGCCATTGCGAGGGCGACGCGGGCGCGCTGTGGGACGAGGCGGGAAGACGCTTTCCGCTATCCAACATCCGGCAGGCGGACGGCTGCCTTGTGCGGCTCTTAAACTGCGAGACGACGGATCTGCTGGATGTGGCGGCTGCGCTTCCGCCATCGGACGGCTGGCTTTTGACCTTTTATGGAGAGGACGAGGAAACCGTAGGCGAACGGGTGCGTGCGGCGCTGTGCGCGGCAAGGGGCGAAACCGTACAACAAAGAGGAACGACGCGGGGGCATTGGAACCGCCCGCTGGAATGAGAAAAGATGGAAGAAAGAACGTATAAAACGCTGGAATTCGATAAGATCACCGCGATGCTCGCCTCGCGCGCCATTTGCTGCGTCGGCGCGGAGCTAGCGCGGGATACGACGCCGTGTGTGCATGAAGCGCAGGTGCGCGAGATGCTTCAATGCACGCAGGAGGCGGTCATGTTCTTGCAGACAGACGGCCGTTCGCCCGTGGACGCGTTCCCGGATATACGCGTGCAGCTCAAGCGTATCCACGCGGCGCTGTATTTGACCCCCAAAGAGCTCTTGGACGTCGCCGCCTGCCTTCGCGCGTCCAGAATGTGCAAAATGCTCCTCTGCGGCGAGAACGAGGAGAAGGAGGGCAGGCTTGCGCGGATGGCGAGCGGCCTTTTGCCGCGCAGGAGCGTGGAGGAGGAGATCAACCGCTGCGTCCTCAACGAAGAGGAGCTTGCGGACGCTGCGTCGCCGCTGTTGGGGCGCATACGGCGCAGCATGCGCCAAACCAACGAGAAGGTGCGGGAGCGCCTCAACAGCATGATACGCTCCACAACTTATCAGAAGTATTTACAGGAACCGCTTATCACCATCCGAAACGGGCGCTTCGTGATCCCCGTTAAGCAGGAATACCGCCAAAACGTGCCGGGTTTGATACACGACCAGTCGGGCAGCGGCGCTACGCTTTTTATTGAGCCCAACGCCGTGGTGGAGCTTGGCAACGAATATAAGAAGCTGCTTTCCGAGGAGGCGGACGAGATCGAGCGCATCCTCGCGGCGCTTACCGCCATGGTAGCGCCCTATGCGGAGGATATCTACGAGGATCTTTCCATCATGGGGGAGATCGATCTGGTGTTTGCAAAGGCGCGCCTTTCGTTGGAGTGGGACGGCGTGAATCCCAAGATCAACGCTAAGAAGCGCGTGCGGCTAGTTAAAGCGCGCCATCCGCTGATCGATAAGGATACGGTGGTGCCCATCGATCTGTGGCTTGGCGGCGACGCGCGCCTTTTGATCGTGACGGGACCCAACACGGGCGGCAAGACGGTGACGCTTAAAACGGTGGGCTTATTTAGCCTGCTTGCGCAAAGCGGCATTTTCATTCCTGCTGCGGAGGGCAGCGAGATGACGGTTTTCGAAAACGTGTTCGCGGATATTGGCGACGAGCAGTCCATCGAGCAGTCGCTTTCCACCTTCTCTTCGCATATGACGAACATCGTGCGGATACTGGAGCGAACCGAGGAAAATTCTCTGGTGCTGCTCGACGAACTGGGCGCTGGTACTGATCCCATCGAGGGTGCGGCGTTGGCTATGAGCATCTTGGACGAGCTGTTAAGGCGCGGCTGCATGTGCGTGGCGACGACGCATTACAGCGAGGTGAAGGCGTTCGCGCTGACGCGCGAGGGGATGGAGAACGCGTCCATGGAGTTCGACGTCAACCGCCTTTGCCCCACCTATAAGCTGATCATCGGCATTCCGGGCAAATCCAACGCCTTTGAAATATCTCAGCGCCTGGGCTTGCCCAAACATATCATCGACGATGCGCGCACCTTCCTCAAGGGAGAGGACGTGAAGTTTGAGGACATCATATCCGGCGCGCAGGCGCAGCACCGCATCGCCGAGGAAGAGCGCGCGCTTGCGGCACAGGCGCGTTCCGAGCTTGAAAAACTGCGTGTGCAGGCGGAAAACGAGAAGGCGCGGCTTGCGGCGGAGCGCAGCAAGCTGCAAACAAAGGCCAAGGAGGACGCAAAAAGGATCGTTGCGGAAACCAAGACGGAGATGGACGCGCTGGTGGCGGAGGTGCACGCGCTTAAGGGGATTGACAGAAGCGAAGCGGATCGCGTGATACAGCGCTCACGGGACAGGCTGCGCGCGAAGGAAAGAGCGCTGAACGAAGCGAACGAGGAGAAAAAGACAGACTTTGGGGCGCCGCCCAAAACGGTCAAGCCGGGCGAAACGGTGCGGGTGGTGACGCTGGACAAAACGGCTACCGTGCTCGCCCCGCCCGACGCGAAGGGCGAGGTGAGCGTGCAGGTGGGCATCATCAAAACCAACGTAAAGCTTGCCGATCTTCGAACCGTGCAGGTCGTGGAAGAAAAGACGGGTGCTGCGAAGGTGAGCCTGTCGCAGAAAACCGTCAGCATGGAGCTTGATGTGCGCGGCATGCTGGTGGACGACGCGATCATCGTCGTGGATCGGTATCTTGACGACGCGGCGATGGCGGGTCTTACCGAGGTAAACATTATACACGGAAAGGGAACGGGCGCGCTGCGCGCGGGGCTGCAGGAGCACTTCCGCCGCCACGCGCGTGTAAAGGGGTTCCGCATGGGCAATTATGGCGAAGGCGACGCGGGCGTGACGGTGGTCACGCTGCGAAAGTGACAAAAAAACGAAAATCGCCAAAAACCATGCCAAGTTCACACAAAAGGTGGTATGATGATAGCGGAACGGATAAGGACGCAAAGCCTACGGCGCTGCTTCTGGCGCATACCATAGGGATTGAAACGCGATAAGGAGGCAATGAGGCAACATGGAAAAGAACAATACCATTCTCGTGATCGACGATGACAGAAACATTTTGGCCATTTTGCAGATGTATCTGCGAAAGGAAGGCTATGATGTGGTCACCGGCGAGCGGGGGGACACGGCGCTCAAGATCTTCGAGCAGACGCAGCCTATGCTGGTGCTGCTCGACGTGATGCTGCCCGGCTTGGACGGGTGGAGCGTGCTGGGGCAGCTTCGCCAAACGAGCAACGTGCCCGTCATTATGCTTACGGGGCGCGGCGATACGACGGACAGGATACAGGGGTTGGATCTTGGCGCGGACGATTATATTCCCAAGCCCTTTGACGCGAAAGAGCTTATCGCGCGCATCAAGGCGGTGCTTCGGCGCAGCATGGCGCCCGAATCCGATAAAACCGTGCAGTATCCCGGGCTTACCGTGTCGCTTGACAATTATTCGGTGATGCTTGACGGCAAGCAGATCGAGATGCCGCCAAAGGAGATCGAGCTGCTGTTCTTTCTTGCATCCAGAGAGGGCAAGGTGTTTACCCGCGAACAGCTTCTCGAGCATGTTTGGGGATTTGATTTCTTTGGCGATTCCCGCACGGTGGATGTGCACGTCAAAAGGATCCGCGAGAAGATCGGGGATCGGGAGGCGTGGCAGATCAAAACGGTGTGGGGCGTCGGATATAAATTTGAGGCCGCGAAGTAACCCGCATGTTCAAAACGCTGTTTTCCCGCATGATCATAACCTATATGGCCGTCACGCTGGGACTGCTGCTCCTTCTTGGCGTGATGCTGGGCATGATGTTTCGGAATCAGTACATTTCCGAAAGGGAGGACGAGCTGAACAGGGAAGCGGTGGAGATCAACGACGTTATCATTCATAAATACATGGATGACGACAAGCGTCCCGTCGCGAGGGACGAGCTGCAAACCATCGCGCGCAAGTACGACGCGCTTATCCAAATTCAGTTTACGGACAGTATGTTCGGCCGCGTACAGTTTATGGATTCGGAGTCGGCGGCGAAGTGGGCGGGCAGCGAAACGGTGGAGATCAGCGACGTGGTGGAAACCATCATCGACCAGCGCACCAAGACCTCCATCACGCGCAGAATGTTCAAAAACGTGCTGGACATTCCCGTTATGACGCTTTCGACCTCCATTACGGACGATACGGGCAGCAATATCGGCGCGCTGCTTTTGCATATCGACATCAGCAACCTGAACGAGGCGATACAGCGCGTGTATCTCGACGTGCTTTTAACGGTCATTATCGCTGTGATACTCGCGTTTTTGGCCGTATGCTATATCACGGTGCGCATGACCAAGCCCATCGTGGAGATGAACAACACCGTCAAGCGCTTTTCCAAGGGCGATTACGACGCGCGCGTACGCGTGCGGGGCGGGGATGAGATCGGCCAGCTTGGCAAAAGCTTCAACGACATGGCGGACGAGATCAACAGCTTGGAGCAGTCGCGCCGGAGCTTTGTCGCTAACGTTTCCCACGAGCTGCGCTCGCCGCTTACCTCCATGCGCGGCTTTTTAGAAGCGATGGAGGACGGCACCATCCCGCCGGAGGAGCAGCCGCATTATCTGAACATCGTGATCGGCGAAAACAAGCGCATGAGCAGCATGGTAAACGATCTGTTGGATCTTTCCCGCATCGAATCGGGGCAGACCGTGTTTAAGCCGGAGCGCTTTGACGTGCACGATTTGATCGTGCGGACGCTCTTGACCTTCGAAGCGCGCATCACGACCAAGCAGCTCGACGTATCCGTGGACTTCCCGGAGGATCGCATGTTCGTGTGGGCGGATCAGAACCAAATCGCGCAGGTCGTGCGCAATTTGGTGGACAACGCCATCAAATATACGCCGGACGGCGGGAAGCTTGCGGTATCCACGAGCGCCAACAAGCGCATGGTGGCGGTGCGCGTGCAGGATTCCGGCCAAGGGATCGCCGCGGAGGATGTGCCGCATGTGTTCGATCGTTTCTTTAAAGGGGATAAGGCGCATACGCCTACGGGAACGGCAAGCACGGGGCTGGGGCTTTCCATCGTGAAGCGCATCATTGAGCAGCACGGGCAAAACATCTATGTGGAATCGACGGTAGGGCGCGGCTCGGCCTTTATCTTTACATTGCAGCGCTGTGACGAGGAGCGCCCGATACAAACGGCAAGGCAGACAAAACAAAGGGTAAAACCGAAAGTACAGGAAACGGCGCGGCAAAGCGCCGGCGGAGGGAAAAGTGGAAGAACAAAACAACATGCAGACGCCTGAAAACCTTATCGAGGAAGCGAAGACGGCTGAAATCGAAGAGACTGCCGTGAGCACGGAAGCCGTTGCAGCGGAAGCGCCTTGCGAAGCGTGTGAACAGACGCCGGAGGCGGCGCAGGACGCCGTGCGTTACGCCAATTATTACGAACCGCAGTATGCGGACGCGAGCGCATCGGCGCAGATGAATAGGAAGCGGCGCGGTCCGTGGGGCTATATCATCACGGGCGTGCTTTCCTTTGTTGTGGGCGCGCTCTTTGCCTGCCTGTTTTTAAAGGAACCCGCCCTGCCCGGCGACTTTATTTTGCAGGGCAATCCCTTTGAAACGCAGGCGCCCGCGCAGAAGGACGACGCAGGCAAACAGGCCGTGCAGCCTACGCCGCCCGCTACGCCGCGCCCCGCGCCCAAGCTAGACGGCGCTACGCCCGCGATCAGCGACACAACGAATCCCATACCGGATATCGTGCAGCAGGTCAGCCGCGGCGTGATTGGCGTGAACGGCTACGCGTCCGTCTCCAAGGATTCGGAACGCATGACGCCCATGAGCTTGGGCTCTGGCTTCCTGTTTTCAACGGATGGCTACATCCTCACCTGCGCGCACATCGTGCAGGATATGGAAAAGATCACGGTGACCATGCCGGATAATACGGAGCAGGACGCGGAATTGATGGGCTTGGATAAGACGCTGGACGTGGCCGTGCTCAAGATCGAGAACGCGGAAGGCATGTATGTGCTCAAGGCGGGCGACGCGCAAGCGCTGCGCGTGGGCGATTTTGTGATCGCGATCGGCGATCCGACGGGTCGTGAGCTTTCCGGCACAACGACCTTCGGCATCGTAAGCGCCACCTCCCGCGTGGTGAATATCGACGGCACCGCCAACACCTATATCCAAACCGACGCAGCGGTCAATCCCGGCAGCAGCGGCGGCGCGCTGCTCAACATGCGGGGCGAGGTGGTAGGCTTAACGTCGGCTAAGACCGTGACGGCGGATTACGACGAGTACGGCAATGCGATCTCCGCTGAGGGCCTTGGCTTTGCTACCCCCATCGACGTCGCGCTGCAAACCGCCGAAGAGCTGATCGTACAGGGTTATGTGCGCCACGCGGGCATCGGCATCTCCGTGATCGAAATGGACGCGCTTAGCGCGGAGGAATACGATGTGCCTACGGGCATGGTGGTCTACAGTATCACCAAGGACGGCCCGGGCGACAAGGCGGGGCTGAAGCTCAACGATATCATCACGGAATGCGACGGCGAAGCCGTCTCCTCCCAGCAGGATTTTGTGGATTACGTCAAGGCGCACGGCGTGGGCGAACAGATCAATCTCAAGGTGTGGAGAAAGGAAAAGACGCTGGAGCTTACCCTTACGCTGGGAGATTTGAACGATATGGGAAGCGAGCTGGTGGACGGCGGGTACGCGGATTTTAACTTCCGGGACGAGTGAGTTTTGTTTTGCGGGAAAAAGGTTGCCATGTGACGCTCACAGCGGCTATAATGAGATAAGGACAAAAAGGAGGGCTTACGAAATTGATACATGTATTATGCGGTGAGACCGGTACGGGGAAATCCAAGAAGATCATCGACATGGCGAACGCCTCCATCAAGGACGCAAAGGGAACGATCGTGTTCATCGCCAGCGGCAACCAATATATGTACGATCTGAAACGCGATATTCGGCACATAGACGCTGCGGAATATCATATTGAGGGTCCGAAAATGTTCTTTGGCTTTCTTTCCGGCATCGCCGCGCAGGACTTTGATCTTGAGTACCTGTACATCGATAATTTCCTGAGCATCGTACAGCATCCGCTGGATAGTTTGGAGGGCTTGTTTAAAGATATGGAGGAGTTCTCGGCGCGCGCTAAGATCCAGCTCGTCATCAGCGCCAGCTCCGATACGGCGGAAACGCCCGCGTTTTTGCTGCCTTACATGGCGTAAACGTTCGAATACCGTGCAAAACGGATGCATCGCATCCGTTTTTCGCTTGTGAAGGCGCGGAAGAATTGACGCATAGATGTATTCTTGATAAAATGTGCATATTCTAGTGTGGAATAGGCGCTGGCATTTGGATCGGAGGAATGACGTTGAAGCCATGGCAACGGTTGGCCGTGTACATTTTGGCGGCGGTGCTGATCACCGCTTCCGCGACGGCTGCGATCACCGCGAATATCATCAAACAGGGGAAAAAGGATACCGTGTCCTTTTCCGTTGAGGAATACGCGCAGCTTCGCGATCTTCTGGTGTTGGATGAGATCATGAAGAACGTGCAGGCGGAAGCTCTCAACGAAGCGCCCGCGCGCGAAGACATGACCGTGAGCGCTGCAAAGGGCGTCGTATCCTCTATCAACGACCCGTATGCGGCGTATTATACGCCGGCGGAATACGAGGCGTATCTATCCAATATCAATGGCGAATATACGGGTATCGGTATCGTGGTGGGTCAGCCCGATGCGACGGGCGCTTTGGTGCTGGACGTATATAAAGGTTATGCGGCGGAAGCCGCCGGCGTAAAGGTGGGCGACGTGATCACGGCCATCAACGGGCGCGGCGTAGCCAACATGACGCTGGAGGAGCTGCTCAACGAGGCGGAGGGCGAAATCGGCTCCGTCACGAGCTTGGATATTCTGCGCGACGGCGAAGCGCAAAAATTCGACGTAACCAATATGCAGATCAACGTGCCGCAGGTGACGTCCGCTCTTTTTAACGAGAGGACGGCGTATATCCGCATCAATATGTTTACGGGCAACTGCGTAAGCGAGTTCGAAGCCGCCTTCAAGGATTTGACCGAGCGCGGTATGCGAAGCTTGGTGATCGACCTTCGGAACAATCCGGGCGGCTCGCTGGAAAGCGTGATCAGCATCGCGGATATGCTGCTTGGCAAGTGCACGGTCGTAAGCGTGAAGGGGAGGACGAGTGAGGAGCAGATATTTACAAGCAAGGGCGATGCGCTCGCCGTGCCGCTGGCGGTGCTGGTCAACGAAAACGCCGCGTCTGCAAGCGAAATCTTAGCCGCCGCCGTGCAGGACAATGAAGCCGGTGTTGTTGTGGGGATGAAAACCTACGGCAAGGGCAGCGTACAGACGACCTCGCGCCTGTCGGGCGACAGCGGTTGGCTCAAGCTTACGACGGACGCGTATTATACGCCGTCCGGCAAAAGCATCAACGGAACGGGCGTTATGCCGGATATCGAGGTCGATCTTCCGGATGATATGAAGGGTACCGCCATCGATCAGATCGATCAGGAGGACGACGCGCAGCTTTGGGCGGCGCTGGACTATGTGCGGGATCTTGCCGAACAGAACGCCGCGTAACGGCATAAAGAGAAAGCGGGGGACGTACCCCCGCTTTTTTGCGCCTGCTTATTCGTGCTTTTTACCGTCCCGCCGAAACAACAGCGCGACGCCCCAAATGCCCGCCAAGCCGACGAGGGCGTACACGATGCGCGATAAGACCGTCATGTCGCCAAATAAGGCGGCTACAAGGTCGAAGCGGAGCAGGCCGATCAGCCCCCAATTCAAAGCGCCTATGACCATAAGAATCAATGCCAATGTATCCATGCTGTACCTCTCCTTATTGTGATAAGGATAGCATGTGCGGCTCGGCGTATTTTATTTCTTTTTTTCTTCCGGAAAAATTTCCATATCAAAACGATCGAATTGCACGGGTTCCATAAAATCGTCCGGTTTAAAGGTCGCGCGCGAAAACTGCCGTATGTCGTGCAGATGCTTTTTGAGTATTACGGGCCGGGAAAGATCCAACGCCTCGCACAGCGCGCCGATGATGCCGCCCCAGTCCATAACGTCGCGGGGGCTTTGGGAAAATTCCTGCACGGTGTCGGCGAGGATATGGTGATCGCTTCGTATAACGCCCCATATTTTCATGCGCGGTTTATCCTTTCCTGCAACAGGGGCTGCGCCGCATTGGAACGGCGCAGCCCCTGATTCTCGTATACTCTGTTTATTTGGAGATGTACTGCGTGGCTACATAACCGATCAAGCCGTTGTTTTCCACCATGCTCCAATCCGATCCGGCGTCCTTGATGAAGTTGATGGTCGTGCCGTTGGGAAGCTGCGTGAGGATCTCGCCCGAGGTGGAGGAGGTGCTGCGAAGCTTGAGGTTGTCGGTGTTGACCGTCGCCGTGGTGGTGCGGTAATCCGCGGCGGGCGATACGATGCGCAGATACTGCGCCGAACAGTAGGCTTCGCCGTTGTTGTAAACGATCTTGGCCCAGCCGTTTCCGGCATCCTCCGCGATCACATAGATCTTTGTGCACAGCGGGAGCTGCCCCAGCGCGTTGCCGGAGGGAGCGGCCGCGTCGCGCACATTGAGATCGGCCGTGGTCACATAGGCGACGGCGGTGGCGTTGGTGGGGATCGCACCGCTTGCGGCGGGCGCTGTGGCGCCGGGATCTACGGCGGCGGCGGGGTCGGTCGCGGCGGGCGCGGTGGAAAGCTCGGCGGAGAAGGTCTTGCGGGCGATTTGATATCCGTTCTTGCGCGCTTCCACCTTGACCTCGTTCATGCCGGGCTGGGTCACGGTATAGGTGCCGGCGAAGTTGCCGGACTCGTCGAGGTAAAGCTGCATTTCGTTGACGAACACCTCCGCCGTGGTGTCGCCCACCATGCCGGCTACGTTGACGTTACCGTCCATGGTAGTGACGTTGGCCGTCGTGGGATCGCTTAGCGTAAGGTCGATCGTGGGCAGCGCGATGACGATGGGATCGCTGAACTCAACGGGTGTTTCCTCGCCGTCCTTGCTGATGACGGTGATGTCGGGATAGACCTCGATGGTAGCGGCGTCCACAGGCTCGTCGGGGATCCATATCTCCTTGGGAATACGGAGCTTGAGGGAACCGTCCTTGATGGGATTTTCCTTTACCAGCGAACCCGCGGTGAAGCGCACGGTGGATTTGTTTTTCGCGTAGACCGTGATGATGTAAGCGGGATCGCCGTCCTGCGTTACGCCCTCTTCGATCGTCGCGGGTTTGGTGATGGGGCTTTTGCTAAACAGCCCGCCCAGGAAGGGCGCTTTTTCCTTCTTCTTCTCAGCGTCCGTATCGTCCGCCGGCGCGTCGGCTTGCGCGCTTTGCGTTGCGGGCGTCGTGCCGGTCGGCGTATCGTCCTTATCGCGGTTGAGGAAGAAAATGATGGTGAAAACGATGATCAATACGACGAGCAAGCCCGCGGCACCCCAAAAGAGGATGGTCTTGAGCTGGCTGTTGTCCTTGCTTCCGCGCTTTGGCTTGGCGCTTTTTTTGTTGTAGCGCTTTGCCTTGGCAGCACCGGATGCGGTGGCGTCGAAGCCGTAATAGTCGTCGTCAATGGGATCGGCAAACTTTACGCCCTCACGGGATTCTGCCTGTGCATAGGGCGCTTGCGGCGCGGCTGGCGCGAAATCGCCTGCGGGCGCGCCGTAGCGGGGCTGTGCCTGCGACGCAGCAAAGGAGGGCGCCTTGTGATAGGCGGCGCTTTGCTGCGGCGGTACGGCGTTTTGTGCGCCGCCGTAGGCGGGCGCGCCGTATACCGGTGCGGTCACTGTGGCGTTGCCGTAGGCAGGCGCTTGCTGTATCGGCGGTTGCATGGGTGGCTGCATGGGCGGCTGCGCCGGCGCCGCTGCGCGGCGTGGTTCATAATCGGAGGGAATATCGTCCTCGCTGATGGTGTTGGCGTCAAACTCCGGCTGTACCCAGCGCGGGGCGCGCACGAATCCCCAAGAAGCCTGTCCGTCTTCCGACGACGGCTGCGCGGGTTCCGGGGCGGGCGCAGGATCAGCTGTCAGCGGCGCAGCGCAATTTTCGCAGTATTCCATGTAATCTTCATTGTAAGCACCGCATTTACTGCATTTCATCTTTTCTAATCCTCCTCATAGGATATTCGTACATATGCAGTTTATTATAGCAAATAGGCGTATGATTGCAAAGCCTTTTTCGGCGTGCAAATGCAAACAAAGTATGAAAAACGCCCGTTTATACATAGAAGCGGTATTCGCAAGCGCCCATGAATGTGGTATACTGGCGCTATGCAAAAGATGATAAAAAAAGTTTGTTGCCTAGCGTTTATTTCGCTTTTCTGCTTGTGCCTGTGCGCGTGCGGCGCCCAAAGGGAGACGGGCGGCACTGCGGATGAGGTGTTGTACCCGGATTTTACGCGCGTGGGCGAGCGCGTGCGCGGCGGCGTCGCCGTGGCGGACGCGAACGCGAAGGCGCTGACGGCGAACGCACAGGGCGAGGATATCGAGCTTACGCTTTCCTTCGTGAGCGGCAGCCGCCTGTCGGGAAGCGAGGAGGAAAAAAAGCTGCTTGCCGTACCGAATTATGAGGTGTATATGCTGCCCGCGCCGGCGCGGCTGGTGATAGAGCTTCCCGCCGTTGCGTATTGGGATTATACCCGCACGGTGGATCTTTCCGGCGTGAACGGCATACAGGGCACGTTTTTGCATATGCTTACGGATGGCGAGACCGTCAGCATCTTTGTGCAGCTTGCACGGGAGAGCATATTCCGCGTGGAGGAGGCGGAGGACTGCCTCTTGATCCATGTGAAGCCCTTGCCCTCGCAAAACGCTGCGATACAGGAGGACGACGTAGAGGATTTGGTAGAAGCCGGCACGCACTTTTTTGTGACCGCGGACGCTTATCGGGATTACTGCCTCGGCGTCATATCCCGCGAGATGGACATGCAGCCGACGCTGACGTCGGATCTTACGCATATCATGCTGATTTCCGCGCCCTTTGACACGCCCGCGGAGGCGGAGCGCTATAAGGAAAAGACGCTTGCGCTCACGGAGAACACGCTGAGCGCGCAATGGAACGCTTTATCGCTTGCCCAAGGCGCGCTGCCGCCCTATTCTGAGGAGATGGATTATCAGGCCGCCTACGGACACGAGGTATACAGGCGCAACGGCGAGCCGCAATCGGGCGAGGTTTTTTTGCCGGACGGTCTGTATCTTTGCACGCTGCCGGAAAAAAACGGCGTGCTCTACAGCAGGCGCGTGACTGCGGACGACGTAACGGGGGATGTTTATCATTTTGAAATGCTCTACACCATGGATCTGCAGGGCAATAAAAAGCCGCTTTTCCCCTATGAGTTCGAAACGATAGAATCCACATGCTACGCGCCGGACGGCCGGAAGCTTGCGGTGCTGGAGCGGGCGGCGGAGAGCACGCATCTGTATGTGTTCGACGTAGAGGCCAAGGAGCTGCTGGTCGATCTTTCCGCAGTAGGCTTTGGCGATATGATCAGCGCCTATACATGGGACGCGTTGGGAACGACGATCTACGCGATAGGCGGCACGAACGCCATGCAGGTGCATCAGTACGATTTCAACGTGCCGGACGAGGCGAAACGCTACAGCATCGTGGACAAAACGGGCGCTGACGAGGGCAGCATCGGCTATTGCGACGGCAACCTGTATTTTGTGCAGTCGGCACTGGAAGCGGGCGCTGTGATTTACCGCATCAAACCGGACGGCGGCGTTCGCAAGTCCTTTGCCCAAGGCGATTCCTTCGCGCTTTCGCCGGATGGGAGATATATGGCGATCAACCTCTCCGCAAACGAGACGGAGGAAGCGCAAGCAAAGAACGTGTTTAGCATTTTGGATATGAAGTCGGGCGAGAGCCGCATTGTGACCGATGCCTTTGCCGCATACAGCTACTTTTGGGCGCGCGACTGCGCCAAGCTGTACTATTTTGAAAACCGCCTGTCCGGCGACGCGGGCGAGGGCGCGAACGAGGCGGATACGGAAGCCGCCCAAGCGGAGGATCCCTTCCCCTATACCCTCTGGTCTTACGACCTTGCGACGGGGGAAAACGCGGCGCTTATGGACTTCCCAATGACCAGCGTATCCATGAGCGGCCTGTCGGAGCGCTTCTACCTGTGTTATATGGACGAAGCTACGATGGGCTCCGCCATACGCGCCACCTATGATATAAGCGCCGTGCTTCTTGCGCGCTAAGCGGGCGGAAACAGACCCAAGAAAGGGCTGGACACAACGCGGGAAGCGGAGTACAATAAGCGAAGAAAATCAAGAAAGGCAGAGTAGGATAGCGCGCGTTATCCGACCCTACGGGGTCGGGAAGTGCCGCCCGGACGGGGAGTTGTCGGGCGGACGAAAAGTCTTCGGACTTGCGGTGCGCCCTCCGCATCCCGCTGCTGCATATGGGAGCCGTCTCCTCTATGTAGTATGAGGCCGATTTGCCGATACGTATGGAGGAGTAATTTTATGGAAAAAAACGGTGCTGTTCCCCGCCTTACGACCAAGCGCTTGGTCACGGACGCCATGCTCATCGCCATGTATGTAGCGCTCAGCCTGTTGTCCATCAACCTTGGCAACATGAAGATCACGCTGGATGCGCTGCCCATCATCGTGGGAGCGGCTTTGTTTGGCCCCGTAGACGGTCTGTTGATCGGCTTATTAGGCAGCTTTATGAACCAGCTTCTCACCTACGGCCTTACGGCGACGACGCTGCTATGGATCATGCCGGCCGCGGTACGCGGGCTTCTTGTCGGCTGGTACGCAAAAAAGAAGGACTTTGCGCTGACCGGACGGCAGATCGTTTTGATCGTGTGCGTTAGCGCGCTGGTGGTGACGACGCTCAATACCGGCGTCATGTATGTGGACAGTAAGCTGTACGGTTACTATTCTTACGCGTATGTATTCGGCGCCTTGGCGATCCGTTACCTGGCGGGGATATTGACCGCGGCGGCGCTTTCGGCCATCACGCCTTTTTTGCTCCGCGTCATTCGCGCGCGGGTACCGGCGGGCGGACAACCGAAAGAAAAGCTGTTATAAATATCCGTTCGCCTGTGCATACTCCTTGAAAAAAGGGAAGCGAGGATATGCATGTGCCGTATTTGAAACGTCAAAACGCCGCGCAGCAGTACGAGCAAAGCGTGCAGGAAGCGCTGCGGGAATGGAAGGACGCGGTGGCGTATTTTGAAAGCGTCCGCGATCCGGAGCTTATCGATTTTGCGGCGTATGGAATAGAAGCCGCGCGGCGCAAGTATATGTTTTTACTCAAGCGCGGCAGGGGAGGAACGAATTGAGCGTATTGATCGTTTGTTTGATTGCATTTTTTATCGGCGTTGTCATATTAAAAATCGTCTGCACGCTTTTCAAGGTTTCCGCGAAAATACTCATCAAGCTGATCGGAAACGCCATCATCGGGGCGCTGATGCTATTGGCGTTCAACTTCTTGGGCGGCATGTTCGGGTTAAGCTTGGAGCTTACGCCCTTCAATTCCTTGTTGGTGGGTATCTTGGGCATACCCGGCGTTCTTTTGCTTTTGATCCTCGGCTGACGGTTTGATCCCCATCAAATAGGCAATACTGTGGGTATGGATATGTTTGCAGCGCAGAATCGCGCAAAACTCTATACCCTTTTTTCGGCCTTCGGCGTCGCGCTGTTTTTGCTTGGCATTTCGCTGGGCTTTACGGCGGGCACGAACGCGCCCGAGACTGTGCAGACGCCCTTGGAAACGCAAACGCAAACGCCGACGCCCGTCGTTACGCCTGTCGAGGCGGCGCGCGTGGACGCGATTGGCGAAGTTAGCATCCACCCGCAGGCGGAGGTGGTGATCGAGACGGCGTTTGGCAGCTGCGGGCATATCTGCGCGCGGCAGGGCGAGGGCGTCGTAGGCTGCACGCAGAGCGACTTGAACGAACGCTTCCCCGGCTATTCGATAGAGCAGTTCAATAAGGAAAAGGTCGTGTTGAGACAGCAGAAGCCGGGTTATTGCCCCGCGCATTTGATCCTTACCTTGGCGGAAGGGAAAACGGTCATCATGCAAACCGACGCGCAAACGCTGCAAAGCGAACGCATCATCGACCCGGCATGGGACATCTCCGGCGCGGACGCGGCGCTGCTTGCGCAGCTTGAAACGGGCATTGCCTTTGAAGAACTCGCGCAGATCGACGAATTCATAGAAAACTTGGAAAGCTAAAGCGTCCCGGAAAGGGCGCTTTTCTTTTTTACGCCCATGTGCTACAATGTTCATAGCTTATTTTGTGAGAGGTGCGGCTTTTGCTTATCTTGGGGATCGATCCGGGCTACGCCATCCTTGGCTACGGCGTGGTGGAAACCGAAGGGGCGCGCATGCGCCCGATAGACTACGGTGTGATCGAAACCAAGGCGGGGCAGCCCTTCCCGGAAAGGCTGGAAAGGCTGTATTTGGGGGTGCGGACGCTTTGCACGACCCATAAGCCGGACGCCGTCTCCTTTGAGGAGCTGTTTTTTGCGCGCAATGTCACCACCGCCATACAGGTCGGCGGCGGACGCGGCGTTGCGTTGCTTGCGGCGCAGGAGTTTGGCGCGCCTCTCTATGAATATACCCCTATGCAGATCAAGCTGGCGGTTACGGGCGACGGGCACGCGGACAAAACGCAGGTGCAGCAGATGGTACGCATGCTGCTCAAGCTCAAGGAAGCCCCCAAACCGGACGACGCCGCAGACGCTTTGGGCGCGGCGATTTGTCACGCCAACACCATAGGCCCCGCGGCGGAAGAATTTAGGATCCGGTGAGGTAGTACGGATGTATGCATACATACGCGGGATGATCGCGGACGTCACGCAGGACAGCGTTGTGATCGACGCTTCCGGCGTGGGCTATGAGCTTTTTTGCAGCGCCAACACGCGGAAGGCGCTCGTGCCGGGCGAACAGGCAAAGCTGCTGACGCATTATTATCAAACGCAGGACGCGAGCGCGCTGTACGGCTTTTTAACGGCGGAGGAGCGGAGCATGTTCCGCAAGCTTTTGGGCGTGAACCGCGTAGGTCCCAAGCTTGCGCTAAGCGTGTTGAGCGCGCTGCTGCCGTCTGATATTGCGGGCGCGGTCTATACGCAGAACGCGGCGGCGTTTGATAAGGTACCGGGCATGGGGCGCAAAACCGCGGCGCGCGTGCTGCTGGAGCTGAAGGAAAAGATCGACGGCGACGATATGCTCCCCAAGCCCGCGACGGGAACACAGACGGACAAGCAGGATGTTCGCACGGAGGCCGTGGCGGCGCTTGTCGCGCTGGGCTACGACGGCGTACAGGCCGGACGCGCGGTGGGCGCTGTGCAGACGCCATGCGAAAGGGTAGAGGATATGCTCACGCTTGCGCTGCGTGAAATGGTGAAGAGGAGCGGGAAGTAGAAGAATGGAAGAAAGACTCATTACCTCCTCCATGCTTGACGAGGATATGCAGACCGATTACAGTCTGCGCCCGCGCTATCTGAACGAATATATAGGCCAGCACGACGTAAAGGAGCATATGCGCATCTATATCGAGGCTGCGAAGAAGCGGGGCGAGCCTTTGGATCACGCGCTGTTTTACGGTCCGCCGGGCTTGGGCAAAACGACGCTTGCCGCCATCGTAGCCAATGAAATGGGCGTAAATCTGCGCACGACCTCCGGCCCCGCGATCACGCACGCCGGGGATTTGGCGGCGCTGCTTACGAACCTCGCGGAAGGCGACGTGCTCTTTATCGACGAGATTCACAGGCTCAACGCCAACGTGGAGGAGGTGCTCTACCCCGCCATGGAGGATTTTGCGCTGGACATCATCATCGGCAAGGGGCCTTCGGCGCATTCCATCCGCTTGGATTTGCCGCGCTTTACGCTTGTGGGCGCGACGACGCGGCTGGGGCTTTTGACCTCGCCCCTGCGGGATCGTTTCGGCATCAAGGAGCAGCTTGCGCATTACGCGCCGGCGGATCTTTTGCAGATCATCACCCGCAGCGCGGAAATACTCTCCGTGGATATCGACGAGGAGGGCGCGCTGGAGATCGCGTCGCGCGCAAGGGGAACGCCGAGGGTTGTAAACCGCCTTCTAAAGCGCGTGCGTGATTTTGCGCAGGTGATAGGAAGCGGCAGGATCGATCTTGCGACGGCACAGGCGGGCTTGGAGATGCTTAGCATTGACGAGCTGGGTCTTGACGCGGTGGACAGGCGTATGCTGGATACGATGATCCACAAATTCGGCGGTCGTGCGGTGGGCTTAGATACCATTGCGGCCGCCACCAACGAGGACGCCACCACGATTGAGGATGTATATGAGCCGTATCTTTTGCAGCTTGGGCTGATCGCGCGCACGCCGCGCGGACGCATCGTGCTGCCGGAGGGATACCGCCATATGGGCTGCATGCCCGCAACGGACGCTTTGCAAGAAAAGATGGAGTTTTAAGGAGGTATTAGGATGCGCAAACACGAAAAGGAACTCGAAGAGCAGCTCTTAGCAAAAAACAAGGAGCTTACGGAAAAGGAAGGCGCCCTGCAAGCGTTAACCGGGGAAATCGCTGCGCTGAAAGGCAAGATACAAGAGCAGGAAACGCGTATCATCTCCTATCAGGAGCGCGAGGGCGCGCTGGTTGCCGCGATGACGCAGGTGGAGGCGTTGTCCAAAAAACGCGTGGCGGAAACGGAATCGCAGACACAGGCTATGCTCTACGGCGCGAAAAAGGAAGCGGACGCGCTGCTCTCCTCCGCAAAGGAGCAGGCGGCTGCGGCGCTTGCGCAAGCGAGAGAGCAGGCGAGCGCCATGCTTACACAGGCGGAGGCTTCGGCAAAGGAATATAAATCCAACACGGAGACGCTTAACGCGCGCTTGATCGCCGTATCCAAGCAGGCTAAGGCGCAGCTTGCGTCTTTGGAGGAGTGGATGCAGCGCGCGGTGCTCTTGGGCGACAACGAAGAGGACATCGAGGAAATCAGAGCGCTGCGGCATGCGATGCTTGCGGAGGAAACGCCCACGCCGGAAACGTATGAAAACCCGGCGGCGCTGATGCAAAGCATCTATTCCATAGAGGGAAGAAACCTGCCCGCGCAGGAAAACGAAGTTACGCCAGCGCCGCAAACGGAGCAAATGCCCGCAGCGGAGACGGCGCAGTTCGTAGCGGCGCAGTTCGCGCAGGAAACGCCCGCGCAGGAAACGCCCGTACAGGAAACGCCCGTACAGGAAGCGCCCGTACAGGAAGCGCCCGTACAGGAAGCGCCCGTACAGGAAACGCCCGTACCGGCGCAGCCCGCACCGGAGGCGACGCAGCCCTTGTGGACGGTAGACGACATCGTGGCGTCGGTTATCGACGGGGAGCTGCCCAAAGCGGAGATGAATTCCGACGCCTACCTAAAACAGTTGATCGACGATATTTTGCAGTAAAGCTGCATCAATGATACTTGGAGGAAACATGGCAAAGAACAACGATACTTTTGTACAGCACATCGCGTCGCGCAGCGAGGACTTTCCGCAATGGTACACCGACGTCATACTCAAGACGGATATGGTGGACTATTCGGACGTAAAGGGCTGCATGGTCATCAAGCCTTATGGCTACGGCGTTTGGGAGCTGATCCAGCAGCAGATGGACGCGAGATTCAAGGCGACGGGCGTAAAAAACGCGTATTTTCCGCTTTTTATCCCGGAAAGTCTGCTCTTGAAGGAAGCGGAGCACGTCGAAGGCTTTGCGCCGGAGGTTGCGTGGGTCACGCAGGGCGGCAACGAAAAGCTGACGGAGCGCTTGGCGATACGCCCGACGAGCGAGACCATCATAGGCTCCATGTATTCGCGCTGGATTCAGTCCTATCGGGATCTTCCGGTGCTGATGAACCAGTGGTGCAACGTGGTGCGCTGGGAAAAGAGCACGCGTCCCTTCCTTCGCACCAGCGAATTCCTGTGGCAGGAGGGACACACGGCGCATGAGACCTTTGACGAGGCGCAGGAGGAGACCATGCGCATGCTGGAGGTCTATCGGGACTTTGCCGAAAACGTGCTGGCGATCCCCGTGATTACGGGGCGCAAGAGCGAAAAGGAAAAATTCGCGGGCGCTGTCGCCACCTACACGATGGAAGCCATGATGCAGGACGGCAAGGCGCTGCAAATGGGTACGTCCCATAATTTGGGCGACAATTTTGCGCGCGGCTACGAGATTCAGTATCTTAGCCGCGAGGGCAAGCTGGAATATTGCTTCACGACGTCGTGGGGCACGTCCACCCGTATGATCGGCGGCGTAATCATGGTGCACGGCGATGATCGCGGCTTGGTGTTGCCGCCGCGCGTAGCGCCCGTGCAGGTCGTAGTGCTGCCGATTGCGATGCATAAGGAAGGCGTTCTGGATAAGGCGAAGGAGATACTCGCGCAGCTGCTCGCGGCGGGTATCCGCGCGGAGATGGATGATCGCGACCAAAGCCCCGGCTGGAAGTTCAACGAGTGGGAGATGAAGGGCGTTCCCATCCGTTTGGAGGTAGGCCCCAAGGATATCGAAAACAAGCAGGTGGTCATCGTCCGGCGCGACGATCTCAAGAAGCAGTTTATCCCCATGGAGAATCTGCCCGAAACGCTCAAAGCGCAGCTTGACGAGGTACATAAGGGCTTGTTCGATAAAGCGCTCGCCATGCGGGAAAGCAAGACCGTGGACGCGCGCACGTTTGAGGAGCTAAAGGCAGGCGTGCAGACTGGCTTTGTGCGCGCGGCGTGGTGCGGCGAACGGGAATGCGAGGATGAGATCAAAGCGGCGACGGGCGCGAGCACGCGCTGCATGCCGCTGCATGACACAGGCGCCGCGTTGGGCGACGTATGCGTGCATTGCGGCAAGCCCGCCAAACACATTATGTATTTCGCGAAGGCCTACTAAGAACAAAAACAGCGCATGATACCGTGCCGCGGCGTGCATCCTAGTAGAGAAAAGGGGGTGCGCGCTACGGCACGGTTTTGTGTACCGAGGGACGTCTACTTTGGGCAGGATACGCTGAAAACACTGTCTACGCTTCGCGGCAGCCGCGCGCTGCTGGCGGTGGGCGGCGCTTCGCTTCGCGGCGGCGGTTTTGCCGAAAGCGCGGCGGCGTATCTACAGCAGGCGGGCATGCAGGTGCGCATGCTTTCCGGCATAGACGCCGACGCCTCGCTTCGCGAGGTGCGAAACGGCGTAAAGGCGATGCGCGAATCCAAGCCCGACTGGATCGTAGCGCTGGGCGGCGGTACGCTCTTGGGTGCGATGAAGCTCATGTGGGTGCTCTACGCGCATCCCGCCGCGTCGTTGGAAACGCTTTCCGACCTCTTCTTGGACGACGTCGATCTGCGTTCCGTCGCCCGTTTTGCCGCCATTCCTACGACGGCCGGTACGGGCGCGGAGGCCTCCTGCTTCGCGTCGGCAGCGGACTACGCCGCGCATAGGCGCGTTTTCCTGCGGCACGCGCAGCTCACGCCGGATGTGGTCATACTCGATCCCGCGGTGCTGGCGGACGCGCCGCCCGCCCTGACGGCGCGCACCGGCATGGACGCCGTGTCGCACGCCATCGAAGCTTGTGTCACACCCGCGCGCACGCCCTTTAGCGAGCCGTTGGCGCTGCACGCGCTGCGCGTTCTGTACTCCGCCGTATTCGATGCGTATACGGGCGACGCCGCGGCAAAGGAAAGGGTGCTCTATGCGCAGTATATGGCGGGCATGGCGTATGCAAACTCCGCGCTGGGGCTTAACCACGCCCTTGCACAGGCCGTAAGCGTCTGCGTCACCACGCCGCGTATCCCGCACGGATGCGCAAGCACGATCCTCCTGCCGCAGGTGATCCGCTTCAACGCGCAAACTGCGTCCGCACGGTATGACGAACTGGCGCGGCTGATCGGCATAAAGCCAAGGGAAAAGAAAACGCTCGTAGAATCTATGGCGCTTACGCTGCGCGAAAAGGGCGCGCAGATGCGCATCCCCGTCTCCTTCAGCCGCTTGGGCGTGCGTGAGGACGCTTTTGAACAGATGCTGCCCGCCATGGCGGAACAGGCGGAAGCGCTGCTGCAAGCCAAGGAAAATCCCCGCGCCGTGACGCGCGAGCAGCTTATAAAAATCCTTCGCTGCGCCTATACGGGGAAACCTGTGGATTTTTGATTTTCCGCTAAAAATATAATCGCGGAAAATACAAAAAGGTATTGCGAAAACGAAACAGGTGTTGTAAAATAACACTCGTGCCGTTCCTCCTTAGCTCAGTCGGTAGAGCATGCGGCTGTTAACCGCAGTGTCGTT
>CAZNAL010000008.1:0-36904 GCA_964571055.1 uncultured Oscillospiraceae bacterium | reverse complement strand
CACTCCTCGCCCGTTACAAGGCTGTCCGAAATGGTGCAGATGCACAGCGCGTTTTTACCCGCGCGCGCCGCGTTCATATAGAGCGCCGCGCTCTCCATCTCCACGGCCAACACGCCCATCTTCTGCCAGTTCATCGTGCCCTGCGCGTCGTCGTAGAAAAGGTCGTTGGAAAGGACGTTGCCCACGGTCACGGGAAGCTTCATGCGTTCGGCGGCGTCCGTCGCTTTCTTCAAAAGCGTATAGCTCGCGGTGGGCGCGTAGGTGCCGTTGAGCTTGTACTGCGCGGCAAAATTGCTGTTATAGCTCGCGCTCATGGCGATCACAATGCTGCGAAGCGGCAGCTTGGGGCTGATCGCGCCCGCGGAGCCAATGCGTATGATGTTTTCCACGCCGAAAAAGTTGAATAGCTCATAGGAATAAATCCCCATGCTGGGCATGCCCATGCCGCTTGCCATCACGGAGACCCGCTTTCCTTTATAATTGCCCGTATATCCCTGTATGCCCCGGACGTTGTTCACGAGCACGGGGTTTTCAAGAAAGGTCTCGGCGATGAATTTCGCCCGCAGCGGATCGCCGGGCATCAGCACGGTAGGGGCAAAATCGCTGGGTTCTGCGTTGATATGCGGTGTATACATGGTAAATCCTCCTGCGTTATGTGTTTTTATGAATCCTTCTCTTGTGTTTCTTCCTCAAAATCCGCGGGCTTTTCCGTCATGCTCCAATACTGGCTGTAGCGCGCCACGTTTTCATCGTGCTCCTCGTTGGTCTTGGCATAGGCAAGCTCGCCCGTCCAGCCGTATTTGAGCACAAAGAAGAGATCGTTCTCCGAAATCATCGTTTCATCCGGGTAGAGCGCCGCCTCGATCGCTCTCCGGCCGGGGTTTGTGATCGGCCCCAAGCCCAAGCCCTTGTGGACGATGGTGTTGTAGGGCGAAGCGTCTTCGCGCTGCGCCTGCGTCCAGTTGAGAATGTTCTGTTTGAAGATGTAGCGGAGCGAAGCGTCCGACTCCATAGGCATGTCCGCCTTCAAGCGGTTATGGAACACCGCGGAGACCTTGGCAAAATCGCCGCCAAGCTTAGCCTCCTTTTCAATTAACGCCGCAAGCTTGACCACGTCGTCCGTGCTCATGTCCAGCTCCTGCGCCTTGGCGATATACTCGTCGCTGAACACGGCCAAGAACTGCATGAGCATCTTGTTGATCACGGTTTTCGCGGACGCGCCGACATAGACCTCATAGGTATCCGGGAACAGGTACCCCTCCAGCACATAATCGCGCTGCTGTCCGTTTGCCGCTTGTTTATCGAGGATTTCCTTGACGAAGGCATAATCCGTGAATTCTTCGCCGGATTTGCAGAGGCGCAAAAACTCCGTATCATCCTCCAGCACGCCCTGCTCTACGAGCCTTGCGGCCACAGCCTCCACGTCCGAACCCTCGGTGATGGTAAAGCGCACGGTCTCCTTGGGGGGGTTGCCCGCGCAGATGATATCCACGATCTGCGGTATGTCCATATTGCGGGAAAGCACATAGGTGCCCGCGCGCAGCTTGCTGGATTTACCCGTAAAATCCACATAGACCTTGAACACGGCCTTGCTTTTGATAAGGCCGGGCGCAAGCTGCTCGTCGTTAGCGTCCGTACCGCCAGCCTCGTAGAGCGCCTTGGCGATGGCGGACGCGCCGCTGCCGCTTGCGATGGTGACCGTCACGGGCGTTGCGTCGGCCGGATCGACGGGGAAAAGAAACTTATCCAGCACCTTGACGGTAACCTTGCTCAAAAGCACATAGCAAATGCACAGGCTTACGGCGATCACCAAAATAGGGCGTGCGATATGCCATACCTTTTTCCAAGCGGCGCGCGTGCGGCGTTTCCTTTCGCGCGTCTCTCTATCCACCGGCCTTTTTTCCAAGGCTTTATCCCTCCAATGCGGTAAGATCCAAATCGATCGCCTCGCCGAGGATCTTATAGATGTCGCTTAGCAGCGTGCTTAGGCGGTATTCCGCCATCAGATACGCGGCGGCCTTCGCGTCCAGCTGTAGTATTTCGCCCATGTGCTGCAGGTTCTTCATGGCCTCCTCATCCTTTTTTCCCGCGATCACAGAAGCCTGTGCCTGCGTCTGCATCTTGCGGTACTGCTTCAAAAGATCCCGCGTCGTCGCGTTTTCAAAGGCGGCTTCCCGCGCTTGGCTGTACTGTGTGTATTCCTCGCTCGCGTGGAGCGCTGCGGCAAGCTCGCGCGCCTTATCGTGCAGATTTGTCATTCTTACCCGCCTCGATTTCTATGATGATGGGAAGCACGATGGGGCGTCTGCCCGTTTCCTTATATAAATAGTTGCGCAATGCGCCGCGCATATTGTTCTTGATGGTCGCCCATTCCGAACGGTGCGCGTTTGCAAGCTGCGCCGCGATGTCGGCTACAACTGTCTTCGCACCCGCGATAAGCTCCTCCGAATCCTTGATATAGACGAAGCCGCGCGAAACGACCTCGGGCGCCGTAAGCAGCGCGCCGCTCTGCTTGTCCGTCACAAGCACCACCGTAAACACGCCGTCCTCGGAGAGGAGCTTTCGATCCTTGAGCACCACGCTGCCAATATCCCCCACGCCGCTGCCATCGATCATAACGGCGCCCGTGGGCACGCTTTCCCCGATGCGTCCGCTCTCCCGCGTCAGCTCCACCACATCGCCCACATCGGCGATAAAGATGTTCTTGCGGGGTACGCCCATCTGCTCTGCCAGATCCGCGTGGTAATGCAGATGCCTGTATTCGCCGTGCACAGGAATGAAAAACTGGGGCTTCGTCAGCGCGAACATCAGCCTAAGCTCGTCCTTTTGCGCATGGCCGGAAACGTGCACGTCCGCCATGCGGTTATACACCACCTTCGCGCCATTGCGGCAAAGATTGTTGATGACCTTCGCGACGCCCACCTCGTTGCCGGGAATCGCCGAGGCGGAGATAATGACCGTATCCCCCGCCCCCACGATCAAACGGTGGGATGCGTTTGCCATGCGCGTAAGGCCGCTCATGGGTTCTCCCTGTGTGCCGGTGGTGATAACACAAACCTTTTCGGGCTTCATCTTGCCCGCTTTATCAAGCTCCACCAAATGATCGGCGGGGATATGCAAATAGCCGAGCTTTGTCGCGATCTCCGCGATATTGATCATGCTGCGGCCCTGAAAGCATATGCTGCGACCATGCGAGATCGCCACGTCCGCCACCTGCTGGATGCGGTAGATGTTGCTCGCGAACGTCGCCACGATCACGCGGCCCTCCGCGATGTCAAAATAATGCTCGAAGGTCTTGCCGATCTCACGCTCGGATTCCGTGTGTCCTTCGTTTTCCACATTGGTGCTGTCCGACATCAAAAGCAGCACGCCCTTGGCGCCGTAATAAGCAAAGCGCCGCACGTCGATGGGCTCGCCGTCGATGGGCGTATAGTCCACCTTGAAATCCCCCGTGTGGATCACGGTGCCTACCGGGGTGTTGATCGCCAGCGCGCACGCGCCCGCGATAGAATGGCTGGTCTTGATGAATTCCACCTTGAAGCAACCGGTCGAGATCGTGTCCCCCGGCTTTACAACCTTGAGGTTGGTGCTGGGCATATGCTCCTCCTCGAGCTTGTGCGCCACCAACGCCATCGTAAAGGCGGTGCCGTAGACCGGCACGTTGAACTGCTTGAGCGCGTAGGGCAGGGCACCTATATGATCCTCATGCCCGTGCGTAATAAAAAAGCCGCGGAGCTTGGAGGCGTTCTGCTCCAAATACTCCATGTCGGGTATCACCAGATCGATGCCCGGCATATCGTCGTCCGGAAAGCACAATCCGCAATCCACCACGATCATATCCTTGCCGTATTCGAATACGGTCATGTTCTTGCCAATTTCCCCCAGTCCGCCCAGGGGGATGATCTTTAACTTGTTCTTAGCCAACTCGTCTCTCTCTTTCCGTTTCGCGACGCTCCATCCACAGCCGTAGGCGCACGCGCGCCTCGCCATGCTTTGCGTCCATACTTATTCAGATTCTATTATACACGACCGTACGGCAGATAACAAGGATTGGAAAATGTAAAATAACCGCGACACCATGGATTACCGCCTTGTCCCCCCCTTGGATATGCGTTATACTAGGATTTGAATTAAAAGGAGTAAAGAATATGCCATACGCACCCGATAGACCCCGTCCAAGCAACAGCCGAGCCGCGCGAAATACACGCGCGCAGTCTCCGGAACGCCGCGCGCAAGCACGCCCCGCCGGCCGCACGCGGCGCAGATCCCCCGCGATGCGCTTTGTGCCGTGGCTGGCCTTTCTTTGCCTGTTTTGCCTGCTCGGCTTTATCGCCGTGCTCTTTATTAAATCCAAGTACGTCAACAAGCCGGACGCCGAGGAATTGGCCGAAACGCTGGATACGGGCGCTTTCTATGAGGGCGTCAAAATCAACGGCGTCGATATAGGCGGCATGCACTACGACGAGGCGCGGCAGACGCTGCTTCCCTCCGTCACGAAAGATATACAATCCATCAACATCCGTGTCTCGCACGGCACCTCGCTATGGGTGCTCACCGCCGCGGATCTGGGCGCCGTTTCCACGCTGGACGCGACGCTTAGCGAGGCTATGCTGCTGGGGCGCAGCGAATCCAAGGCCGAAAACACGGCCACCTTGGAAAATCTCAAAGCCTTTGGCAAGGAATATACCGTGGGCTTTACCTGCACGGAAAACACGCTTGGCGCAACCGTAGCGGACATCGCCGATAGTATGGGCGCGCCGCCCGTAGAGCCCTACGCCGAAGCGGATTCCTGGGCCGCGGAGCCCGCCTTCGTCTATCACGAGGGGGTGGACGGGCACGCGCTGGATCAGCCCGCGCTGGTACAGCAGATCAAGGATTGCCTTGCTGCGGGCGATTATACCGCCACGCTCAAGCCGGAGCTGGTGCTTACCAAGCCCCAGCACGATCTTGCTTGGATCAAGCAGAACACGCAGCTTCGCGCAAGCTGGCAGACGGATTTCGGCTCCAGCAGCAGCCTGCGCACCCCCAACCGCGTCGGCAACATACAAAAAGCCTCCACCATACTCAACGGCGCCTGCGTGCAGGTGGGCGAGGAGTTCAATTTTAACGCCTTCATCGGCCCCCGCACCGAGGCGGGCGGCTGGCCGCTCGCACCCGGCATCGTAAACGGCAATTCCTATGAAATGCAGGCGGGCGGCGGTATCTGTCAGGTCTCTACCACGCTGTATAACGCCCTTCTCTGCTGCGGCGAGCAGATCCAGATCACCGAGCGCTACCATCACTCCTGGCCCTCCAGCTATGCCGATTACGGCTTGGATTCCACCGTGACAGGCAGCGCCGAAAGCGGTAAAAGCCTGAACTTCATCAACAACACCGGCGCGCCGCTGTATATTTTCGCCAAGTGCGATCAGGAAAACAGGAAGATGAACATCTACCTTTATGGAGAGCCTCTGCCCGCAGGCGTTACCTACAAGACACGCGGCGAGGTTATCGAAACCATCGAGCCGGGCGAACCCGTCGTCACGGAGAATCCCGCTTGGCCTATGGGCTATGAAGAAACCACCGTCAAGGGGCGCAAGGGCTACAAGGCAGAAGCGTATCGCGACGAATACCAAAACGGCGAATTCAAAAACGGCGCGCTTCTCTATACGGATTCCTATCGCGCCGTCGCAAGCGAGATCACTCGCGGCACGGGCGATCCTTCCCTTCCCAAGCCCGCGCAGACGGAAAAATAAAGCAAACGGTCATCGGGGCGCGAACGCGCCCCTTTTTATATTCTGAAAAATGCGCTTTTAGCTCTTCCACTTTCCATAGGTTTTTGTTATACTGGTAAAGAAGACAAATCTTGGATTCATGTTCTCAAACGCAAGCAACGCAAAATACCCGGCACATAAAAAAGAAATATTGCAGGAGGATTCAACAAAAATGAAGGTATCGCAAAGTATCGAAAAATGTGGACTTTCCCCCATGCGCAAGTACGCTCCCTACGCGACGGAAGCTGAAAAGAAAGGCCACAAGATCTATCACCTGAACATCGGTCAGCCGGATATCGAAACGCCCCCCGTCTATTTTGACACCGTGCGCGATTTCAAGCTGCCCGTCCTCGCTTACGCCCCTTCCCCCGGCATCCCGGAGATGATCGAGGCCGTGAAGCAGTATTACAAGGGCATCGGCGTTGACTACGCCACCAATGACATCTTCATCACCACCGGCGGCAGCGAAGCGCTGCAAATCCTCATGGGCTGCATCTTGGACGAAGGCTCCGAGGTCATCATTCCCGAGCCCTTCTATCCCAACTACAATACCTTTGTGAAATCCTGCGGCGGCGTGATCCGTCCCATGCCCACTACGCCCGAGGATGGCTACCAGTACGCTTACAAGGATAAGCTGGAAGCTCTCGTCAACGACAAGACCCGCGCCATCATGTTCACCAATCCCGGCAACCCCACTGGCGTTGTCATCTCCGAAGCGCAGATGCGCGTGATCGCGGACGTTGCCAAGGCGCATGATCTCTACGTGATCGGCGACGAGGTGTATCGCGAATTCGTCTACGGCGGCGAGCCGCTGCTCACCATCGGCCAGTTCGACGACATCGCGGAAAACGCGGTCATCATCGACTCCGTTTCCAAACGCTTCTCCGCCTGCGGCGCGCGCATCGGCATGCTCATCACCAAGAACAAGCTTCTGCAAAGCGAGATCATGAAGTATTGTCAAGGCCGTCTCTCCGTTTCCACGCTGGATCAGGTCGCCGCCGCCAAGCTCTACACCGTGGACGAAAGCTACTTCGCCGCCGTTCGCGACGAGTATCGCAAGCGCCGCGACACTATCTATGAAAAACTCTCCCAAATCCCGGGCGTAGTTTGCAAAAAGCCCATGGGCGCGTTTTACGTCATGGCAAAGCTTCCCGTGGACAATACGGATACCTTCCAACAGTGGCTGCTTACCGATTTTGAGGACAACGGCGAAACCGTCATGTTCGCACCCGGCGAAGGTTTTTACGCCACGCCCGGCCATGTCAACGAAGTGCGCCTTGCCTATGTTTTGAAGCAGGCCGATTTGGAGCGCGCCATGGATCTTCTCGCGCTTGGCATCAAAAAGTACAACGAAACGCACTAACGCCCAACAATCTTAGCCAAAGAACCGCGCCGGATTTTCCGGCGCGGTTTTAAGTATCGCCGGAACCCTCCGGGGGTTGTTAAGGGGCGCACCCTTTAACCTCCAACCGAATCTGACGACACGCGCGTCAGATTCGGAAAGCCTTGCCGTGCAAGGCGCTCGCTGCGCTTGCAACGACCGTGAACGCAGTGAACAGTTGCAAAGTGTAAACATCGGCAAAGGGCAGTTGGCCTTTGTCGATAACCCAAACCACGCCGGATTTTTCGGCGCGCTTCTTTCCTATATTGCCTGTTATGCCAAAAAACGCTATACTGAAAACCGTGGAGGATCTTGTATGTACCGCTATTGCATATTGGCGAATCCCGGCCATAATCGGGTCTATTTTGACGCGTCCGCCAAACTCTCTCTCGCAGAACTCGCCTTGGCGCTGCCGCGTCTGTCCGTTCCCGCCAATTCTATTTCTCAGGAAATAATCGGCGGCGTCCCCTACGTTTGCTTTTCGGCCGAACAGCCGCTGCGTCCCACTGATCTTCGGCTTGTGTCCATCCTTTCCTTTACCTATGCCCTTTTCCTTTTCGCTGACGCGCAGGACGGTCTGCTTTGCCCTGTGACGCTCCCGCCTTGGCAGTACATAGGCGAAGAGGTCGGCGGCATGCTTAAATACACCGGCAAGACCAATCCGCTCTTTACGCGTCTGCTTCTAAACGTCGGCTTATTATCCATGGATGCGCCCGATAAGCATATACGCGTGTTGGATCCCGTAGCGGGCAAGGGCACGACGCTTTTTGAAGCCGCGGCGCTCGGCCTTGACGCCTACGGCGTGGAGATCGGTGAAAAAGCCGCAAGCGAAGCCTATCACCATATGAAGAAGTACTTGGAAGCGGAAAAGTACAAACACGCCGCCAAGACCGAACGCGTGGGACTGCCCGGTGAAACAGCCGTGCGCTATGGTATCGACGTCACGCGCACAAAAGAAGAAGCAAAACAGGGCAGCGGGAGGCATTGGGAAATCGTCGCCTGCGATACGGCTTTCACGGACAAACTATATAGAAAGAACTTTTTTGACCTGCTCGCGGGCGATCTGCCCTACGGCGTGCAGCACGCCGCCGTCACCAACGAAAAACAGTCCGCGCGCACGCGCAGCCCGGAGCCGCTGCTGCGCACCTGCCTTGACGCGTGGAAACAGGTACTCAAGCCCGGCGGCGTGCTGACGCTTTCCTGGAACACGCTGGTTTTCCCCCGCGAACGCCTCGCGGCCATGCTTCGCGACGCCGGCTTTACCGTGCTGGAGGGCGCGGCGTACGACGGTTTCGCGCACAGGGTCGATCAATCCATCCGCCGCGACGTCATCGTGGCAAAAAAATAGCCGCCTATCTCTTAAACAGGCGGCCACAGAGCACATTTTTTCAATCGATCACGATATTTTCGCCCACAAGACCCACATAGGCGCCTTGCTTGGCTTCGTTTGCGTCGGGATGCGCGATGAGCCATTTGTTGCGCGCAAAGAGCATGCGATCCTCCAAATTGCGCACCTTGATCGCGGGTTTATCGGTATTCGTGTTCCTAGGCAGCACCACGGCTACGCGGAAACCGGGCTGGCCGCCCGCCGTGCAGGGCGCATAGTGCAGCGTCGTTTCATAGAACTGCACGCAGGTACCGGCAGGTGCGAAAAACGCCTCCACCTCTTTGGTATCGAGCTTGCCGTCGCGCACCTTTTGCAGGGGCGCAAGCAGGAACACGGCGTCGGTCTGCGTGATGTTGATCTCGCTGTCGCGATGATATTCCAAGCAGTTGAGCGCCTTGTTGTTGCCGTTGCAGTAACCGATCTGAATGGGCATGCCGCCATAGATACCGTCTTGGATCTCCTGATAGATGGGCAGCGCCTCAAGCTCCGGCCTGCCGGGCTCGTAGAGCACGCTGTCGGCGGGCATATCGGTGACCTTCACGAGCGTGTCGAGAAGTTCCTTCATATCATACCCTTCGATGACCTTGCCATAGGGAATAAACGCTTCGTCAAATACGGTTTTCATGGTGTTCCTCCTCATTTCATTTCGCTCAGCGCCGCAAAGCGTTCCTTCAGCACCGGGTACAAGCTGTTATAAAGCTGATAATAGGGTTCGTAAGCAGCGCTTGCCGCCGCGTCGGGCGACAACGGCGCGTTCTTGCGGATCATGCGGTCACACGCGTCCGCCACGGACGGATAAACGCCCGCGCCCACGCCCGCGAGGATCGCCACGCCCAGCGCGGGGCCCTCCGTGGATTCGATGGTGCAAACCGGGCAGCCGTAAAGATCGGCGAGCATTTGCCGCCAAAAGGGGCTTTTTCCGCCGCCGCCGCAGACGAGCATATCGCCGAGGTTCAAGCCCATGCCGCGCAGCACGTCCACACAGGCGCGCTGGGAATAGGAAATGCCCTCGATCACCGCGCGCAGCATATGATCCTTGGTGTGGATACCGGAAAGGCCAAAGAACACACCGCGGCTTCTTTCATCCAGTATGGGCGAGCGCTCGCCCATCAAATACGGCAGGAACAAGAGACGATCCGCACCAAGCGGTATCGCCTTCGCCGCATCCATCATGGGGATATAGGGATCAACGCCCTTCACCTTTGCGGCTTCCGCCTCGGCTGTATAGAGCGTATCGCGCATCCAGCGAAGCGATAAGCCCGCCGCGAGCGTGCAGCTCATCACGGTGTAGCTGTTGGGGACCGCCGCGCAGAAGGTATGCACACGCCCCTGCGGGTCGATGCGCACGCTGTCCGTATGCGCAAACACGACGCCGGAGGTGCCAAGGGAGGTAAACGCCCGACCCTCGCGCACAACGCCCATGCCGACGGCGCCCGCCGCGTTATCGCCTGCGCCGCCCACTACGATGGTGCCTTCTGCAAGCCCTGTAGCCTCGGCTGCCTGCTTATGCACGGTACCCGTCACGTCGGGGGATTCATAGACCTTCGACATCCACGACGGATCGATGTTAAGCCTTTGGAGCATCTCGTCCGACCAGTCGCGCGTGGTAACATCCAACAGGTTCATGCCCGACGCGTCGGACGCTTCCGTCGCGTAAACGCCGGTGAGCATATAACGAATATAATCCTTGGGCAGCAGCACATGGCGGCACTGCTTATACACGTCAGGCTCGTTGCGGCGTACCCAAAGTATCTTGCCTGCCGTAAAGCCGGGGAGCGCGGGGTTCGCCGTAATAGCGATCAGACGTTCGCGCCCGACGGTTTCCGTGATCTCCGCGCATTCGCGCGTGGTGCGCCCGTCGCACCAAAGGATCGCTTTACGCAGCACCCTGCCCGCTTCGTCCAGCATCACAAGGCCGTGCATTTGGCCGGAAATGCCAACGCCCGCGATGTCCGAAGCCTCTACGCCGCTTTTTGCAAGCACCGCTTTCATGGTTTTTTGTACGGCGTCCCACCAATCGGCGGGGTCTTGCTCCGCCCAGCCGTTTTGCGGCTGGTAGAGCGGATACTCCTCCGTGGCGGCCGCTATGGGTTTGCCGTCCGTATCGAACAATACGGTCTTGGTGCCGGAGGTTCCAAGGTCGATTCCAACTAAATAGCGCATGTCGTTCTCCTTATGCCTGTTTGGCTATTGAAACGCTGCCCCGCTTTTTGGGCGGGGCAGCCACGGTATCTATGCTTCTTACGCGAAGGGATTCTCGTTGGGATAGGGCACGGACTTGGGACGGTTATAGTTAACGTCCTGCACGCCCAGATAATCAAAGAGGCTAAAGAGCGCCTTGCCGAAGTGACCGAACGCCACCGCGCCGTGATGCGGATAACGCTTGGCGATCAGCACGTTCCGATAGAAGCGCGCCATCTCGGGTATGGCGATCACGCCGATGCCGCCGAAGGAATGCGTATCCACAGGCAGAACCTCGCCCTGCGCGATGTAGGCGGAGACGCCGCCCTCCGCGGTGCCCTGCAAGCGGTAGAAGGTGATCTTGCCGGGTACGATGTCGCCCTCGAGGGTGCCGCGCGTGATGTCGGGCTCCTTGTCGGGCTCCAAGCCTCTGTGCATGATGAGCTGATACTTCATCTCGCCCGTCTTGAGGCGGCACATCGGCGTGTTGCCGCAATGGAAGCCCATGAAGGTATCATGCAGCGTATAATTGTACTTGCCCGCGATGCAGGAATCGTAAAGCTCCTGCGGCACGGAGTTGTTGATGTCCAGCAGCGTTACGCACTCGCCGGACACGCAGGTGCCGATGTACTCGGAAAGCGCGCCGTAGATATCCACCTCGCAGGATACGGGAATGCCAAGGCTGGTCAGGCGCGAATTTACATAGCAAGGTACGCAGCCGAATTCCGTTTGGAACGCAGGCCAGCACTTGTTGGCAAACGCCACATACTTCGCCGCGCCCTTGTGGTTTTCATACCAGTCGAGCAGCGTAAGCTCAAGCTGCGCAAGACGCGGAAGGATACCGCTCATCTTATTGCCAGCGCCCAGCTCGTCCGCCATCTCCTGCACCTTGGCCGGAATGCGCGGGTCTTCCTTGTGTGCGTTAAAGGCTACCTGCAAATCGAGCTCGGAATTCTCTTCGATCTCCACGCCGAAGTTGTAGAGCTGCTTGATGGGCGCGTTGCAGGCAAGGAAATCCTGCGGGCGCGGCCCAAAGGTGATGATCTTCAAGGAGCGAAGGCCGATGACTGCGCGCGCAACGGGGGCGAAATCGGCGATCATGTCGGCGACTTCCTCCGCTGTGCCCACGGGGTATTCGGGAATATAGGCCTTCAGATTGCGAAGGCCGAGATTATAGGAGCAGTTGAGCATGCCGCAGTACGCGTCGCCGCGGTCGCTCGACAAAACGGCGATGTTTTCCTCAGCGGAAGCCGCGTACATCACGGGGCCGTCGAACTTGCGCGCGAAGAGGGTTTCCGGCGTTTCGGGGCCGAAGTTGCCCAGCAGCACTACCAGCGCGTTTACGCCCTGCGCGTTGACCTCGTCCAAAGCTTTGAGCATATCGAGCTCGTTCTCGACGGTCACGCCGCAGTTGTAGATCGCGCCGTATTTCTTCTCATACACTGCCGCGAGCGCGTTGCGGCGCTTGGTAGAAAGCGTGATGGGGAAACAGTCGCGGCTTACGGAGATTAAGCCGATCTTCAAATCCGGGATGTTCTTAATCATAATCTCAATCATTCCTTTCTTGTCTTACATCCTATGTTAAATCTTAGATTTCTATAGTGCAAGCTTCAAATGATACTTCTTTATGCTTTCACGGCCTTGGTCTTGCTCACTACGTCGAGCGCGACCGCGAGGATCAGCACCAAACCCTTGATGACCATCTGAATATCGATGCCAATGCCCATGATGCTCATGCCGTTGTTCAGCACGCCCATGATCAGGCCGCCGATGATCGCACCGGAAATCTTGCCGATGCCGCCGGAAGCGGAAGCGCCGCCAATGTAACAGGAAGCGATGGCGTCAAGCTCGAAGCCGTCGCCGGAGGAGGGGGCTGCGGAATTGATGCGGCCGCTGAACACGACGCCCGCCAAGCCCGCGAGCAAACCCATGTTCACATAGGCGAGGAAGAAAGTCTTTCGGGTATTGATACCGGCCAGACGCGCGGCCTTCGCGTTGCCGCCGAAGGCGTACACATTGCGGCCCATGATGGTATTTTCCGTGATGAAGGTATAGATGATGACCAAGATGGCCAGCAGCACCAGAACCCAAGGCACGCCGCGATATACAGCGAGCTGATAGGTCGCGAACAGCACCGCCACGCAAACGATCACGCAGCGCAGGATCATCGCCACGAAGGATTCGGAGGCCTGGCCGTATTTCTGCGCCTTGCGCCGCGCGTTGAGCGTACTCATGACAAAGAGCACACACGCCGCCACGCCCACGATGAGCGTCAGCACATGCAGCGATCCCTTTCCCGCTATAAAGTTCGGCATGCCGCCAAAGGGATCCGGTATCCAGCTTGCGCTGATGGTCTTAAAGCTGTCCGGGAAGGGAGCGAGCGTAAGGCCCTTCAAAAGCGCCATGGTAAGGCCGCGGAACATCAGCTGGCCGCCCAACGTCACGATGAAGGGGGGTATGTTGACATACGCGATCCAAAAGCCCTGAAACGCGCCCATGCAGCCGCCCAGAAGCACGGCAAGAAGCATCGTGGGGAGCACGGGGGCGTGGCGGTTGATAATAAGCTCCGCCGCGATCGCGCCCGTCAAGCCCAAGATGGAGCCGACGGAAAGGTCTACGTTACCCGTCAAAATAACGGGCAGCATGCCGATGGCCAGAATAAGAACGTAGCTGTTCTGCTGGATCAGATTGTTGATGTTGAGGGGTTTGAGCAAAATGCCCTTGGTGGTGATCTGAAACAGCAGCACGATGAGCGCAAGCGCGATCAGCATGCCGTACTGGCGCATATTGCCGCCGATTAGCTTCTTAATCTTATTCATTTTCCGTTCCTCCCTGCTGCCTGCCGGATTGCAGGATAATTCTCATAATATTATTTTGTGTCGCGTCCTCACGCGAAAGTTCACCTACGATGCGTCCCTCGTTCATAACGTATACGCGGTCGCACATGCCTAGAAGCTCCGGCATTTCGGACGAAATCATCACCACAGCCTTATCGTTGGCTACCAAATCGTTGATGATGGTATAGATCTCATACTTCGCGCCCACGTCGATGCCGCGGGTTGGCTCATCCAAGATCAGGATGTCGGGATTGGCATAGATCCAGCGGCTCAGCATCACCTTTTGCTGGTTGCCGCCCGAAAGATTGCCCGTGATCTGATGAACGCTGGGGGATTTGATGTTCATGCGCTCACGATATTCCTCCGCATCCTGCAGGGCTTTATGATGGTCGATCACGCCGTGCTCGCTGATCTTTTCCGGCGACGCAAGCGTGATATTGGATTTGATGGTGTCGATCAGGATCAGGCCTTGTGCCTTGCGATCCTCGGTGGAATAGGCAAGACCGCTCTGAATGGCCTTTTGGATGGTGGAAACATCCGTCGGTTTGCCGTTGATTTTGACTTCGCCGGTTATTCTCGTGCCGTAGGCTTTTCCGAAGACGCTCATCGCGAATTCCGTGCGCCCCGCACCCATAAGACCCGCGATGCCCACGACCTCGCCCTTATGCACCTTGATGCCGGCGTCGAAAATGATCTGGCGCGCTTCGTCCTGCGGATCGAACACGTTCCAATGCTCCACCTCCAGCGCCATATCCCCGATCTTGGGCTCGCGCGAGGGGAAACGATCCGTAATGTCGCGGCCGACCATGCCGTGGATGATGCGGTTCTCGCTGATCTCGTCCTTGCCCTTGATGAGCGTTTCGATGCACGCGCCGTCGCGGATGATGGTAATGGAATCCGCGATACGCTCGACCTCGCTCAGCTTGTGGGAAATGATGATGCTGGTGATGCCCTGTGCCTTCAACTCCAGCAAAAGCGCCAATAGATGATCGCTGTCGTTATCGTTGAGCGCCGCCGTCGGCTCATCCAAGATGAGAAGACGCACGCGCTTGGCTATCGCCTTCGCGATCTCGACAAGCTGTTGTTTGCCAACGCCAATATCCTTGATTAAAAGGTTGGGATCCAAGCTTTCCAACCCGACGCGCTCTAATAGCTCGCGCGCCTGATGCTCGGTCTCGCCCCAGTCGATCACGCCCTTTGTAGCGCGCTCGTTGCCGAGGAACATGTTTTCCGCCACGGACAGATAAGGGATCAGCGCCAGCTCCTGATGAATGATGACGATACCGATCTTTTCGCTGTCTTTGATGTTGCGGAATTTGCATTCCTGTCCGTCAAATATGATATTTCCTGTATAAGTACCGTAAGGATACGTGCCGGAAAGCACGTTCATCAGCGTAGATTTACCCGCGCCGTTCTCGCCGACCAGGGCGTGAATCTCGCCGTCTTCCACCTGAAGATCCACCCCGTCGAGCGCTTTCACGCCGGGGAAGAGCTTGGTGATATGCTGCATTTCCAATAAGTATTTGGGCATAAGCTTGTTCAACTCCGTATTCCTAATATCGTTAGGGAAGTTGCGTTCATCGCAATGACCGCTTGGCGGCAACATTGCCGCAATAAGAAAAAAGGGGCTTGAGCCTGCCGGAACAGGCCCGGTGGCTCAAGCCTTTGTGTGTAGGTGTTACGCCAAGTCGGCCTCGGTGTAGTAGCCGCTGTCGATCAGCAGAGCCTTGTAGTTGTTAACATCCGCAAATACGGGCTCGCACAGATAGGAAGGAACGTCCTTCACATTGTTGTTGTAGGTGCTGGTGTCGTTGACTTCGGGCTCGGTACCCTGCATGATGGCGTCAACCATGCCGACGACCTTCTCAGCCAGCGTACGGGTGTCCTTGAAGACGGACATGGACTGTTTGCCGGCGATCATGTTCTTGACGTTGGGCTTGTCGCAATCCTGACCAGTGATGATCGGATAGGGCTTGTCGGCCGTGCCGTAACCCTGCGCTTCCAGAGAGGAGGCGATACCGAAGGCCAGAGAGTCGTTCGGGGAAAGGACTACGTCAACGTTCTTGTCGGTGTAGAAGGCGGAGAGGCGGTTATCCATTTCAGCCTGCGCGTCCGCGCTGCCCCAGCCGAGGATACCAACGACGTCCATACCGATCTTGCCGCTGTTGTTGACGAGCTTGCCGCTGTCCATGTAGGGCTGCAGAACGTCGATAGCGCCATTATAGAAGAAGTAGGCGTTATTGTCGTCCGGGCTGCCGCCGAAGACTTCGAAGTTGAAGGTCTTGTCGGTGTTGTCAAGATCAAGAGCGTCCTTGATGTAGGTGCCCTGGATGGTGCCGACCATGTAGTTATCGAAGGTGGCGTAGTAGTCAACGTTGGGGGTGTCCATGATCAGACGGTCATAGGCAATAACCTTCACGCCGTTGTCCGCAGCGGTCTGCAGAACGTTGGAAAGGCTGGAACCGTCGATGGAGGCGATAACGAGAACCTTGCAGCCCTTGAGGATCATGTTCTCAAGCTGAGAAACCTGGGTGGCAACGTCGTTCTCGGCGTACTGAAGGTCAACTTCGTAGCCCTTGGCTTCGAGCTGGCTCTTCATGTTCGCGCCGTCCTGATTCCAACGCTGCAAGCTCTGGGTGGGCATTGCAACGCCGACCAGCGTGGGCTCTGCGGCGGGTTCCGCAGCGGGAGCGGGTTCTGCTGCGGGAGCGGGTTCCGCGGCGGCGGGAGCGGGCTCGGCGGCCGGCGCGGGAGCGGCGGCGGGAGCGGCGCACGCTACGGCAGAAACAGCCATCAGCATGACCAGCAGCATCGCTATGATTTTCTTCATCTGTGTATTCCTCCTATAGAAATGATGTATTTTTGCGCATTTTGCGCAAATTTTCCGTGCACGAGCACGTTTTTTCATGTTCGACGGACGACCCAGCCCGTTCTTTTGCCCTTTTCGGCGGTTTCCTTCCTCGTTTGTTGTTTTTTGTATGATTAATTCCGCATCTCTTGTCTGCTAAATGTGTTTCCGTTATATTTGCATTTGGTTTGTGTTGTTTCCGTGCACGAGCACGATCATGCAGTTAATATATCGCGCCGACAAGGATTTGTCAATATCAATTTTCTAATATTCTGCATCAAGATTCTCCTTTACCTTGATGACCGTATCGGTGAACCAATCCTGCTGCGCGCCCGCCGCGTCGCCCATGATATAGTCGAAAACCCGCTGCACGGCGCGGTATCCCTGCAGCACCGGCTCCTGACAGATGGTAAAGCGAATGAAGCCTTTGCGCAGATATTCTTTAGTGGAGGGTACGGCGTCGTTTGCGATCATCACGATATCCGCGCCCGAAAGGCCCCGCTCCTCTACCGCGCGGCACACGCCGGCGGCGCCGGCGGCCACCATATAGATGCAATTGATATTGTCATGGCGCGAAAGCGCCAGCAGCGCTTTGGCGTGCGCCACCTCATCCGAGTCCTGCGTCTCGAAAATATCCATGATCTCATAGGGCACGCGCCGGTCTCCCAGCGTTTGGGTAAAGCCCTGCAGGCGTTCGTTATGCCCCTTCATGCGAAGGGAGCCTGTGAATACCAGTATGCGCTGCTTCTCGTTTTTCACAACGGAAGCCAGCAAGCCTGCCGCTGTGCTGCCGCCGTTAAAATAATTGCTGCCGACGTAGCAGATGCGCTTGGTATCCGTAAGGTCGGTATTGAACGCGACGACGGGAATATCCTTGGCACAGACGCGGTTTACGTACGCGCGAATCTCCGGCGTATCGATGGTAGAAAGGCACAGGGCGTTACACTGTTCCTTTTCCACAAGCTCGCGTATGGCCTGCATGTGCTCCTGCGTATCGTACCCGCGGATCTGCTTGACGCAGACGGTCACGCCGAAATCCGCCAGCTCCTCCCGCGCCAGATAAACGCCCTTGATGACCTCGTCAAAAAAAGGATTGCCGATGGCGGGCAGCATACAGCCTATTTTGACCGGCTGTTTGCGCGCCGCCAAAAGGCGCGCCGCGCGATTGGGTTTATAGCCAAGCTCCTGCGCGATCATGCGCACATGCTCCGCGATATCCGGCTTCACGCCGCCGCGGTTATGCAGCACGCGATCCACCGTGCCGCGCGAAACGCCCGCTTTGACTGCTATTTGCTTGATTGTAATGGCCATGCTGCGTAGTTCCCCTTCTTGTACCGGGTTCATCATGTGCGGTTTTATGTGCTCATGCACAAGTATAGCAAGGTTTTTTCAAAAATGCAAGACATGTGCCCGAGCACATCTCGTTTTTTTTGCATGTGTTCGTGCACGAAACGTCGCTTAACGCCCTATGGCAGAGGCTTTTCGGGCGCGTGCACGCACAAAAAATGATTCGAATTTCGCAAGCCGGGTACGCACCCCACGCGCGGCGCGCATATGGCTTGTGATACGGGCGTAATTATGCTAGTATATTAAAATGTATTTATGTGACGCCGATTTATGATCTTGCAGAAAGCAGAGGAGGCTATGGTTTCTCTTTTTACGCGACTGTTCATCAAAAACAGCGAGGATACGAAGAATCCCGCCACGCGCCAAGCCTATGGCATGCTAAGCGGGGCGCTTGGCATCGGCTTCAATATCCTGCTTTGCGCCGCCAAGTTCGCAATCGGCGCGATCAGCAATTCCATCGCCGTAACGGCGGACGCGCTCAACAACCTTTCGGACGCGGGCACCTCCGCCATTACGCTGATCGGCTTTAAGCTTGCCGGCAAAAGCGCCGATACGGATCATCCCTACGGGCACGGGCGCATCGAGTACATCGCGGGGCTCATCGTATCCCTTTTTATCGTGCTTGTGGGCGCGGAGCTTGTAAAGACCTCGTTGGATAAGGTGCTGCACCCCGCCACGGCTACGCCCGGCGCCGTAACCTTTATCGTGCTCTCCCTATCCGTGCTCATCAAGTTTTACATGTTCCTTTATAACCGCGCCATCGCCAAGAAGGTCGAAAGCGCCGCCATCAACGCCACCGCCGCGGACAGCCTCAGCGACGCGCTCATCACCGTCGCGGTGCTCGCGTGCATGGTATTCACCCGCTTCACCAGCCTGCAGATCGACGGCTACTGCGGCCTATTCATCTCCCTTTTCATCCTTTATACCGGCTTTAAGGCCGCGGTGGACGTGATCAATCCCCTGCTCGGCCAACCGCCGAAGAAGGAGTTCGTGCAAAGGATCGAATCCATCGTCATGTCGCAGCCGCCCATCGTGGGCGTGCACGATCTGATGGTGCACGATTACGGCCCCGGCCGCCTCATCATATCGCTGCACGCGGAGGTTCCCGTCACGGCGGACATTCTCGTAGCGCACGACGCTGTCGATAACGTGGAGAAGCGCCTTCGCAGCGAGCTCAACTGCGTGGCGGTGATCCATATGGATCCCATCGCCACAGACGACGAACAGACCGCGATGCTGCACAAAAAGATCAGCGAGGCCGTCAAGGCCATCGATCCCGCGATCACGCTGCACGATTTTCGCATCGTGCGGGGGCCGTCGCACACCAACGTGATCTTTGACGCGGTGCTGCCCTACGCCTCCAAGCTCTCGGACGCGGAAGCCGTGAAAAGGATCGTTTCCCTCGTATCGGTGATCGACGATACGCTCTACGCGGTGGTGGATATCGACAGGGATTACGCGCCGCAGGAGGCTTGAAGCATGCGAACCTTGCGAGTGCTGGCTGTATCGGATCAGGAGAGCGCGTATATTTGGGATTACTTCGATCCGCGCCCCTTTGCGGGCGTGGACGTCATCGTTTCCTGCGGCGATCTCAAGCCCGCTTACCTTTCTTTTCTCGTTACGATGGTGAACAAGCCCCTTCTCTACGTCCACGGCAACCACGACGGCTGTTATGACGTTACGCCGCCAGAGGGCTGTACTGACATCGGCGGACGGATACTGGAATGCAAGGGTGTGCGCTTTATGGGGCTGGACGGCTGCAAAAGCGGCAGGGGCGCGAAATATCATCTGACGGAAGCGCAGATGGAGCGGAGCATCAAAAAAGCGTTTCCCCGCTTTCGCCGCCCCGCGCCTATCGACGTGTTGGTCACGCACGCGCCCGCCATGGGCTTAGGCGACGGCGAGGACAGCTTTCACGCGGGCTTTGCTTGTGTCAAAGCGCTGCTTGACCGTTTGCAGCCCGCCTATCATCTGCACGGCCACCAGCATATGGCATACGGCTTGAACACGCAGCGCACGCTGCAATACGGCGTTACCACCATCGTAAATTGCGACAACTACCATATACTTGATATGACGTTTCCGGATCGGGAGGGATGAGCATGGCTTTACACGCGGAGTGCGCAAGGATGTACGAAAAGGCGCGGCAGATGGGACAGAAAACGCTGCGCGCTTGCGCCGCGCGCCGCACGGACGGCTATGTGCCCGTGCTCGACGCGCTTGTGGATACGGGCGGGGTGCTGGCCATCCACCGTCTCGGGCAGCGGGAAATACCCCTTGCGCGCGTCACCGGCACCAGCCACGTCAGCCGTTCGCACGCCTTCAGCGCGGACTTTATGCCGTTGCAGCCCGCCAACACGGAGTTCGCCGCCAAATGGATGCGCTTGTGCCAAGCGCAGACGGAGGAGGGCTTGCGCGATCCCATACAGGTATACGAATACATGTGGCGCTACTATGTGACCGAGGGCAACAAGCGCGTGAGCCTTCTTAAGTTCATGGACGCCTTTTCCTATCAGGCGGAGATCAGCCGTCTGATCCCCGAATGGCGCGACGGCGACGCGGACACGGAGCGTTACTTCGCCTTTTTGGAATACGCCAAGCGCGGCCTGTTCAGCGCCATCGAGCTTTCCTCGGCGGATAAGTATATCCAGCTCTATCGTCTGGAGCAGAAGCTTCTTGCCGACGCGCCCGCCGCAACGGATTTCAACAAGCTGCTCATGCGCTTTGAGGCTGCCTGTTCCGCGGCGGATTGTCCCGTTCTTCCCGGCGACGCGCTGCTCGAGCACATGCGCCTGTACGGGTTCCCCGTAAAAATGACGGTGGAAGAGCTTACCGCGCGCGTGAGCGCCATGCGCCCGCAGCTCACGCTGCTAAGCGTCCCGGTGGAGCCTAAGATCATCATGGCGGTGGAGAGTGCGCCCAAGCTCGCGCAGCTTCTTTCGCGCCCGCGCAATACGCGCATCGCGTTCGCGCACGACGCGCGCGCGTCCATCAGCCGTTGGCGGGACGCGCACGAGCACGGCCGCCGGATGCTGGAGGAAGCGTTGGGCGATAAGATCGCCACGTTTGCCATCCCCGATCTGACAGCGGAGAACGCGTTTGAACGCCTGCACGCGGAGGCGGGGGACGCGGGGCTGCTGTTCGTAACCACCCCCACCTTCCGGGAACAGGTGCTGCGCTTCTCGCTGGAGCACGCGGAATGCCTGACCCTGACCTGCGCGCGCACGCAGGATCACCATAAGCTGGACACCTACTTTGGCCGCTACCATGAAGCCATGTACCTTTGCGGCGTCGCCGCGGGGCTTTCCACCCGCAGCCGGTGCGTCGCCTACATCTCCTCGCAGCCAACCAGCAAGCGCTGCACGGCCGACATCAACGCCTTTACGCTCGGTGTGCGGGCAGTTTCCGACGCGCGCGTGCTCTTTATCACCGAGGAGGTGGAGGCGCACGTGCTATCAAGCTGCCTTGCGGCGATGCAAAAAGGCGCCGCCGCGGGCGCGGACGTGGCGTTTACGCCGGTGCTCGACGCCTTCGCGCTGCCCGGCGTTCCGCCGCACGCCTTTTCGGCGCTTTTCGCCATGGATGAAAACGGCCCGACACGCTATATCGCGGCGCCGGGCTGGAACTGGGACAAATACTACATCAAGATCGTAAACAGCTACCTCAACGGAAGCCTCCAGGCGCTGCGCGCCTCGGGAAGGGAGGATACCTCGGTCATCAGCTTCTGGTGGGGGATGGACGAGGACATCATCGACTTCCATATGGCGGACGGCTTCGACCCCTCCGCCGTGCACCTCATGCACTATTTACAGGAGGGTATGCGTTCCAGCCGCTTTTTGCCCTTCCTCGGCCCCATCGCGGACGCGGAGGGCACGCTTCGGATCGCGGAGCAGCAAAACCCGCGCCCGCTTGACGTGATGCAGATGGATTATCTCGTATCTGGCGTAGAGGAGATGTAAGCAGCCGCGCCGTCGGTACAGCGTATCGTGCCGTCGCGCAAAATACATATGCCCTCCGTCTCGGGCGTGGCGTTAAGAAGCGCCATGCCCTTTTCCGCCCCCAGCGCCATGCAGGCGGTAGAAAGAGCGTCCGCCAACGCGCCGTCCTCCGAAAGCACGGTCACGGACGCAAGATCGTTCTGCACCGGATAGCCGGTTTTCGTATCCAGTATGTGATGATACCGCACGCCGTCTTTATCAAAGCCGCGCATATAAATTCCGCTCGTTACCACAGAGCCGTGGGCAACCGAAAGCGTCAACGCGCTTTCGACATAAGGGTCGGCAGGATCGCGCACGCCTACGCGCCAAGCTTCGCCGCCCGGCTTTTGTCCTATGACCGTCACATGACCGCCCATATCCAGCACGGCGTTTTCGACGCCGCGCGTTTTGCAGAGCTTTTGCACCGCGTCCGCAATGCCCCCCTTGGCGACGCCGCCCAGATCGATCGACATCCCCGCCGGCAGCGTCACCGTGTTGCCGTTAAGCGTGAGCTTTGTATAGTCCACCTTTGCAAGCGCCGATGTAAGCGCGCGCGCGTCCGGCAGCGCGTCCGTCCCGTCCGAAAAATCCCACAGCGCGCGTACCGGCGCTACGGTGACGTCAAAAGCGCCGCCGCTTTGTTGCGAAACGCGCCGCGCCGTTTGCAGCGCTTCGATCACCGCATCGCACACCTGCACCGGCGCGCCGTTAGCATGGTTGATGCGCCAAACGTCGCTGTTTTCCGCATACGCGTCGAACGGATATGCATATTGCACGCACGCGGCGAGTATGTCGCGAAGCGCTTCCTCCGTCGTGCCGTAGGCGGTCAGCGTTACCACCGTGTCCGCGCAGAAGGTCGTAGCGCTTTCCGGCGCCTGCGCCGCGCAGGCGGACAAGAGAAGCGTACAGCAAAGCAAGCATACCCACAGCCTTTTCATGCGCCGTTCCCTCTTCCGCGCCCAACTGTCGCGCGCAGCACGCCTTTGGCAATCACGCCCGTCAAAAGGCCTGTCAGAATCGCCGCAAGCAGCAGCACCGGCAAATAGGAAAGCACCGCGTTATACCCGAGCAAAAAGCACGCCAATACTGCCTGCCCCAAATTATGGAATACCGCGCCCGCCACGCTTACGCCTGTCACGCTCACGCCGCGCAGGCGTTTGGCGGCGCACATCGTAAAGAAGCCGCACAAGCCGCCGGAAAGCGCGTAAAGCGTCGCTACCGCGCCCGTAAACAGCAGCCCGCACAGCAGCACCTTAAGAAGCGCCAGCAAAAAAGCGTCCCCGCGTCCCAGCGCGTACAGCGCGTACAGCACCGCGACGTTGCCTAAGCCCAGCCGCACGCCCGTCATGGTGGGAAAGACTGGAAGCAGGTATTCCAAATACCCCAGCAGCAGCGCCGTCGCGGTCAAAAGGCCAAGCTGCGTTAAGCGTTTTGTCTTCATGGCGCGTACACCAGCTCTACCGTCACGCGGTTGGGCAGGCATATGATGCGGTTGCCCAGCGCGCGAAGGTTCATATTTTCCGGCGTGAGCTTGCCCTGCTTGACGCATGTGTGGTCGGGGCAGCTCGCCTCCGCCATCCACACGCCCGCCTCGTCCACCGAGACGACGTTGCGCTTTTCACCGCGCAGGATCAAAACGTCGCGCGCCTCTTGCAGCGGAACGCTTGCATACAGCGCGCCGTCCACATAAATGTTCACGGTGTTCGCCGTTCGCCGCGCGGGTACATAGAAAAGCAAAAACGCCGCGGCAAGCAGAAGCAGCGCGCCGCAGAGTATCCACAGATCGGTTTTTGTAAGCAGCTTTTTCATCTGTTTTATGCTATCACAAGACGAATGCAAATGCGAACGTTTTCCCATCTTGCTTTGCCGCGCGATCCGTGGTATACCCATGACTATGGAGTATACGTTGATTCGCGCCAAACGAAAGACCATCGCCGTGCAGATCACCAAGGAAGGAACCGTCGTGGTGCGCGCGCCGCGCATCGCTTCGCGCCGCCGCATCGAAGCCTTCCTGCTGGAAAAGCGGGACTGGATCGAAGCTTCCCTGCAAAGCGTACGCGCGCGCATGGAAAAATACGCGCCCGTCGTTATACAGCCCGGCGCGGCGCTGCCCTATTGCGGCAAGATCCTGACGCTGCGCCCCAGCGCGCGGGCGGACTTTCTGCTGCAAGAAGACGCGCTCTGCCTGCCTGCCGACGCCGTGTCAGACGATCTCGTTCGTTTCCTGCGCGCGCAGGCAAACGCGCTGTTTATGCAGCGCATCGCCTATTTTAGCGCCCGCATGGGCGTTTCGATCACGGGCATGCGCTTATCCTGCGCGCAAGCGCGCTACGGCTCCTGCAACGCGCAGGATACGATCCATCTCGCGTGGCGGCTCATTTTCTTTCCGCTAGACGAAGTGGACTATATCGTGGTGCATGAGTTGAGCCACGTGCGCCACAAGGATCACAGCGCGGCCTTTTGGGAAGAAGTAGCAGCCGTGCTGCCCGATTATAAGGAGAGGCAGAAGCGGCTGCGTGAAGATCAGGGGCTCATGTATATCCTGTAGGCGACGCTCGCTTACGGCGTCACCTGCGTTTTGAGAAGCGTCTTGAGCGTTTCGCTTAGCTTTTCCCGTTCGATGGGCTTGGAAAGGTGCGCGTTCATGCCCGCCGCCCGGCTTCTTTGTATATCGTCCTCAAAGGCGTTTGCCGTCATCGCGATGATGGGAATGCTTGCCGCGTCCTCTCTGGAAAGCGCGCGTATCGCCGCCGCCGCCTCCAAGCCGTCCATCACGGGCATGCGGATATCCATAAGAATGGCCGCGTAATAGCCCGGCGCGGACGCCTCGAACATGGTAAGCGCCACCTCGCCGTTTTCAGCCGTCTCCACTTGCGCGCCGCTCTTTTCCAATATCTTGCGCGCCACCAGCACGTTCATGGGATGATCCTCCGCCAAAAGGATGCGGCGGCCCAAAAAGTCCGTTTCCTCATGCTGCTTTTTTTGCAGCGCCGTGATCTGCGCGTCCGTGGCGTAAGGGCAGTCCCATACGAGCAGGAAGGTGGTGCCCTTGCCCTTTTCGCTCGTGCAGGTGATCAGCCCGCCCATCAGGTTGACCAGGTTCTTTACGATAGAAAGCCCCAGTCCCGTACCCGGTTTGGTGGAATCCTCCTGCTCAAAGGGCTCAAAGAGGTGCGGGCGAAATTTTTCGTCCATGCCGCAGCCCGTATCGCGCACTGTACAGCTTAGCTGTGCAAACGTGGGCGACGACGTATCCGCGCTAAACACCAACTGCACCTCGCCGCCGGGCGGTGTGAACTTAAGCGCGTTGTTGAGCAAATTGAGGATCACCCGATCCATGTGCTGCCTGTCGATCATAAAATACGCGTCCTCTGCCACGCCAGGCGCCTCCGTGGTAAAGCGAATGCCCTTTTCGCGCATGGAGGGCGCGATGATCGTCTCCAACATCTCCTTGAGCCCGCCCCAGCAGAGCGGCTCTAAGCTTATCGCCACCTTGCGGCTCTCGATCTTCGCCATATCCAGCGTATCGTTGATAAGCTGCAGCAAATACCGCCCCGATTCCCCTACCTTCCTATGATAGCTTTGGGATTCCGCCAGCGATGCCGTTTCCTCCCCGAGATCGGAAAAGCCTATGATCGCGTTCATGGGCGTGCGCATATCGTGGCTCATGTGGGAAAGGAATTCGGATTTGGCGATGCTCGCCTGCTCTGCGGCCAAGCGCGCCTTCGCCTGCTCCGTGACCGCGTCCGTCACATCCGCGCTGGTCATCACGATGTCCCGCTTATCCTCATCTAAATAATAGCAGGTAACGCGCCTGTTTCGTATCCCTTCCCCCGCGCTTTGGGTGCGAAAGAACACATCGTAGTGATCCCTTTGCGCCAAGCCCTCCCGGATGTTTTCCAGATCCATTTCCCGCGCCGCGCGCGCGCGGTCGTCTTCCAACACATAGTTTTGCAGGTTTTCCCGCAGGATAAACGCATACGCCATCCGTCTATCGGCCTTTGTATGGTCGATCTGTACGGCGCGCACGTTGTCGCCCTCCTTATCCGGCTCGATGAGCAACACAGATTCAAAATGCCGATCCACAACGCAGTCCAAAAGCTTGGCGAGCTTCTTTTCATCGTTCACGTCCGTGGTCCATAAAAAGCCCATCACGTCGCCGTTGTCCGGATGCTGCGCCATGCGAAGCGATACGCGGTTCCATCGGTACGCCCCGCCGTCAAGAAAACGCAGCTCCAAATCCACATCATGCTCGCCCTTAGCAAAGCACTGCAACAGCTTTTTCCTCTCAAACGTGCGCTTGAACGCATCTACGTCCACAGGCGCCACCACGCGCCTTTCCATATAGGAAAACAGCGCGTCCAAGCTGCTTTGCGCGCCTAACCCCCACATCTCCAACAGCCCCGTGCCGGCGGTATCCGTCATGGCGTTGCGCGTGACGTCAAAGGCCGCGCGGTTTGCGGAGATCGCCTGCGCCTGTGCCTGCGCGTTCGCGTAACGCTCCTGCTCCAGCTTCTGCTCCGTCATGTCATAGGCCGAGAAAATACAGCGTTCCGGCTTGCTGCGCGCGTTGAAGATGGTCGTATAATCCCAATGCGACCAGCGGCAATCGTCTTCGCCCGGCAATTGCAGCCTTAGCTCCGCCGAGCCGCTCGGGATACCCGCGTGTACCGCGTCAAAAAGCGCCATATACGCGTCCACCGCGTCCGGCGGTATCGCGCCCAGCTCGATATATGCCTCCGGCATGTTGGGCACCGTATGCGGCACATGGAAGATCTCCATGATCTTATCCTCATTGATCGCCGTGCGCGACGCAACGTCGTAACGGAACACGAACTTGTTGGAGTGCAGCGCCGCGATTTGGTATTCTTCCTTCAAAACGCGCATCGTCTCCGCTTCCGCGCGAAGCTTCCGCTGCACGCCGATCTCGCGATAGGTGGTATAGAGGAAAGCGCCCACCGTAAAGAACATGATGAGTATGCTGGAAACGTTATAGCTTTGGGTGATCTGCCGCGCCTGCTGCAATATGGTCGCCGTCGGCGACACGTTCCATACGAACCAATTCGCCTGCGCCCCGATGTCGCCGCCCGCCGGTATAAACACGGCATAATACCAAACGCCGCCGCTTTTATATTCCACGGCGCCGCTTTGCCCGGCGGCGATCGCCGATTGCACGGAGGAAAGATCGGCGCCGGCCTTCCACGTAGCGTCCTTCAGCATCGTAAAAAGGTTGTTCCTTGAAAAAGTGCCCTCTCCATCCGGCAAGCCGGTGACGACGTCTCCCTTATCGTTGGTCACAAACGCGACACCGCCGCGCTGAGAAAATATCACGTCGTAAAGCGCTTTAGGATCGTAGGTTCCGATGAGCACGCCCTCGACCCTTTCCCCATCCCGCAGGGGTACTGCGAGAACGGTGCGCGTTTCATCCTCGAAGCGATTATCCGATAGATACGTAAGCGCCCGTTCGCCCGCGATCGCCTTGCGAAAGTAGTCCCTGTCCGCAACGTCGGATACGCTGCCCTTATTCGTATACAGCACGCCGTCCGGACGCACGACGCCCAAACCCGTAAAGCCCGTATCCTCTGCCACGCTTGAAAGCACGACAGCGATACGCGCCGCGTCTTCCGTATGCAGCGTCATGATAGAAGCCGCCACAGCCTCCAGCACATCGTACTGCCCGTCCAGCACGGCGTTCATGGCCGCGGCCTGTTCCTCCGCCATGCCGGAAAGATCGGCCTGCGCGCGCCGGTACGCTTGGTTGCGGGCAGCAGCCTCGCTCACCGCCATCGCCGTCACGATGCCGACGCACAGCAGCAGCGGAATCGCCAGCACTTTTAAGAATCTGGTGACTTTATCTTTCATGCTTTTTCTTTCTTTCAGAGGATCGTCTCGTTCTATGTGGCATACATACTACACCTATTTTATATTAGTATATCGTGCGATGTGCGGATATGCAAGCAAAACGCCGCAAAAAATACGGCGTTTTTCCCGGATATGCATGGTTTTTCGTATCGCGGCGCGGAAGGCTAGCTACTGTATCGTTCCTCCGCGAGCTTTTCGAATTTCTTTTCGGAGAGTATTTCGTTGGTTATATAGCCGCCGTCGCAAAATAAGGCGTAGGTCGTAAACGCCACGGGCGCGTTTTGCGCCTGCTCCCGCGCGGTAAAGCGCACCGCCTTGAATGGAATACCCTTCGCTTTGGCGATCTCCTCCAACACGGGCACATATTTAGCCGTATAAGGGCACTGGTTCGTATAATAGAGCACAAAGCCCTCTTCCTCGATATACGGCTTCTTCGCACACGCCTTGAAGCGCGGCGCTTCAGTTTCCTCCGCAAAGGACAGGTATAAAAGCTCGTAATAGGGCTCCGCCGTATCCGCAAGCCGAAAGCCCTTATACCGAAGATACTTGGGATCGGACAAAAAGGGCATCTTCTTGGGCGAGGAAAGCACGGCAAGCCCCTTCTTCCCCTTCTCCCTGCTGTCCTCTATGCAAGCGGACAGCAGCAGGTTCGCGTTGCCCTGCCCCTTGTACTGCCCGGATACCCAAAAGCAGTCGATATACATATAACCCGGCGCTTCCACGGGCGCCCACGCCATCTCGGCGGGGATGTATTCGATGAAGCATTTGCCGCGCACGTCCCCCTTCAAAAACACCAAGCCGTCGTCAAAGCGCTCTTTCAGCCATGCCTTTTTGGAGGATACCTGCACGTCCTTTTCGTTCGCGATCGCACAGCAGATATGTTCCCGCGCCAGATTGTCCTTATTGACCGTGATGAGCTGCATATCGTCCTCCCTGTGAAAATATATAGATTGTATGTCGATTATAGCAGAGCGCGCGGCGGCATACAAGCTTTTCCGCCGTGTGACGCGGTTTGCGCGCCAAATAGAGCGGGGGACTTGACAGCCGGAATTCACGAACCCTATACTGAAACGAAGAAGCGATCGGCGGCTACGAACTTATACATATCGTTCCATCTTTCTCATTCCGCCGGCGCGCACAGCTTGATAAAACAATAAAGGAGTATTGGGTATGAAATGGAAGGCAACCGAGCCGCTTTCCGCGCAGGAAAAGGCGGAAAGCATCGTCGGTGAAATGACCGTAGAGGAACAGATGGCGCAGCTTCGCTATGACGCGCCGGCGCTCGCGCGATTGGGGATACCCGCCTATAACTGGTGGGGCGAAGCGCTGCACGGCGTGGCGCGGGCGGGTACGGCCACCATGCTGCCGCAGGCTATCGGGCTTTCCGCCACCTTCGATACGGCGCTGTTGGAGCGCGCCGCGCATATGATCGGCATGGAAGTGCGCGCAAAATACAACGAGCTCTCCGCGCGCGGCGACAGGGATATTTTCAAAGGCCTCACCATGTGGTCGCCCAACATCAACATCTTCCGCGATCCCCGCTGGGGGCGCGGGCAGGAGACCTACGGCGAATGCCCGTATCTGACCTCCCGCATGGGCGTCGCCTTCGTGCGCGGCTTGCAGGGCGAGGGCAAAACCATGCTCGCGGCAGCCTGCGCCAAGCATTACGCGGCGCACAGCGGGCCGGAAGCTACGCGCCACGGGTTTGATGCCAAGGTCAGTGAAAAAGACCTCGAGGAAACCTATCTGCCCGCCTTTGAGGCGCTGGTGCGCGAAGCGAAGGTGGAAGGCGTGATGGGTGCATACAATCGGCTCAACGGCGCGCCCGCCTGCGCGCAGCCCTTTCTCATGCAAAAGCTTCGCGAATGGGGCTTTGACGGGTATTTCGTTTCGGATTTCATGGCGCTGCGCGACATCTATACCGCCCACCACACCGCCGAACGCGCAGAGGACAGCGCCGCCTTAGCCCTCAACGCGGGCTGCGACTGCAACGCGGGCGTTACCTATCAGGCGCTGCCGGAAGCCTACAGGGAAGGCCTTGTTACAGACGACGCTATCCGAAACGCCGCCGTTCACTGCATGCGCACGCGCGCGCGGCTCGGCATGTTTGACGAAGGCACGGAATACGACGCGCTCAACTACGAGATCGTCGCGTGCGAAGCGCATAAAGAGATCGCGCTTGCCTGCGCGCGGGAAAGCATGGTTTTACTCAAGAACGACGGTATATTACCGCTCGATCAAACGAAGCTCCGCTCCATCGCCGTGATCGGCCCCAACGCGGACAGCTTGGACGCGCTGCGCGGCAACTATTACGGCACCGCCGCCTGTCCCGTCACCTTTGTGGAGGGTATTGCCGCCGCGGCGGAAAACATGCGCGTATACTATGCGGAGGGCTGCCGTCTTGTAAAGGATCGCACGCATAGCCTAGCGCTTGCCGATGACGGTTTGGCGGAAGCCGCAGCCGTCGCCGCGCGCGCGGACGTCGCCGTTTTATGCCTTGGTCTTGACGCGACGCTGGAGGGCGAGGAGGGCGACGTCGGCAACGAATTCGACGCGGGCGACAAGCGCGACCTTCTTTTGCCGCTCCCGCAGCGCAAGCTGTTAAAAACGGTGCTTGCAACCGGCACGCCTACCATCGTGGTGCTCGCTGCGGGCAGCGCGCTCAATCCGCTTGCGGACGGCGCTTCCGCCATTTTGCAGGCGTGGTATCCGGGCGAAGCGGGCGGCACGGCGCTAGCGGACGTCCTCTTTGGCAAGGTATCCCCCTCCGGTAAGCTCCCCGTGACCTTCTACGACGATTCGGAAAAGCTGCCGGACTTCACGGACTATTCCATGAAAAACCGCACCTATCGCTTTGCGGAGAACAACGTGCTCTATCCGTTTGGCTACGGGCTTACCTATGCAAAGGCCTTCATCGACGGCTTCGCCTTTGACGGCGCAAGATCGCAGGCGACGGTCGGCGTCCAAAACGTCGGCGCGCGGGAAATGGAGGAAGTCGTGCAGCTCTATATCCACGACGACGTTTCTAAGGACGAGGTGAGAAACCCGCGCCTTTGCGCCTTTGCGCGCGTAACGCTCGCGCCGGGCCAAAGGAAGGACGTCGTATTGACGCTTGACAAGCGCGCCTTTACCGTCGTCAACGACGCGGGCGCGCGCATCGCGGGAAGCGGCGCGTATACGCTCTACGCGGGCGTAAGCCAGCCGGACGCGCAGAGTCAGGCGCTTTGCGGCTGCGCGTGCAAGGAATTGAAGATCAACACGTAAACGGTTCATAAGCAAAAGCGGCTGCCGGATCGCGCTTCCGGCAGCCGCTTTGTTATTGCTTCGCTATTTCGCTGGGGGATATTCGTTACAGAGCAGCCGGTACGGCGCTTCATCCTCCTCGATGGCGGCAAAACGTCCCACAGGTTTATAAAAGCGGTTGTCGTTCACATCGTCGTTGCACATGGATACCTCGCCCAAGAGCACCGGCCCCGTGCCCGGCTCCACGGTGAAATCGTGGTACATATAAGGATAGATGCTGATACTCTCGCCGGGGCAAAGCCGGACCTGCGTACCGGCGGGCACATCATACACGCGTCCGTCGCTGCAGACCCGCACGTCGTCCGCGCGAAAGCCCGCCTCGTCCTCCGTCGCGTTGTAGACACGGATCAAGACGTTACCGCCGCCGCGATTGATGATGTCCTCCATCTTGCTCCAATGAAAATGCATGGGGGAATACTGCGATTCCTCCAAATACAGAAGCTTTTCCGCATAGGTCTTGGGGTATTGCGCGCACAGCTTCAAATTGCCGTTTCGAAGCGTGATAAGCGAAAAGCCGACCTTTGTAAAATCGCCCTGCCCGTAATCCGTAACGTCCCAGCCCAGCATGGTATCGCGGATCTCGTCGTATTCGCGTCCCTTGTCCTCCCACTCCGCCGGCGTCCAGCCGCAAAAGGGCGGCAGGACAACGCCGTGCGCGGCGGCCATAGCCTCCATCCGTTTGATCGCCGCGTTGATTTCCGAACGTTTCATCGTGATCCCTCCCTATACGCAATCCTTGGTCGCCACCACATCCACCTCCGTGCCGCACACGTTATGCAGCACCACGTCGCCGATATGCACGGGCGGCGCAACGACGGTCTTTTGTAAGGCGGCAAGGCAGTCGCCGATCCTGTCCTTGGGAATGGCCTCCCGCGTTTTGACGCTTAAGGGAACGTGCGTGCCCTTGACGCGCACAAGCGCCGTCACCATGCGCATAGGACAGGTCATCTCGTTTCGCGCATACGCTTCGCCGCGCAGGCAGGTGTTGCCCGCGACGCTATGGATATGATCGCCGTCGTGCTCTACGTTCACGCGGCAGCCCATGGGGCAGCCGATGCAAGTCAATTCCGTCTTCATACGTCCTCCACCTCGATACGCACGTCCACGCTTTGCGCCGTTTGCGTTTTCTCCAGCATCTCCGCCGTCAGCGTCAGATTCACCATCTCGCCGGGCGTAAGGATGCGCGTTTTTCGCACCAGCACGTCCTCGCCGCCGACGTCCACGACGACGCGCGCCTCCTTAAAAACGGCGCGGGGTCTGAACATGAGGCTGACAGGCCCTTTCGCGCCCCGCGTGATATACTGCGGCACCACGCCGCCCACACCGTTTCCCATGTGCACGGGCAGCTTGTCCTGGTGCGCGTCCGCTTCACCGCGCACATATTTCGCCGCGTTCTCACCCGCTTTTTTCGCCTCGGCGGAAACGAAATCCACCAGATCGTGCACATGCAGCACATTGCCGCAGGCGAATACGCCGGGGACGCTGCTTGCAAGCGTTTCATCAACCACCGCGCCGCCCGTCGCGGGCGCAAGCTCCACCCCCGCCATGCCGGTAAGCTCGTTTTCCGGGAGCAGGCCGACGGAGAGCAGCAGCGTATCGCACGCGAGGTATTGCTCCGTACCGGGGATGAGCTTAAGACTTTCGTCCACCTTCGCGACGGTGACGCCTTCAAGCCGCTCCTTCCCGTGAATATCCACCACGGTGTGCGATAACAGCAGCGGTATGTCAAAATCGTCAAGGCACTGCACGATATTGCGCTTTAAGCCCGCCGAATACGGCATCAGCTCCACGCAGGCAAGCACCTTTGCGCCCATGAAGGTCATGCGGCGCGCCATGATAAGGCCAATATCGCCGCTTCCGAGTATCACGCAGGTCTTGCCCGGCAGCATGCCCTTGAGGTTGACCATCTTCTGCGCCGCGCCCGCCGTATAAACGCCCGTGGGGCGCGTGCCGGGGATGGCGAGCGAGCCGCGTGGCCGCTCGCGGCAGCCCATAGCGAGAATGATCGATTTGGCGCGAAGCCGCAGCATGCCCTGTTCGCGGCTTACGCAGGTCACCTCTCTGTCCGGCGTGACGGAAAGCGCCATCGCGTTGCACAGATAGGGTATGCCGTACGCCTCCGCCTTTTCGATAAAGCGCTGGGCATATTCGGGGCCCGTAAGCTCCTCCTTAAAGGTATGAAGGCCAAAGCCGTTATGAATGCACTGCTTGAGAATGCCGCCGAGCGTTTCCTCTCGCTCCAGGATCAGAATATCGCGCGCGCCCGCTTCATACGCGCCGATCGCCGCGGCCAATCCCGCAGGGCCGCCGCCGATGATAAGAATATCCACGTCCCGCATCATTCCTCACCCTCCTTTTCAAAAAGGTAGCCCTGCACGAGCTTGGAGCCGCCGCCGCATTTTGTCACGTCCAACGGCGAAATCTTCAGCTCCTCCGCGAGTATCTCCAAGGTGCGCTGCGTGCAAAAGCCCGCTTGGCACCGCCCCATGCCCGCGCGCGTGCGCCGCTTGATCCCGTCGAGCGTCCGCGCCCCGACGGGACGGCGTATCGCCTCGCGTATCTCCGCCTCGGTGACGGTTTCACAGCGGCAAACGACCTTTGCGTAATCGGGATTGAGGGCGATGACTTCCGCGCGCCGCGCGTCCGTCATATGGCGGAATTTCTCGATGCCCTTATGGATGGGATTGAAGCGCGTGTTGCGCACCAGCGTCAATCTCTCCGCGATCAGTGCCGAAAGATAGCGCGCAATGGCGGGCGCGGAGGTAAGGCCCGGGGATTCTATACCCGCGGCGTTAAAGAAGAAGGGTGCGTCGGGCGCTTCGCCGATCACGAAATCGTCCCGGTCGCAATGCGCGCGAATGCCCGCAAACGTCGTAATAAAGCCGCGCGGCGGGATATTTTCCCATGTAAGCCGCGCCTCGCGCAGCACCTTTGCAAGACCGTCCGCAGTGGTGGCCGTATCCGCCTTATCGTCGATATCCTCCGCCGTGGGGCCAAGAAGAATGGTGCCGTCCACCGTGGGCGCTACGAGTATGCCCTTACCCATGGCCGTGGGAAGCTGGAACATGGCCGCGCGGAAGGTATTTGCATACGCCTTGTCCACCAAATAATACTGCCCCCTGCGCGGGTGGATCGTAATCTTCTCCTCGCTTATCATATTGTTGATCACATCCGCGTACACGCCGGCGCAGTTCACAACGGCGCGCCCTAAAAACGCGCCGCGCGCGCTATCGACGCGATAGCACCCGTCCGCTTGCCTTTCGATCCCCGTCACCGCCGCGTTGCGTCTGAACTCTACGCCGTTGGCGGCTGCGTTTTCCGCATACGCCTCCGTCAGCTCATACGGGCACACGATACCGCCTGAGGGGACGAGCAGCGCTTCGAGCGCGCTTGCGCCGATGTTGGGTTCGCGCCCGCGAAGCTCTTTTTGACCGATGATGCGAAGCCCTTCCACGCCGTTTTCCTCGCCGCGCGCTTTGAGCGCCTCCAGCTTTTCGTGCCCGTCCTCGCCGAAGGAAACGACTAGCGACGTGTTGTTTTCATACGGCACATCAAGCTCCCTGCACAGCGCCGGGAACAGAGCGTTGCCCTCCACGTTGAATTTTGCCTTGTTCGTATGCGGCTTGGCGTCGTACCCGCCGTGCACGATGGCGGTGTTCGCCTTGCTCGCGCCGTTGCAGATATCCGCCGTCTTTTCCAGCAGCAGCACGCTTGCGTTAAAGCGCGATAGCTCCCGCGCCACGCCGCAGCCGATCACGCCGCCGCCTATGATGATGATGTCGTATACCATATTCTCCGCCTTCCTTTATTTCGCCCAGCCGAAGGAGCACGCGACCGCCTTTTTCCAGCCCGCGAGCTTCTCCTTTCGCAGTACTGCCGGCATGGCAGGCCGAAACGTCTTATCCACCGCCCAGTTTTGCACCACGTCGTCGCGGCTGCGCCAATAGCCCACGGCAAGCCCCGCAAGGTATGCTGCGCCCATCGCGGTCGTCTCCACGCATACGGGACGCTGTACGATGGCGCCGATCATATCCGCCTGAAACTGCATCAGAAAATCGTTGGCGCTCGCGCCTCCGTCCACGCGCAGGGCGGCAAGCGTAACGCCCGCGTCCTCCTGCATGGCGGAAAGCACATCCCGCGTTTGATAAGCGATGGACTCCAGCGTCGCCCGGATGATGTGCGCGCGGTTCACTCCGCGCGTCAGCCCCACGATGCAGCCCCGCGCATAAGCGTCCCAGTAGGGCGCGCCCAAGCCCACAAAGGCGGGCACTACATAGCAGCCGTTCGTATCCTCGACGCTCGAGGCGAAATATTCGGAATCCTTCGCAGACGGGAGAATGCCAAGCTCGTCCCTAAGCCATTGAATCGCGGCGCCCGCCACGAATACGGAGCCCTCCAAGGCGTACTCCACCTTGCCCTTTTCAAGGCCCCAAGCGATGGTCGTAACAAGGCCGTGTTTGGATTCCATAGGCGTACTGCCCGTGTTCATGAGCATAAAGCCGCCCGTACCGTAGGTATTCTTGGCCGTACCCTTGGCGTAGCAGGTCTGGCCGAACAGCGCCGCTTGCTGGTCGCCCGCCGCGCCCGCGATGGGGATCGCGCCGCCAAGAAGGTTGGGTCTTGTCTGCCCGTACACGCAGGAGGACGGCTTGACCTCGGGCAGCATACAGGCGGGAATATCCAGCGCCTTGAGGATCTCCTCATCCCATTGCAGGGTGTGGATGTTGAAGAGCATGGTGCGCGAGGCGTTCGAATAATCCGTCACATGCACAGCCCCGCCGGTCAAGCGCCAGATCAGCCACGTATCCACCGTGCCAAAGAGGAGTTCGCCCTTCTCGGCGCGCACGCGCGCGTCCTTTACGTTGTCGAGTATCCAGCGAAGCTTTGTGGCGGAAAAATACGCGTCCAACACAAGCCCCGTTTTTTCCTTGACGGTTTTATCAAAGCCCTGCGCTTTGAGCGCGTCGCAGTAATCCGCCGTACGGCGGCATTGCCACACGATCGCGCGGCAGACGGGCTGCCCCGTGTTCTTATCCCAAACGATGGTGGTCTCGCGCTGGTTGGTAATGCCGATGGCGGCGACGTCCGCCGCCTGCGCGCCGATCTTTTCCATGGCTTCCCGCGCGACCTGCAGCTGCGTATCCCATATCTCGTTTGGCTCATGCTCCACCCAGCCCGCTTGGGGATAGTACTGTTGGAATTCCTTTTGCGCGACGCTTATCATACTGCCCCGCGCGTCAAAAAGAATGCAGCGGTTGCTCGTGGTGCCCGCGTCCAACGCCATGATATACTTTGCCATCGAATCCCCCCTTCGAATGCCTTGCGAAGTAAAAAGGGCAAAGGAAATCCTCTGCCCCGCCGCTTACGACTGCACTAAAAACGCCTGAATAAAAGCGTCCAGATCGCCGTCCATGACGGCTTGTATGTTGCCGTTTTCCACGCCTGTGCGGTGATCCTTCACGAGCGTATAGGGCTGGAAAACATAGGAGCGAATTTGGCTGCCCCACTCGATCTTTTTCATTTCGCCCTTGATCTGCGCCATCTGCTCCATGCGCTCGCGATCCTGCAGCTCCAATAGCTTACCCTTGAGCATGCGCATGGCCATTTCCTTGTTTTGAAGCTGGCTGCGCTCGTTTTGGCACTGCACCACGATACCCGTAGGCAGGTGCGTGATGCGGATAGCGGAGCTCACCTTGTTAACGTTCTGCCCGCCCGCGCCGCCGGAGCGGTAGGTATCGATGCGCATTTCGTCGGGGTCGAGCACGATGTCGTTCACGTCGTCATCGAAGATCGGCGTTACGTCCAAAGAAACAAAGGAGGTATGCCGCCGCCCCGCCGCGTCGAAGGGGGATATGCGCACCAGCCTGTGTACGCCCTTTTCCGCTTTCAGATACCCATAGGCGTTTTCGCCGTCCACCTCAAAGGTGACGCTCTTGACGCCCGCCTCATCGCCGTCGAGCAGATCCAGCACCTTGACGGTATAGCCGTGCTGCTCGCAGTAGCGCGTGTACATGCGGTAGAGCATCTG
>CAZNAL010000007.1:16417-40243 GCA_964571055.1 uncultured Oscillospiraceae bacterium | reverse complement strand
CCTTCAGCACGCCTGTGCCGTCCGCTTCGGCAAGCATATTCGCCGTTGTGGCGAGGGATTGGAGCACCTTTTCATATTCCATCAGCGGATGGCCGCTTAGGTAAATGCCGATGGACTCCCTTTCGATGGCAAGCATGTGACGGTTATCGAATTCGGGAATGTTGGGGAGCGGTATCCTTGCGTCGAATACGTTTTCCGCGCCGGCCATGGAAAACAAGGAGAGTTGGCCGGATTCATTCCTTTTGCGTTCCGTTACGGCCTGCTCCAGCGCGCGTTCATACACGTCGAGAAGCTGCGAGCGTTTGGCACCTGTGGAATCGAAACAGCCCGCCTTGATCAAGCCCTCCAGCGCGCGCTTGTTGAGGTCCTCGCAACGATCCACGAAGTCGAAGAAATCCTTGTATGCCCCTTTTCCCTTCCTGCTTGCGATGATGCTTTGTGTGAGATTCTCACCGACATTGCGTATGGCGGCAAGGCCAAAGCGTATATTATCGCCGTCCACGCTAAAGTGCGCCGCCGACTTGTTGATGTCGGGCGGCAATATGTCGATGCCGCGCGATTTGCAGGTGTACACATACTCCGTGATCTTATCAAACGAACCGAGAAAGCTGTTGATAAGCGCCGTCATAAACTCGACCGGATAATAGATTTTGAGGTATGCCGTCCTGTAAGCGACAAAGGCGTAGGCGGCGGCGTGCGATTTATTGAAGGCGTAGGAAGCGAAGTCCATCATCTCATCGAATATCTTGTTGGCGACGCTTGCCGGAACGCCGTTTCGCACGGCGCCGGGAACGACGACCTCGCCGTTTTCCTCAATGCCGTGAATGAAGTATTCGCGCTCCTTTGCCATGACCGCGTGCTTTTTTTTCGCCATTGCGCGGCGCACGAGGTCGCTTCGCCCCCAAGAGTAGCCCGCGAGATCGCGGACGATCTGCATGACCTGCTCTTGATACACCATGCAGCCGTAGGTTTTTTCCAAGATGGGCTTGAGCTTTTCATGCTCGTACTGCACGTTATCGCGGTTGTTTTTTCCGGCGATATAGCGTGGGATCTGATCCATGGGGCCGGGTCGGAACAGGGAGATGCCCGCGATGATGTCCTCAAAGTTATCCGGCTTTAGCTGCATCATGAACTGGCGCATACCCGCGGATTCCAGCTGGAACACGCCGTCCGTGTCCCCCGCGGTGATGAGCTGGAACACTTTGGGATCGTCAAAGGTGAGCGCCGACAGATCGGGAACGGGCTTTCCGCTCTCCTTGATATACGTAAGCGTATCGCGTATGACCGTAAGCGTGCGAAGCCCCAAAAAGTCCATTTTGAGAAGCCCCAGTTCCTCTACCGTATCCTTGGGAAACTGGGTCGTTACTGCGCCGTCGTTGGTTTGCAGCGGTATGTATTCCGTGATGGGTTCCTTGCATATCACGACGCCCGCCGCGTGCGTGGAGGCGTGGCGCGGCAGACCTTCCAGCTTGATGGAAAGATCGACGAGCTTTTTCACGTCTGGGTTGGCGTCGTATTGCGCTTTGAGCTCCGTGGAGACTTCCAGCGCCTTGTTTAAGGTGATGCCCAGCATACTGCCCGGCACGAGCTTGGCGATCTTATCCACATCCCCATAGGCCATGCCGAGCGCGCGGCCTACGTCCTTGATGACCTGCTTGGCGGCAAGCGAACCGAAGGTAATGATTTGGGAAACGTGATCCTCGCCGTATTTGGCGATCACATAATCGATTACCTCCTGCCTTCGCTCGATGCAGAAATCGATGTCGAAATCCGGCATGGAAATACGCTCGGGGTTCAAAAAACGCTCGAAGATCAGATCGTGCTTGATGGGGTTAACGTCGGTGATGTCCAACGCGTAGGCGACGAGGCTGCCAGCGCCGCTGCCGCGTCCGGGGCCTACGAAGATGCCGTTTCGATGCGCGAAATCCACGAAGTCCCACACGATAAGAAAGTAATCCACAAAGCCCATCTGCTCGATGACGTCGGCTTCATAATGCAGCCGCTCCCATGCTTCGCCGTCCGCGTTGGGCATTTTGCGGCGTAACCCGGCTTCGCAGAGCTTTTGAAGATAGCTGAAGTTGTCCAGTCCGTCCGGCGCTGTAAAGTTTGGCATGTGCCGTTCGCCAAAGGAGAAGGTCAGGCTGCATTTATCCGCGACCTCCGCCGTGTTTTCGATGGCGTCGGGATAATGGAAGAGCATCTGACGCATTTCCTCTTCGCTTTTGAGATAGAACTCCTCCGCCTGCATGCTCATGCGTCCCACGTCCTGCACGCTCTTTTGCGTTTGCACACATAGAAGAACGTCCTGCGCCTCCGCGTCGTCCTTCTTGACATAATGGATGTCGTTGGTGGCGACGGTTTTGATGTGCAGCTTCTTGGCTAACGCGTCAAGCTTGGGCAGGACGAGCTGCTGCTCCGGCAGACCGTGATTTTGCAGCTCAATATAGAAGTCCTCCTGAAACATACCCTGTAAGCGAAGGGCAAGCGCTTCGGCTTTCGTATCCTGCCCTTGTAAATAATAGGACGGAATATCGCCCGCAAGACAGGCGGATAAGCAGATCAGACCTTCGTGATATTGTTCGAGCAGATCGTAATCGATGCGCGGCTTATAATAAAATCCCTCGGTAAAGGCGATGGAAGAAAGCTTGGCAAGATTTTTATAGCCACGCTCGTTTTTACAAAGCAGGATCAAATGCGCATAGTCGCGCACGCCCTCCCTGTCGTGCAGGGAATTGGGGGCGACGTAGGCTTCCATGCCAATGATGGGCTTGACGCCGTTTGCGACGCAGGCCTTGTAAAAATCGATCACGCCGTACATGACGCCATGATCTGTGATCGCCAATGCGTCCATACCCAATTCTTTGGCGCGCGCAACAAGATCATCGATCCTTGCGGCGCCGTCAAGAAGGCTGTATTGCGTATGGACGTGCAGGTGCGCGAAGCTGCCCAATGTGGGTGTTCCTCCTATTCCTTGTCCTCGTACGCGGCGGCGTAGGCCGCGAGCTTCGTGAAGCGATGATTCAGGCAGGATTTGCTGATCTCCAGCATATCTGCAAGCTCGTTAAGCGTCGCTTCCGGGTGATTGAGTCTGGCCTCCGCTACCGCGAAAAGGCGTTTGGGAAGGCTTTCAAGCCCTTGGGTCGCCTGAATGCTTTCGATTTGTATCAATTGCTGCGCCGCGGCTCTTGCGGCTTTTTGCATGTTGGCGTCCTCAAAATTGCGCTGGCGGTTGAGGTTGTTGCTCACGTTGCGCACGACGCGCGCGTGCTCAAAGCCCATCGTGCTGTTGGACGCGCCAAGTATGCGAAGAAAATCGGCAACCTTATCCCCTTCCTTGATATAGACGATATAGCTGGATTTGCGGCGTGCGCATTTTGCGTTGAGTTCATAGCGGTTAAACAGTTCGCAAAGATCCTGTGCAAAGCCCTCGTGCTTACAAACGATCTCAAGATGATACCCCTTTTGCGGGGCGGCGATGGAGCCGGAGCCAAGAAACGCGCCGCGCAGCAGGCTTTGTATGTCCGCATCGTCGTTTTTGTAAGCCTCCGGTATGCTGCTGATCGTCTGCGCCGCGTCGCCGCTTGGCAGGCACCCCGCGCCGCGCAGCAGCTTTTCACAATCTGCGCCGGAAAGCCGTACCAAAATGCTGCGGGACTTCAAACGATCCTGCTCCCGCACGGCTAAAGACGCTTCAACCTGATACAGACTGGACGCCAACGATGCAATCAGCTTGGCTACGCTGTGGTTCTCCGTTACATATTGGATACCGATACCGCGCCCGAGCGTCAGCGACCCCGCCGTGTGCGTCAGCGCGCAAAGCATCGCGAGGCGTTCGGACGTGCTTTTGACGCGCCGCTTTGCGATCTCATCTTTTGTGGAAGAAGAAAAGGACAAAATTCTGCTCCTTATCGGTTTTGAATGTCGTTACGTTCTAGGATCGTATCCCGGTGGATGATGACGGTGCTGTAGGTATTCTTGACGCGTTCATAAATGTTTTGCGCCGCGCACACGGAGCGGTGTCGCCCTCCTGTGCAGCCGAAGGCGATCATCAGCCGGTGTTTGCCCTGCTCCATAAAGCGCGGCGCCAAGCGGCGGATCATCGTCTCGACCGTATCCAGCAGATAGAGAAAATCGGGGTCTTGCATCACAAAATCACGCACGGGCGCATCGATGCCGGAAAGGGCGCGAAGCTCGTCCTCATAAAAGGGATTCGCCGTGAAGCGCATATCGAACACATAATCTGCTTCGATGGGTACGCCGTGCTTATAGCCGAAGCTTTCGATCAAGAGAAGGAATTTGTCCTTGTTTTTTAAGGACAGGGATTCCTCCAGCATATGCTGGAGTTCCACCGGCGTCAAATGCGTCGTGTCCACGACAAATTTTGCCCGGTGCCTGTAGGCTGCGAGCATTTCCCGCTCGCGCCGGATACCATCCTGAATGTTCTGCGGGTTGAGCGGATGCCGACGGCGCGTTTCGCTGTAGCGGCGGCTTAGCACCTCGTCGCTGCAATCCAGAAAAATAATATCGTAGTGCACATTCTGCGCTTCCAATGCGTCCAGCGCGCTTTGAAAGCCGCTGCCCAATACGCTCTCCCGGCTGTCCATCACAACGGCAGCCTGTTCTACGGGCGTCGTGGCCTTTTCGCAAAGCTGCAAAAAGCCGGGCAGCATTTCACAGGGCAGATTATCCACACAGAAAAAACCAATATCCTCAAGGCGCTTCAGCACGCTCGTTTTCCCCGCGCCGGACATGCCCGTTACGATCAGAAGATACATTTTGATTCTATACGCCCTTTCCTATAATCTTTAGCTCCGGCTGCAGCAGCACGCCGCTTTGCGCAAGCACGCGCGTTTGTATATGCTCGATCAAAGAGAGCACGTCGGCACAGGTCGCGCCGCCGGTGTTGATAATAAAGCCCGCGTGCAGGTCGCTTACCCGCGCGCCGCCGATTTCAAAGCCCTTCAATCCGGCCTGTTCGATCATACTGCCGGCGTAACATCCCTGCGGGCGCTTAAAGACGCTGCCTGCGCTGGGATATTGCAGCGGCTGCTTTGCGATCCGCTTTTCCATATATTCCCGCATCCGCTCTCCTGCATGCCCGTCATCAGGCTGTAAGGCGAACTTCGCGCTTACCGTGATACGGGAGGGCGCCGCGAAAACGCTGTGCCGATAGGAAAGATCGCCGCTTTGCGGGCGCACGGTATGCAATTCGCCATTTTCAATATACGTCACTTCCGTAAGGCTGTCCTTGATTTCCCCGCCATATGCACCTGCGTTCATGGCAATGCCGCCGCCCACCGCGCCGGGTATGCCGTTCGCCCATTCCAGCCCCATATAGCCCATGCGAAGCGTTTCCTTTGCAAACGTGCTCAAAAGCGTCCCCGCCTGTACCGTAAAGAGCGTATCCGCGTGTTCGACGCCGGAAAGCGCGTTTGTAATGAAAACGACCGGCTCCTCGATACCCTGATCGCTGACAAGAAGGTTCGTGCAGTTGCCAAGCACCATCGGCGTAACCTCCATGGCGGCCGCGACCTGCATGATGTGAAGAAGCTCGTCTACGTTCCGCGGGAATAGCGCGTTCGCGGGTCCGCCGATATGAAAGGAGGTGCGGGTACGCATCGATAATCCCACTTCAAGCGGAACCTCTTGCAGGGCTTTGAAAAAGGCGGCGTAACGATCCAGCATGTTTCATCTCCATTACGATACTATCCATCGTCTATTTTACTTTATTTTTATGGCCGCTACAAGAACACATAACAAATTGGCAAAGAAAAAGACCCGAAATCGCTTTCGGGTCTTCATGTCATTCGGAATCAACAGATAAAGGATGATTTCGGTGTTTTATTTGGAGGAAAAACAATGAAGAAACAACTGTTTTGCTCCGAATGACTGAGAACTACTTTCTCTTACCCACATGTTAGCATGAAACCTAGACGCGCGCAAGTCTTTTTTCGTTATTTTGACGCAGAAACGGTAAAAAAACATCGTATTTACAATTTGTTCATATATGCTTACGATTCCGCGAAAAGCGGCGTGTAGGAAGCGTTGGCGGAATCCAAGCCTTGGATATACACATTCGAAAAGCCCAGCGAAATACAATGAGCAACCGCGCGTTCGTATTCGCGGCGCAAAAGCCTTCGATCCAGTGGCCGATACAGCCGCGCGTTGTGCATGGGAACATACTGCCCCATCAGGGAAAGATGCGTGGTCAAGGGAAACGTGGCGGCGATATACTCCAAAACGCGGCGCGTTTCGCTTACGGCGCCCGGCAAAACGAGATGCCGTATGAGCAGGCCGCGCTGCGCAATACCGTTTTCATCGATCGTAAGCTCCCCTACCTGCGCATACATAGCTTGTATCGCGGGGGCCGCAAAGGAAAAATAATCGCCGCAGTCGGAATAACGCTTTGCGGTATCGGCGGTGACATATTTGAGATCCGGCAGGTAAATATCGATGAAGCCATCGAGCCGGTCCAGCGTCTCCCGCGTCTCATAACCGTTCGTATTGTACGCGACGGGAATGCGCAGCCCTTCTTTGCGCGCCTTTGTTATCGCCGGGAGGATCACATCCACATGCGGCGTCGGGGTCACAAGATCGATCGTATGCGCGCCCTGCGCCTGCAAGGCAAGCATCGTTTCCGCCAAAAGAGCAGCGTCCATCTGCCGACCCGTCATGGTGTGGTTGATCGCATGGTTTTGGCAGAACACGCAGTGCAGATTGCAGCCACAGAAAAAGATAGCGCCCGTACCGTGTTTGCCGCTGATGCAAGGCTCCTCCCACGGATGCAGCATGACGTTTGCAACGTGCGGCAAAGAAAGAGCGCCGCAATAGCCTGCGCGCTCGGTTCGCTCCGCATGGCAACGCCGCGGGCAAAGCGTGCAGCCGCCGCTCACTTTTTCTTTTTCTCCTTTGCTTTCCTCTCGGGCTTGTCCTTCTTTTCCGGCGTTTTGATCACCTCGAAGGGCGCGTTGAGCATATACGCCTCAACGGCGGCAGCCTCTTCCTTATCATGCACGGTGATGGTCTGCGCGGCCGGCCCAAGCTGTATGGCGTTTGCTTCAAAGCGCTTGACCGTAAAGGTAAAGCAGGTGCCCTTGCCTACCTCGCTTTCCACCCATATACTCTCTTCCAGCTTCTCCATGATATACTGCGCGATGGAAAGTCCCAGACCGGTTCCGCCTTCGTTGCGCGATTTGTCCACCTTATAAAAACGCTCGAACACATGCGGCAGATCCTCGGCGGGTATGCCGCAGCCGGTGTCCGTAACGCTTACCAAAAGGCGCTTGCCGCAGCGTAGCGATATGGATATCGTACCGCCCGATGGCGTATAGCGCATGGCGTTATCCAACAGGATGATCAGAACCTGTTCGATACGGTCGGGATCGGTCAGAGCGTCGGGCGTGTCCATCGCGTCAACGACCAATTCAATACCGTGCTGCTCCGCCGCCGCCGAATAGCTTGTGGCGAGATCGCGCACGAGTTCCTGCATATCCACCCGCGAAAGCTCCATGTATTCCGTACCCGACTGTAAGCGGCTGATCATCAGCATGTCGGTGATCAAACGGGATAAGCGAAGCACCTCATGCAGCATGATCTTGTAATAGCGCTGCTTGTCCTCTTCCTTGGTTACAAGGCCGTCAGAAAGCGGCTCAAGCAGCCCGCGCACCGCCGTAAGCGGCGTACGCAGCTCGTGGGACACGTTTGCCACATATTCCCGGCGCATCTTTTCCAACCGCTCCATCTCCGTCATATCCTTGAAAAGACCCACGACGCCGGTTCGCCGCTTCTCCTCGTTTACAACGGGCGATATGGTGATCCAAAGCGTCCTGTCCGCCGTTGTGGGATAAGTGAGCGTTTGGGACTCTCCGGAAATATAGACCTCGTCAAACGCCTTCCATATCATGGGGTCGGACACAAGCTCCTCGCGGCTTTGTACGTTCACCGCGCCGAACATCCGCATCAGCGCGCCGTTATAGTGCGTTAGCATCCCTACGCCGTCCGTCACGGCGACGCCGTCCGTCAGGCTTTGAAGTATCGCGTCGAGCTGATCCCTTTCCGTGCTGAGTTGATGGATGGTTTGGGAAAGCACGTCGCAAAGCGAGTTGAGCGCCCGCGAAAGGATACCGACCTCGCCGGGCATATCCTCGTCCACACGCACGTCGAACTGCCCCTTGGACATCTTGATGGCGGCTTCGCTCATATCGTGAAGCGGCGAGGTAAGCTGCCGTATACTTACCACGCACAATAGAAGGATCATGGGCACAACGACGGCCGACAGCAACAAAAGCATGTTGTTGAGCCTGTCGGCAAGCCGTACGATCTGTTCCTTGCTTATTGCGTCTTCACTGGCGAATTCCTCGTAGATCGTTTCGCTGAAATAGGAATATCCGGCGACCATCATAAAGGATGCGATCAACAAAGCAACGATGATCGCAATCAATAAGCGCCTGAACATTACACTGTGCATCTATTCGACCTCAAATTTGTATCCTACGCCATAGATGGTTTTGATGCTCCAATCCAAGCCCGTGTTGTCAAGCTTTGCGCGGATACGCTTGATATGTGTATCGACCGTGCGCGTTTCTCCCGCAAAATCATAGCCCCAAACCTTATTGAGAAGCTGCTCGCGCGTGAAAACCTGCCCGGGATTGGACGCGAGCAGATACAAAATCTCGATTTCCTTGGGCGTGCATACGACCGAATGCCCGTTGAGCGTTACGGTATAGCTTTTGATGTCGATCACAAGACCGTCGCGCCGAACACAGCCGTCATCGGCGTCCTGCTGCTGTTCGCTCGTGCGGCGCAGCACAGCTTTGATGCGCGCCACGACCTCGCGCGGGCTGAAGGGCTTCACGATATAATCGTCCGCGCCCAGCTCAAGCCCCAGTATGCGGTCGATCTCCTCGCCCTTTGCCGTAAGCATGATGATGGGAACGCGCGATTCCTTGCGAATCTGCTTGCAAACGTCGATGCCGCTAAGCTTTGGCATCATGATATCCAGCACGAAAAGAGAGATGTCGTTGCTAGCCATGATCTGCAGCGCCTGCTCGCCGTCATAGGCGTCCACCGGCTCGTAGCCGTCGTTGCGCAGATAGATACCCAGCGATTCATGCACGACCCTATCGTCGTCCGCAATCAAAATCTTCGTACTCATATCATCATTCCCCCCATGTATTCTTTCAATATTATAGCATACAAGCGTGTGTCCGCAAACGGCAAGGACGCTTTTTCACAGGAAATCCCCATTTGTAAAGCCCGCGTTACTGCTTGTGCAGCGTAAAGGAGAAAACGACCTGTCCGTTTTCCGACGTTACGCCAATCTGTTCGTGCAGCAGTTCCATGATCTCCTTGGCGATCGCGAGCCCCAGCCCCGTACCGCCGCCCGAGTGCGCGTGATCCGCTTTATAAAAGCGCTCGAACAGGTGCGATACATCGCTCTTTGCGATGCTGCCGTCATTGGAAACCGCAAGGCGCACAAGCGTCGGCTCGTCCGTTACGCCGACGCGAATATGCGCGTTGGGCGCCGCGTGCTTGATGGCGTTATCCAAGAGTGCGATCAAGACCTGCTCGGCGCGATCCGGATTCGAATACGCCATGGGACACGGATCGGGCATGGAAAGCTCGATCTTCTCGCCGCGTTCCGCGGCGCTTGCTGCATATCGATCCGCCACATCCAATACCATTTCCTCTACGGAAAAATTGCGTTTATGCAGTGCTACGCCGCCGGATTGCAGACGTGAAAGCTCTAAGAGATCGTCGATCAGACGCGACAGGCGCACGGATTCATGCAGGATATAGCCGTAATAACGCGCTTTATCCTCATCCTTCTTTACCAAACCGTCGTTGAGCGCGTCTGCAAGGCTGCGGATGGAAGCAAGCGGCGTTCGTAGTTCATGCGATACGTTGGCGACGTAATCGCGCCTAGTTTGCTCCAAGCGGATCGCTTCGGTTATATCCTGTATCATCGCGACGACGCCTTCCGTTTTGCCGTTGTCGTCCACAAGCGGCGTCGCTGTCATGCGAAGCGTAGTATCTTCATACGGCGTTTCGGACGTAGCGGTCTCGCCGCTTTTCAAAACGCTGTCGGTCAGCGCTTTTAAGCTTTCGTAAACGGGCAATGAGGAAAACGCCGTATCATCATTCCCACCCATCAGCCGAACGGCCGACGGATTATACTGCGCAACGCCGCCCTGCGCGTTGACGGCGACAATGCCTTCCTGCAAGCCAAAGAGCGTCGCGCGCAGACGGTTTCTTTCAAACGTCAATTCCTCGATGTTTTGCGACAGCGCGCCGGATAGATAGTTGAACGCCTTGCCGAGCTGCGCGATCTCCCCCGTGCCCGTATCGGTGGCGCGGACGCTGAAATCGCCCAAGGCCATAGCGTCGGCTGCGCGCGTCATCTGCAATATCGGTTTTACGATCTTGTTCGATCCCCAATAGGCGGGGAATATCATCAGCACCAATACGGCCAGCATGGTAATCAAAAGCGAATATGTCAGGCTTCGGATCGCCGTTGTGACCTCGCTGATGGGCTTCATCATAAATACGGCGCCGATCACTTCGCCGTCGTCCGAAAAGACGGGATCGCCCAATACCACACCCGCGTTTGCAGCGCCGCCCTCGGTGTTATAAAGGCTTTGTCCCTCCAAAATGGAAGGAAGCAGCAGCTTGGTTGCTTCGATGTTGCTTTGGTTTGCGTTGTTGTCCTTGGGATATACGAAGAGATGGCCGTGCGCGTCATAAACATACAGCGACGCGTCCCAGATGCGGTAGTTGGAACCGACCGCGCGCGCATAGCTTACCTGCGTGATCTTACCTTGCATGTAGTCCGCGGTGAGATCAGCCACATATTTCGCGCGCGGCGCGATCTCCTGCGCTTTAAGCTGCGAAAATACAGAGGTGCCGACATAATTAAATATGAGCGCCGTCAGCGCGGCACTCAAGAAGATTGTCAGCAGGATCAGCCACATCATTCTAAAAAGCAACGATCCTTTTTTCATACGTCACCCGTTTCGAATTTGTAACCTACGCCGTATACCGTGCGAATGCCCCAAGGCACGTTCTCCTCAGGAAGCTTTTGGCGAATGCGCTTGATTTGCGTATCCACGGCGCGCGTATCGCCAAAGTAATCATAGCCCCAAACCTCGGAGAGTATCTTCTCCCTGTCGTAAACGCGGCCGGGATGCGACGCGAGGATATAGAGGACCTCGACTTCCTTGGGCGTAAAGGGAACGGATTCGCCGTTTACGCGAACGTCATAGCTGGATATGTTGATTTCCAAGCCGGGGAAACGGAGCACCTTCTGCGGCTCTTCCTTGGCGGCGGTGAAGCGGCGCAGAACCGCCTTGACCCTTGCCACGACCTCGCGCGCGCTGAAGGGCTTGACGATATAATCGTCGGCGCCAAGCTCCAAGCCGAGTATGCGGTCGATTTCCTCGCTCTTAGCTGTGAGCATGATGATGGGCACACGGCTTTTGGCGCGTAGCTCGCGGCATACCTCCGTGCCGGATTTTTTCGGCATCATCAGATCGAGTATGATCAGATCGGGATTTAGCAAAACCGCCTTATCGATCGCTTCCTGTCCATCCTCCGCCGAAGCGACGGCAAAGCCGTCGTTTTCCAAATAAACGCTGAGCGTTTCATGGATAATAGGCTGATCGTCGCAAATCAATACCAGCTGCTTACTCATATCATCACCTCGTTCTCAATATTATAGACGCTGTACGGGTTTGGCGCAAGGAGGTTGGCGAAACTGTCATAATTGTACGAATTTTCGACATATTGTATTTTCGCTTCCTTGCGGAGTATGGTATAATGAACGACATGAGAAATTTGGCGCTTACAAGACGTTCTGTCATGTTAATACTTGTTCTGTGCATGTTTTCCTGCACGGCATGTGCGAACGTCGTGTTCAATGCGGATGCGGCGGTGTCCCCGATCTACATCAACGAGGTTATGTCCTCTAACACCCATACGCTCACGGACGACGCGCTTGGCACGCCGGACTGGATCGAGCTATACAACGATTCCGATCAAGCGGTGGATCTTTCGGGCTATGGCTTGAGCGATAATTTGAAGGAACCGCATAAGTGGACCTTCCCCGCCATCACCATACAGCCGCGCGCCTATATGATCGTATATGCATGCAAGCAGGACGCGGATTTGTGTACGGGCTTTGCGCTGTCAAAAAGCGGCGAATCCCTCTACCTTACCGATAACTATTATAACATGCTGCAAATGCTGGATATCCCCGCGTTGGAGGCGGATATTTCCTACGCGCGGGAGCAAAACGGCGATTTCGGCTACTGCGCAAGCCCCACGCCGGGCGCGGAGAACGGCGATGATATCGTCAAAAGCCTAGCCGACGTCACCTATGCGGGGAGCGATTCCCTGCGTCTTTCCGAGGTCTTGCCGCATAACACGAATACCGTCGCAAGCGAAAGCGGCGAATATTTCCCCTATGTAAAGCTTTATAATACGGCAAGCGCGCCTGTGTCCCTCGCCTCCTTTTATCTTTCGGACGACAGCGCCGATCCCATCAAATGGCAGATGCCGGATGTTGCGGTCGCGCCGGGCGGCTACGCGACGGTGTTTATGTCCGGCAAGGATAAAAGCGACGGCGAACTGCACGCCTCCTTCAAGCTTGGCGGTAAGGACGATACCGTGTATCTTAGCGACGCCAAGGGCGTCATTTGCGACAGCATGAGCTGGGACTTGGCACTGCTCGATGATATTGCCGTGGTCGCAAGCCATATGTATTCGGCCTTCCCTATGCCGTTTGGCGAAAACGACGCGCGCACCTTTACCAACGCGACGATCGTGGAAGCTGCGGACGTCGTTCTACTCAACGAAGTGCTTGTCAACAACCAATACAGCATCGTCAACGCGGACGGCGACCGCGTTGCTTGGGCGGAGCTGTACAATACGACGAACGAGCGCGTATCGCTTGCGGGATACTGCCTTTCGGACAAGGCTGACAACCCGCTGAAATGGTCTTTTCCCGCGGAAGCCGCAATCGAGCCGAACGGCTATCTGCTGGTATATCTTGACGGCAAGGATACGAACGACGGCGCGCTTCATACGTCCTTTTCGTTCTCGGAAAAGGATGGCGCGCTGCTTTTCACCAACAAAAACGGCTTATGCACACAGCGCATACAGATCGATCCTGCCATAGGGAAAAACATCGCCGTGGGGCTGGACGAAAACGGACAGCTTGCTTATTTCGCAACGCCGACGCCCGGCGCGAAGAACGACGCGCATGCTTTTGAAACGATGGGCGCTGTTGCCCTTCCCGATCCGTCCGGCGTTTATATTTCGGAGGTGTGCGCGGTCAACGCCGCCAAGAGCGGTAAGCCGGATTGGATCGAGCTATACAACGCGTCATCGCAGGACGTCAATCTCAAGGGGTGGCGACTGACGGACGATCCAAACGTACCGGACGCGTTTACCTTCCCCGATCTATCTATAGAAGCGGGCGGATATATCAGCGTTATGGCAAACGCAAGCGGTGAAAAAGAGGGCGTTTCGGCGCCCTTTGGCATATCCAACACGGGCGAAACGCTGCTTTTGTTTGATAGAAATGGTGAGATACGCGACGTTTTTTCCACAGGGGTTTTGCGCGCCGGCGTAACGTCCGGACGGCAAGACGGCGATATGGCGCGCGTTTTTTTCTCCTCGCCCACGCGCAATCAAAAAAACGCGGAAGCGATGTTGCCTGGGTATGTGCAGTCGCCTGCTTTTAGCGACATCACCCTGTATCACGAAGACGCGTTTTCTTTACTTCTTACCTGCCAAACCGAAGGCGCTGCTATCCATTATACGACGGACGGAAGTAAGCCGACGCGTGAATCCGCCGTGTATACAACGCCGCTTGAAGTAAAGAAGAATACGGTCGTCAAGGCGATAGCTGTAAAGGATGGGCTGCTGGATTCGGACAGCGCCGCTGCCACCTATATTTTTAATCAGCCGCACACCCTGCCCGTCGTCTGCCTTTCTACCGACAGCGTCTCCTTCGATCAGGTTTATTCCGTGATAGACCGCTGGGAAAAGGTGGAGCGTGAGGGCTATTGCGAATACTATGAGGCAGACGGCAAGCGCGGCGTCGATTTTCCGTGCGGGCTGCGCGTCAACGGCGCGTCTACGCTGCTGGCGCGGCAAAAATCCCTCTCCATCTTCCTTCGGGCGGGCTACGGCGTGAGCCAAACGAGCTATCCCTTCTTCCCGGACAGCGACGTTGACGTTTACAAATCTCTATGCGTCCGCAATTCCGGTCAGGATCGCGATAAGGCGCGCATGCGTGATTCCCTGTTTGCAAAGGCTGTCAAGGGCATGCGTATCGAAACGGTGGAAACCCGCCCTGTGGTCGTCTATATCAACGCGCAATATTGGGGCGTTTATGACCTAAACGAGAACCAGAACGAAGAATACCTCGCGACGCATTACGGCGTCGATCCCAACGCCGTCGATATTATCCGCCGCAACGAAACGCGCTTGGCTGGCGAAAAGGCGGATATGAAGCGTATTCGCGAATACGCCGTTGGCCGCGATCTTTCTAACGACGCGTTGTTCGCGGAATTCTGCCAATGGGTGGACGAGGACTATTTTACCGATTACGTCATAGCGCAGACATTTTTTGCAAACGGCGACATGTTCAATCAGAAGTATTGGCGCTCACAAGACTATGCCGTTAAATGGCGGCCTGTGTTTTTCGATTTGGATCTTGGGTTTAGCGCCAGCAATCCGTCGCGCAATATTTTGCCCGAATATTTTAAGCCGGAGGGCGTTCCCTCGCAGGATCTTAGCATAACCAATATGGACATTTTCTGCGGCTTTCGCAAGAATCCCGGCTGGTGCGACAGATTCTGCGCACGATATGTTTATGTGGTATACAATATGCTGACTTCCGAACGGTTGACCGCGCTCCTCGACGCGTATAAGGCGGAGCTTGCGCCGGAAATGCAGCGGCATATAGAGAAATGGGGCGATCCCTCCTCGGTATCCGCTTGGGAGAAATATGTTTCCAGCCTTCGAGACTGCTTGGCGCAGCGCCGCGATTACGCGCTGAAGGCGCTGCAAAAGGAGTTTGGCTTTTCGAATGAGAAAATGCAGTCGTATATCGACGCGGCGCAAAAGGGTGCGTCCGCGAATGAATAGCCTGTTAAAATAAGCTTTGCGGGTTGATCTCCGGCATGGACTGGTGTTCGTTCCGATGCTCGTCACAGTATTGATAGATGGTATGCAGAACGGACTTGGTCGCTTTGGTGCGCGCAAGCTTGAGCAGCACCTGATACCGGTACGCGCCCTGCTTTCTCACAATAGGCGCTGCGGACGCGTAGAGCATAAGAAGCTCTCTAGGATCGCCGCCTACATCTACAAGCGTTTCCGTGATGGCGGCGTGCAAGCCCTTAGCGCATCGCTCCGAGGCGGTGTAGAGCACGCTCTCCTCCTCTCCGGTAAAAAGAATACGAACAAACAGGGAGAAGGGCGGAAAGGCGGCTTTGCGCCTTTGCTCGATCTCCATTGCGTAAAACGAGGGATAATCATGTGCCGCGGCAAGCGTGATCGCGGGGTGCGCCGGCGAATAGGTTTGTATGACCACATGACCGGCCTTGTTCGCGTCCCGTCCCGCGCGCCCCGCTACCTGCGTGGTAAGCTGAAAGGTCCGCTCCGCGCTTCGATAGTCCGGAATGTGCAGCGTTGCGTCCGCCGCGATCACGCCTACGAGCGTGACGTTGGGGATATCCAGCCCCTTGGCGACCATTTGCGTCCCGATCAGCACCTGCGCCTGTCCGCTTGAAAAGCGCTGCAATATCTCGTAATGCGCGTTTTTACCGTGCGTCGTGTCGATATCCATGCGCAGCGATGCTACGCCGGGAAACGCCTGATGCAGCGCCTCCTCCACCTGCTGCGTACCGACGCCGAAGCATTTGATATATGGCTTCCCGCAGGAAGGGCAAACCTTTGGAAAACGCATCGTGTGGCCGCAATAGTGGCATTTGAGTATATGTTCGGTCTTGTGATAGGTCATGGACACATCGCAGTTCTCGCATTTGAAAACATAGCCGCAGCCGCGGCAGGAAACGAAGGTGGAATACCCACGGCGGTTCATAAAAAGGATTGCTTGCTCGCCCGCCTTCAAGCATTCCGCCAAGCGAAGATGCAGGGCGGCGCTAAAAATACTGGTGTTGCCGTTCATGAATTCGCTGCGCATATCCACGATTTGCACCTTGGGCATGGGAATATCGTTTACGCGCTGCGGCATGGAAAGGAGCGTGTAGCGATTGTGTGTGGCTCTGTAATAGCTTAGAAGCGAGGGCGTGGCGCTGCCGAGCAGCAGCACGGCGCCATTGAGCTCGCACCGCTTCGCCGCCGTTTCGATCGCGTTATAGCGGGGCGTGATCTCGGAGGCATATGACGGCTCGTGCTCCTCGTCGATCACGATCATGCGAAGGTTTTCTACGGGCGCAAAAACGGCGCTGCGTGCGCCGATTACGACGTCGGCGCGCCCCAAACGGATGCGCCGCCACTCGTCATACCGTTCGCCCGCGGAAAGATGGCTGTGGAGTATCGCGACGCGGTCGCCGAAGCGGCTTTTGAAGCGGCTCATGGTTTGCGGCGTTAAGGAGATTTCCGGCACCAGAACGATCGCCTTCCCTCCCTCCTTTATGACCTTTGCAATGGCCTGTAAATAAACTTCCGTCTTGCCGCTTCCCGTGACGCCGTGCAGAAGCAGTGTGCCCGCACGTTTGTCAAGCGCCGCGGCAATGCTGTTATACGCCGTTTGCTGCGCGGGCAGCAGATGCTGCGGAAGGCTCGGTTCCGTTTGCATATCGGCGAAAGGATCGCGGAAGGTCACAAAATCCTGCGAAACGATGATGTTTTTTTTACATAAGGCCGCGATGGCGGATGCGGCGCCCGGAATAAAGCCGCAGATGTCGGCGGTGCTCATGGGCTTGCCACATTGCAGCATGAGAGAGAGCACCTCATTCTGCCTTGGCGCTTTGCAAACTCCGTTTTTGGTTTGCAGCGATTCCAGCGTTTTTTCCTGATCCAACTGCGGATGCAGCATCACGGTGCGTATGGTTTTCTCCTTTACGCGCCCGCCGCGAAGCTCCGCCGGAATCATTAAGCGCAGCGCGTCCACCAATACGCAGCGATAGCTTTCCTGTATCCAATAGGCAAGCGCGATCTGCTCTTTGGAAAGAACGCTGAAGGGCTCAAGCGTCCGTAAAATCGCCTTGATCTGGTATTTTACCGGCTCGATCTCATCCAGCAGCGCAAGTACGAACCCCTCCGTAGGCTTGTTTCCCGCGCCAAAGGGCACGACAACGCGCTGTCCAAGCTGAAGGGACATATCTTCGGGAACATGGTATGTAAACAGCCGGTCAACGTCCGCATGCGCTATATCGACGATCACTTTTGCAAACAATACCACACCCCCTCTCCTGATTCCGATAGTAAAAAAGAGCGCGTGCGCGCTCATGCTTTGATGATCTCAAACCTCAAAAAACAATTTGTCCAACAGCCAATCGGCAAGCGCGCGCTTGGTCATCAATCCGCTTTGCGCCTTGGAGCCATCCGGCTTATATACCGTAACGGCGTTTGTTTCCACACCAAATCCGGCGTTTTTGGCCGTTACGTCGTTTGCGGCGATCATATCAAGGTTTTTCTTTTTTAGCTTTGCAAGCGCGTTTTTCTCTAGATCCTGCGTTTCCGCGGCAAAGCCAAGCAAGCGCTGTCCCTTCTTCGCTTTTCCAAGGGACGCGAGAATATCCTTCGTGGGCTTCAATGAAAGGGAAAGCGATTCGCCGTCTTTCTTGATCTTTTGCGTTGCAACGCTTTCGGGCGTAAAATCGGCGGGCGCCGCCGCCATCAAAACGGCGTCGCAGTCTGCAAAGCGCGCCGTCAGCTCGTTATACATGTCCTCGGAGGATTGTATGTCGATCCGCGTTACGCCGGAAGGCGTTTGCAGATTCGCAGGCCCGCTGATAAGCGTCACGACCGCGCCGCGTTCCGCCGCAGCCTCCGCCAAAGCATACCCCATCCTGCCGGAGGAACGGTTGGTGATGTAGCGTACGGGATCGATACGCTCCTGCGTCGGACCTGCGCTTACGAGAATGCGCTTTCCTATAAGATCCCGCTTGATTTGCAGCGTTTGTAAGACCGCAGCAATAATGGAATCAACCTCGGCCAAACGGCCGACGCCCTCGTCACCGCAAGCAAGCAAGCCATTGGCTGGCTCGACAAATTGGCATCCACGCGCCTTGAGCGTTTGAATATTGGATTGCACCTGCGGATGCAGATACATGTTGGTATTCATCGCGGGCGCTATCAAGATGGGCGCTTTGGTCGCAAGGATGGTGGTCGTGAGCATATCGTCCGCGATACCGGATGCGGCTTTACCAAGGAAGTTGGCGCTGGCGGGCGCTATCAAAAAAACGTCCGCGCGCTTGGCAAGCGCCACATGCTCGATCTCCCAAGGCGCTTCGCGGCTGAACATATCCGTGACGACAGGCGTATGCGCAAGGCTCTCCAACGCCAAAGGCGTAATGAATTCCGCGCCCGCTTTCGTGAGGATAACGCGCACGTCAACCCCAACTTTTTTAAGCCTGCTTATGATGTCGCAGGCCTTGTAAGCGGCGATGGAGCCCGTTATGCCCAGCACCACGCATTTCATCTTGCGGTATACTCCTCGGGGAATTTGATGTTCAGCTGGTTATCGTACAATTCATCCACGGCTACCGATACGGGTTTTTGGTTGCCGATGCGTTCAGGGTCGAGCACAAGCTGACGCGCGCGCTTGGCAACCACGGTGACCAGCATATACCTTGTGCCTACCTTGCTCTGTAATTCATTGACCGGCGGATTGTTAATCATTGTAACTGCCTCCTCGTAGTTGATTGAATAGACTTTGATTGCGAGAGGTGCGCAAGCGCTCCGCGTTGATGATGCTGTGCATATCGCCCACGGCTGTTTGCAGCACGTCGTTCACGACGAGATATTCGTATTCGTCGATACGATTCATTTCGATAACCGCTTCGCGCAGACGCTTTTGCAGCGCCTCCTCGTCTTCCGTAGCCCTTCCGCGCAAACGGGCTTCCAAGGCTGCCATAGACGGCGGCGCAATAAAGATCGTCACCGCGTCGGGACAGATCCTTTTTACGTTCGCGGCGCCCTTGACGTCGATGTCAAGAACTACGTCCTTGCCTTCGTCGCGCATCTTTTCCACATACGCCTTGGGCGTACCGTAGCTGCTGATGTTGAAATTACGGGCGTACTCCAAAAACGCGTCCTGCTCCACCATGCGCTGAAATTCCGCGTCGCTGATGAAGAAGTAGCTTACGCCCTCCTTCTCGCCCGGACGCGGCGCGCGCGTCGTCGCGGAAACGGAGAAGGTCAGCCTTGCGTCCTGCGCGAAAAGCGCGTTGCAGACCGTGCCCTTTCCTACGCCCGACGGTCCGGATACAACTATGAGCATACCGCGATTCATGCATGATCCTCCCGTTGTAAATTCGCGACGCGCGACGCGATGGTTTCCGCCTGCAGCGCCGAAAGCACTACATGCGCGCTGTCCATCACAATGACCGATCTTGTGCGGCGGCCATGCGACGCGTCGATAAGCTTGCTGCGTTCCCGCGCCTCCTGAATCAGGCGCTTTGATGGCGCGCTGTCCGGCAGGACGATGGAAATGATGCGGTTTGCCGAAACGATATTGCCAAAGCCGACGTTGACAAGCTTGATCCCCATGCGCGCTCCTATTCTATGTTCTGTATCTGTTCGCGGATCTTTTCGATCTCCGCCTTACCGTCTAATACGCACTTTACAAGCGCTGCGTCGTTGGCCTTGGAACCCATGGTGTTGAATTCCCGGTTCATTTCCTGCACGATGAAATCAAGCTTCCGTCCCGCGGGCTCAGCACTCTCTAACAGCGCCTTATACGCCGCGACATGACTGCGCAAACGCACGATCTCCTCTTCTATGCTTGCTTTATCCGCAAACAGCGCTACCTCCGTCGCAAGGCGCTGGCGGTCAACCTCCGCCGTATCGATCAGCTTTTCGATGCGCTCGTCAAGCTTCTGCTTATATTCCGTAACCACGAGCGGCGCGCGCTCGGCAGCTTTTTCCGCCAAATCCGATACCACAGCCGCACGCGCGTATAGGTCTGCATAAAGACGTGCGCCTTCCTTGGCGCGCATGTCCTTAAGTTCGGAAAGCGCAAGAAGCGCGGTTTCTTTTGCAAGCGCGCAAACCGCGTCCTTATCCTCCTCCGCCTCCGTTAGCTCCAACACGTCCGGCATGCGCAGCATGTTCATAAGCGAAATATCATCGCGTAGCCCATAAGGGGCGTTAGCCTGCTGCGCGGCCGCGATGTATTGACCCAGAAGCGCCGCGTCCACCTGAACGGTACGCGCGTCGTTTCGCGTATTACGATAATTCACGAATACGTCTATATGGCCGCGGGAAAGAGTATCGTTGAGAACGGCGCGCAGCACCTCCTCCACAAAACCAATGTGCCGCGGCATGCGAAAGCTCAAGTCCAAATAGCGGTGGTTGACGCTTTTGAACTCGATGGTCATTTCCCTGCCGTCCCGGCTGCAACTGGCACGGCCAAAGCCTGTCATACTGTTTACCAAAGATGTATCCTCCAATGCTGTAACTTATTTAGTATAGCACAGCGTATGATGAAATTCAACAAAGGCCTATTCGCCGATCAGCGCAAAAAATTCACTTTCCGACAGAACGGGAATGCCGAGCGCGCGCGCCTTGTCAAGCTTGCTTCCGGCGCTTTCCCCCGCCACAACGTAATCCGTTTTTTTGCTCACACTTCCGGCAGCCTTTCCGCCCAAGGCTTCGATCTTTGCTTCCATACCCTTCCTATCCATACGCTCCATCGTGCCGGTTACCACAAGCGTTTTGCCGGAAATGGGGCTTTGCGCGTCGATAGCGTTTTCCTCCTGCGGGGTCACGCCCAAGGAAAGCAGGCGATCCACGGAATCGTTAAGCAGCGGATCCGCAAAGAAGGTGAGGATGCTGTCCGCAACGATCTCGCCAACGTCGGGAATGGAAAGAAGCGCCTCGCGGCTCGCGCTTCGCACGCTGGACAGCGTTCGGAAGCGGCGCGCCAGATCGCGCGCGGTTTTTGCGCCTACATTCGGGATCCCAATAGCAAAAAGAAACGCGCCAAGCGGCCTGTGCTTGCTGTTTTCCAAGGCGGAGAGCAAATTCTGTATCTTCTTTTCGCCAAAGCCCGCGAGCGCACGCAGAGAAGCCGGATCGAGCGCGTACAGTTCGGGTATGCTGGAAAGATTCAGCTCGTCTATAAAAAGCTGCGCCGTCTTTTCGGAAAACGTATCGATGTCCATAGCGTCCCGCGAAGCGTAGTGTACAAGGCGCGCCACGATCTGCGGCTTGCAGGATAGCGAGTTCGTGCAGAAGATATGCGCGCCGCGCTGTTCAATGTGTGCGCCGCAGGAGGGACAGCGAACGGGCTTTTCGATCATGCGCTCCGGCACGTCGCCGTCCACCGCGCCGAGGATTTCCGGGATCACCTCGTTGCTGCGCCGCAGAAATACGCGGGAGCCTATGCCTACGCGCTTGCGGCAGATGTCGTCGAAATTGTTGAGCGTCGCGTGGCTGATGGTCGCGCCCGCAAGCTCCACGGAGGCAAGATGAGCGCGCGGCGTAAGCTTGCCCGTGCGCCCGACCTCCCACGTCACGTCCAGCACGGTCGTCGTGACCTCCTCCGCGGGAAATTTATAGGCGATCGCCCAGCGAGGGAAGCGCTCCGTATACCCCATGCTTTCGCGCGTGTGGAAATCCGTGATCTTTACGACCATACCATCTATCAGAAAATCCAGTTTGCCGCGTTCGCTTTCCGCTTCGCCGATCGCGTCGCAAACGTCGCTGATATTCTCAAAAAAGCGGACGGCGTCGCTTACGGGAAAGCCGTTTTCACGGAGAAACTTCAGCATTTCCCCTTGGTTATGGAGCTCTTTTCCTTCGATGAAGCCGATATTGTAGCTAAACCAGTCCAGCTTGCGCGCGGCCGTAACGCCGGGGTCTAAATTGCGCAGCGCGCCCGCAGCGGCGTTTCGCGCGTTTTTTAACGGCTCGTCGGCGGTCTCGTTATAGGCTTCCAACACGGATAGGCGCATATAGCACTCGCCCTGCACCTCCATACGCCCTTGAAAGGGGATGGAAAGCGGTACGGTACGAATGGTTTTTACCTGCGGTAGGATCGCTTCGCCCGTTACGCCGTTTCCGCGCGTAGCCGCTTGCACAAGAAGACCGTTTTCATAGGTCAAATTGATCGTAAGGCCGTCGAATTTATACTCCAATGCGTAGAGTAACGGCGGCAGATCTTCTTGCAAGCGCAGCGTTTCCGCGCGTGAAGCCCAATCGAGCAGCGCCTGCTTGGTGCGAACCTTATCAAGGCTCCACAAACGCTGCCTGTGCGTATAGGGTGTGAATTTTTCCAGCGGTTCCCCGCCGACGCGCCGCGTAGGCGAGTCGGGAAAAACAACGCCGCTTTCCTTTTCCAAGGAAAGAAGCTCGTCAAACAGCGCGTCATATTCTGCGTCGCTGACCTTGGGCGCATCCTTGCGATAGTAAGCCTGCGCTAGCTCGTTAAGCTCACGCACAAGCGCGCGCATGCGTTGTTCGCTCATTTTCCTTCTCCCTGCTCGATCGGTTTTATGGGCGCATAGGCGGCGGCAAATTTCTTCCGTTCGCCGTTCGCAAAATCGATGGTGACGGTCATGGCGTTGCCGCTGCCTGTGATCTCCGCAACGGTACCCGCACCGAATTTATCATGCCTGACGGCTTGATACAACGAAAACTCCTTGGGCTTTGCCGTACTGGAGCGCACGGGTATGATGGGCTTTCGCACGCCAAAGCCTTCCGTAGGCGGCGTGTAAGCGTGTTTTTCGGCGGACGGAGCGATCGCCCACTCCTTTTGCGGCGCGGGTGAATCGTCATGCAGTATGTTCGATGGAAGCTCCTCAAGGAAACGCGAGGGACGATTATAGGAATAGTCCGCAAAAAGCATACGCTGCTTTGCGTTGATCAAATACAGCCTTTTTTGCGCCCTTGTAATGCCCACATAACAAAGCCTGCGCTCCTCCTCGATGGCCGTATTGGTCATATCGTTTCGCGCGCGGCTGGTGGGGAAGATATTTTCCTCCATGCCCGGCATGAATACGAAGGGAAACTCCAAGCCCTTGGCGCTGTGCAGCGTCATAAGCGATACCGTGTCGCGGTCTTCCGGCATGCCGTCGATGTCGGCGATCAAAGCGACGTTTTCCAAGAAAACAGAAAGCGCGTTTTCATCCTCGCCTACGGCGTTTTCGATCTCCTCGATGTTGCCGATGAGCTCGCGCAGGTTGTCCATGCGCGATTCAAGCTCGCCCTTCTTTTCGTCCGCTTTGAGATATTCCCGATACTCCAAAGCGGCGATCATCTTTTCCGTGAATTTCGATAGCGGCATTACGCTTAGCATGGCCGTAAATTCCGTCATCGTATCCACAAAGGGCTGTAGCTTTTTGTGGAGCTTTTCAGATAAGCCCTCCCCCGTCATGGCGCAGAGCATCATGGGAACGTCCTGCGCTTCGGCGGCGAGCGTCAGCTCGTTGATAGATGCGTCGCCTATGCCGCGGCGCGGCACGTTGACGACGCGCAGAAAGGCCACATTGTCCGCCGGGTTTTGAAGAAGACGCAGGTATGCGAGCATATCCTTGATCTCGCGGCGCTCATAGAAGCGCTGTCCGCCATAAACCTTGTAGGGTATGCCATAGCTTACGAGCATGCTTTCCAGCACGCGGCTCTGCG
>CAZNAL010000007.1:0-16407 GCA_964571055.1 uncultured Oscillospiraceae bacterium | reverse complement strand
TCATGCGGTAAAGAACGGCGTAATCCGCGTAGGACGCGCCCTCCCGTTCGCCCTCCAAGATCCGCTTGCAGATATAGTCCGCTTCCTCGCGCTCCGTGCTTGCGGTGTAGCGCCAAATGCAGTCGCCCGCGTCCTTCTGCGTCCAAAGCTGCTTGGGCTTTCGCGCGAGGTTATGCCCGATGACCGTGTTGGCGGCGAGCAGTATGTTGGCGGTGGAGCGGTAATTCTGTTCCAAGCGTATGACCTTCGCGCCGGGGAAATCCTTTTCGAATTCCAGTATGTTGCGGATATCCGCGCCGCGCCAGCCGTAGATGCTCTGATCGTCGTCGCCCACAACACAGATATTCCTGTGACCGCGGCATAACAGCTCCAGCAGCTCGTACTGGATGCCGTTTGTGTCCTGATACTCGTCCACCAGCACATAGCGGAAGCGGTTGCGGTATTTCTCCAGCGTCTCGGGGCTTTCCGCAAAAAGCTTACGCGTTGTGAGCAGAAGGTCGTCAAAATCCAAGGCGTTTGCTTCCAGCAGCGCCTTTTCGTACCGATGGTAAATCTTTAAGACGGTATTGTCCGAAAAAGTCGAATCCATCAGGTACTGCTCCGGGTCGCTCGACTTATTCTTCGCGTCGCTGATCTTTGATTTGATCTCGCGCTTGGGTATCTCCTTTTCGGAAAACCCCATCTTCTTGATAATATCGCCGATCACGCTCATCTGATCCGCGTCGTCGTAGATCACAAAGCTTCTTTCGCGGCCCAATACGTCGATATCGCGCCGCAGGATACGCGTGCAGCAGGCGTGAAAGGTCAGCACCCACATATCGGCGTCTTGCTCTTCGAGCAATTCCGAAACGCGCTCGCGCATTTCTTTGGCGGCCTTGTTCGTGAAGGTCAGCGCGAGGATCTGATAGGTGGGCACGCCGTGCGCGACAAGATTGGCGATGCGGTAGGTCAAAGCGCGCGTCTTGCCGGAACCCGCGCCAGCAAGGATCAGCAGTGGACCCTCCAGCGAGTCCACCGCTTCCCTTTGCTTATCGTTGAGTACAGAAAGATCAAGCATCGTTATGCCCTAAGCGCCGCGTTGAATTTGTCGCGCAGCGTTTCGAGCACAGCGTCCATCGCAGCTGTAATGTCGTCGTCCGTAAGGGTCCTGTCCTCGGCGCGCAGCGTGAAAGTATACGCCATGCTCTTTTTTCCTTCCGGTATGCCCTTGCCGCGATATACGTCAAAGAGCGCCACGTCGCCGATAATCACCTTAAGATGCGCGGCCTTGATCGCGTGGCTCACATCCGCGTTCGTCACGTCCTCATCAACCACAACGGCGAGGTCGCGTGGCACAACGGGGAATTTCGGCAGCGCCTTATAACCCTTGTCCGCTTTTTTCTGCGCCGTCAGCTTCTTGATGTCGATCTCGGCAATATAGACCTTCTGCGGGATGCCGAAGGATTTCTGTACCAGAGGATGCACCGTACCCATTTCGCCGATCACCTCGCGTCCCACATGCAGGATCGCCTTTTGCCCCTGTTGGAAATATTCGCTGCCGCCGGGAAGGATCTCGAAGTGCCGAAGAAGTCCCAAACGCTCCAAAAGCGCTTCGATGCTGCCCTTGAGCGTGAAGAAGTTCTCATCTTCGCCCGTGAACGCCACGCCAAGCATGTTGCGCTCCTCCGGCAGGTCGTCATTGTTGTCGATATGCACGTTGCCGACCTCGAAGAAACGGCCATGTCCCGTCTTGCGGTTGCAGTTGCGGGCGATGCTCTCTAGTATGCCGCTTGCAAGCGTCGTGCGCATCAGGCTTTGATCCTCGCCGAAGGGATTCATAAGCTTGACGGCCAAGCGCTTTTCCGAATCCGCGCTCAATAGCAGCGCGTCAAGCGCCGAAGGGCCTGTGAAATTGAAATTGTACATTTCATAGCAGCCCTGCGCCACCATGGCGTCTTTGATGACGTCGTCATACCGCATGTCCTCGCTTAATCTTCCGCGGAACGTATTGCCGGTCATGAGCGTAGGCGCGATGTTGTAGTAACCGTACACCCTGCCGATCTCCTCCGCGACGTCCCAATCGGCTTCTATGCCGCTTTCAATATCTACGCGGTAATGCGGCACCTGCACGATGAGCGTCTCCCCCTCGACCTGCGCGGGAATGCAGATGGTACCAAGCATCTTGGCCATATCCGCAGCGCCGATGCTCGTGTTGAGTATGCGATTGACATGCGCCGTATCCACCTTGATTACGCGATCCGAAAGATCAGCCGCGCAAACGTCGATGGTTTCGCCTATCACAGTGCCTGCGTGCAGTTCGTCCACAAGCTCTATCGCGCGCTGAAGAGCGAGCATCGCGTTAACCGGTTCCACGCCCTTGATGAAACGGGCGGCGGCGTCGGTAACATGGCGCAGCTTGCGCGTGGTGGCGCGAATGTTGCTGCCTTTGAAAACAGCCGCTTCAAACAGCGTCGCTTTGGTGTTTTCCGTGATCTCGGAATTTTCGCCGCCCATGACGCCCGCGATGCCCACGCCCTTTTGCGGGTCCGCGATCAAAAGCATTTCCGGCGTTACGGGGCGGTCCTTGCCGTCGAGCGTGCGAACAAGCTCGTTTTCTTTTGCGTTGCGCACAACGATATGCCCGTCAGAAACGCAGGCAAGATCAAACGCGTGCATGGGATGACCGTATTCCACCATGACGTAGTTGGTGATGTCCACGATGTTGTTGATGGGTCGTAAGCCCACGCTGCGAAGCTTTTTCTGCATCCAGTCCGGCGAGGGCGCAATATGAAGGTCGGTAACAACACGCGCCGCGTAGCGCGGGCAAAGCTCCGTGTTTTCTACCGTGACGCGCGCGTAATCGGAAGCGGAACCCGTACCCGCAACGTTCCTTATAACGGGCTCCTTGAAGGGCTGACCCAAGGCGGCGGCGGCTTCGCGGGCCATGCCTATGATGCTCTGGCAATCCGCGCGGTTGGGCGTAAGCTCGATGTCGAATACGATATCGTCCTTTTGCATCACTTCCTTGATGGATTGGCCGAGGGGATGCTCCTCCTGCAAAATGAGGATTCCGTAAACGGAAGCGCCGGGATAATCGGCCTCCGTAAGGCCAAGCTCCTCGCCGGAGCAGAGCATGCCGGCGCTTGCTACGCCGCGCATGACGGTGGGCTTGATCACGATGCCGTTGCAAAGATGCGCACCGTCCAGCGCCACCGGAATGAGTGCGCCTTCAAAAACGTTGGGCGCGCCTGTGATGATGGTGAGCGGCTCTGCCTTCCCCACGTCGATGGTGCAGATTTGCAGCTTATCCGCGTTGGGATGCTTTTCAAGACGAAGAATTTTACCAACCACGACGCCGGATATATCCTCCATCTCGCGCTCGATGGAGGCTACCTCGAATCCGCGCCACATCATGAGTTCTACGAATTCTTCCGGCGTTACGTTCCAATCAACATATTCCTTCAACCAACTTAAAGGCAATTTCATAGCTTTCTACCTCCTTAGAACTGCGCCAGAAAACGCGCGTCGTTTTCGTACTCAAGCCGAATATCCGAAATGCCGTACTTCAGGCTCGTGATTCTGTCCACCCCAAGGCCGAACGCGAAAGCGTTCCACTCCTTCGGGTCAAGCCCGCAGTTTTCCAGCTCGTGCGGGTTGGTAACGCCACAGCCTAAGATCTCCAGCCATCCTGTGCCCTTGCATACGCGGCAGCCCTTGCCGCCGCAGATCGTGCAGGAAACGTCCACCTCGGCGGAAGGCTCCGTAAAGGGGAAGTAGCTTGGGCGGAAGCGCATCTTGACGTCTTCACCGAATACGGCCTTCACAAAGGCCAAGAGCGTACCCTTTAAATCGGCTAACGACACGTTCCGATCCACCACAAACCCCTCCATCTGCATGAAGACGGGGCTGTGGCTTGCGTCCACCTCGTCCACGCGGAATACGCGGCCGGGCATCACGAGCCTGAACGGCGGCTCGAGGTTCAACAGCGCCCGCGCCTCCAGCGGCGACGTGTGCGTACGCAGAACGACGCGGTCGTTTACATAAAAGGTGTCTTGCATATCGCGCGCCGGATGATCCAAGGGAAGATTCAGCTTTGTGAAGTTGTAATCGTCATACTCTACCTCGGGGCCGCCATAGGTCGTAAAGCCCATGCCGACGAGTACGTCGCGAATTTCGCGATAGGTCTGCGTCATGGGATGCAGCCGCCCGGTAGGCAAACGCCGCTTGCCCGGCTCCGTCACGTCAACGGCCTCCAAAGCGAAGCGCTTTTCCATAAGCGTTTCGCTAAGTTTGGCCTTGCGCGCTTCAAATTCTGCTTCCAGCTCCTTTTTGATGCGGTTTGCCGCCTGACCCACGATCGCCCGCTCTTCCTTTTGGAGCTTGCCCATGGAGCGCAGGATGTCCGTCAAGCTGCCGTTGCGGCCTAAAACGGATACGTTCAGGGCTTCCAGCTCCGCCTCGTCCCGCACCTGCTGCAGCTTGCTTAGTGTTTCGCTTTTGATGCTTTGCAGATTCTCGTTCATACGATCTACGACCTCCTAAAAAAATATCGCGCCTCATCCAAAGGGACGAAGGCGCGCTCGTGGTACCACCCTAATTCATCCTGCTAGCACAGGATCTTTATCGCTGTAACGGGCTTACCCGGCGCCGACTACGCGTCCTTCGCATAAAGGGGGATTTCACCGGCACGGCTCGGAAGAGAACTGATGCGAGGCGATATTCGCAGGTCGCTTGCAGCAATCGCGACCCTCTCTGGGGCGAAATCAGCTTCGCTTTTCTTCGTCATCGCCAACTTCTGTGCATTTTAACATGTTTTCTTGGCATTATCAAGACTCAAGGAAAAAATCCTCCCACTTTTCCGTAAACAAACGCAGATCCTTTTCCATCATGCGCAAAAGCCTCGTGTTTTCGGGCGATCCGTCAATCTGCTCAAGCAGCGCGGTGATGCGCTGCGCCTGCTTGCGGATGTGCTTGGCGTATTCGTTGGTATCGGCGGCAATGGATACGGGACTTTCTTTTTTGCTCCTCTGTTCTTGCTGCTTCGGTTTGAAGGGGACGACTTCCGCCTTCTTGCGCCGCCCGGACGACAGGTCGATCTCGTCGTATAGTTCGGGGATCTCAACCGTATAGCGCAGCGCCTCCAAGGCTGCCGCAAGAGAGGAAAGCGCGCTTTCCTCGCCGTGCACAAGATAGATGCAGGAAGGCCTTGTTTTCATTTCCTGTACCCATTCGATCAGCTCGTCCTTGCCCGCGTGGCCGGAAAAGCCCTCCAGCACATCGATGGTGGCGTTTACGCGAATCTCCTCGCCAAAGAGCTTGATCTTTTCCGCCCCGTCAACGAGCATGCGTCCCAGCGTGCCTACCGCTTGGTAGCCGGCGAAAATCACCGTGGAATCCGCGCGGTAAAGATTGTGCTTCAAATGGTGGCGAATGCGGCCGGCCTCGCACATCCCGGAGGAGGATATGATGATATTGCAGCCCCTTTGGTCGTTGATGGCTTTGCTTTCATCTGCTGTCTGCGCGATGCGAAGCGTCGGAAAGGAGAAGGTGTCGCCGTCACGCGCCATATCCTTCGTCTCTTGATCGTAAAACTCTTTTTCGCACTTCTGATAGATGTCGGTCGCGGCGATCCCGAGAGGACTGTCGATATAGACGGGCACCTTTTCAAGGCCGGGCACCGTGCCCTCGATGAGCAAGCGCTTGATGTAGAAAAGGATCTCCTGCGTTCTGCCGATGGCGAAGGAAGGGATAACGATATTCCCGCCGCGCGCAATTGCGGGACGCAGCGCGTTTGCAAACTGCGCCTTCTTCTCGTCGTCCGTGCTGGCTTCATGGTTCCTGTCGCCGTAGGTGGCTTCCAGCAGCAGATAGTCCGCGCCCTCAACGCTTTCCGGGTCCTTGATGATGGGACGGTCGTCGCGCCCGACGTCGCCTGAAAACACAACGGACGCCTTCTTGCCGTTTTCCTCCACCCAAAGTTCTATGGCAGCCGAGCCAAGCAGATGCCCCACGTCGGTAAAGCGAACCGCAGCGCCGTCCGTTACGGGGACGGTCTCGTTATAGCCTACGCCCTTAAAATACTTCATGCAGGCCACCGCGTCCTGTGCCGTGTAGAGAGGCTCGACCGGCGGCTTGCCCGCGCGTTCGTTCTTGCGGCTTTGGTATTCCGCTTCCTGCTCTTGAATATGGCCGCTGTCGGGCAGCATGATGCTGCAAAGCTCGGCCGTGGCGCTGGTGGCGACAATGCTTCCCTTGAAGCCTCTTTTTACAAGCAACGGCAGAAGACCCGTATGATCGATATGCGCGTGCGTGATCAGAACCGCGTTCAGCGAAGCGGGGTCAAAGGGAAATTCTCCCTCGGGCAGCCCGGTTTTTGTATCCGCGCCCTGCCGCATACCGCAATCGACCAGTATGGATTTATCGGCAAAGGTTATCAAGTGGCAGGAGCCGGTGACGCATCTTGCCGCGCCGCAAAAACGAATCTTCATGTAGCTTTCTCCTTCTTTCTGTTCGGTGGCTTTATTTATCCTTCCCGCAGCATTTTTTATACTTCTTGCCGCTGCCACAGGGACACGGATCGTTGCGCCCGACGGTCTCGGTATTGATGTACATTTTAGAGCTTCGGTATTCCTTGGTGATCTCCTTACGCCTTGCTTCGGTGAGAATGGGCGCCCACTCCGGCAGGGAATAGAGCCAGTTTGCCTTGCAGTCCAGCATGTTGAAGTATAGTTTTTCAAAATCGATATCCAAATCGATCTTGCTGCCTATCTTAACGCCGTCAAGCTTATATTCCTTCTTTAAGCTTGTGTTGATACCGTCCAAAAAACCCATGAAAAACAGCGGCTCCATGCCAAATGTATCCGCAAGCTCCGTGAATTTGCCGCTGTAGGGCTCGGTGTAATTACCGAGTATCTTTTTATAGTTCTCGGTTTCCTGATCGAAGTAGGTTTGCCAAAACGCATCGCTTTCCTGTTGCGTACGTTCCACATTTGCAAGTTCCTGCCAATCACTGTAGAGACTCATTTGTTTTCTTCTCCTCTATTCTCATCGTTAGTTTGCTGCGCGTCCGGTTCCGTTGTGTGATCCTCTTGCGTGTGCTGCGTGATTTCTGCGGAATCTGTATCATAGAAATCCACGTCTTGCCTTTTACGAAACGCAAGATGCGGGGACGTCACGCCAAAGGCGAGCAGCACGAGCGCGGGTAAAATCATGCCGGGAAGATACCCAATGAAATAAGGCTTGAGGTAGGTCATCCACGTTACGGAAACATAGTACGTCGTCTCTCGCATCATGTTCGCTTCACAAAGGAAGGCTATAATCCAAACCAGTATAAAAATGCGGAGCGCGGGACCTTTTACGATAAGCCTTTCCTCATGCTTTTCCCTTTTATATGCCGCATAGACGGTGTAGAGCAAATACAAAAACAAAAGATCAGCCCCGTAGAAGCAGATATACGCAAGCACGGGTATGCTGTTGATGAAGAAAATGTTGCATATCTTGAGCATAAGGCCAACCAAGCCCGAAAGGATCAGCATGAACCAATCCTGCATAAAACGCGCCTTCAGCCATGCGCAAAAACGCCACAGATCGTAGCCTTCGCTTTGCAGTTCGTGCACAAAATAAAAGGATACGAGCGTCACGACCGTAGCCGCCGCGACGCAGTAGACCCAATAAAAATAGTAGAGAAGGTTCATTTGTCGTTCTTCCTCGCTTTGAGCGCACGATATTTTTCGACCCAGCCGGGTTTGTTGATCTGCTTTGCCCTGGCAATCGCCATTTCACCCGCGCCAATATCCTCCGTGATCGTGGAACCCGCCGCCGTAAAGGTATCACTCTCTACGCGAACGGGCGCTACAAGGTTCGTTTGGCAGCCGAGAAACACATCGTCGCCCACAAAGGTACGATGCTTATTGAATCCGTCGTAGTTCACGAATACGCAGCCACAGCCGACGTTTACGCGTTTGCCCACATCGGCGTCCCCGACATACGTCAAGTGCGGCACCTTGCTGCCCTCGTCGATCATGGAATTCTTGATTTCCACAAAATCGCCGATCTTGCAGCCGGCCTTGATATCCGTATCCGGCCTAAGGTTCACAAAGGGGCCGATCTTCACGTCATCCGCGACACGCGCGCGATCCGCTACGACATAGATAAAATTGCAGCGGTCCCCAACGACTGTATCAGTCAAAACGCAGCCCGTACGCAGCACGCAGTCCGTGCCGATCACGCTTTTCCCCTCGATCACAACGCCGGGATAAACGACCGTGCCCGCGCCGATAGTCACTTCGTCGTCAATATACACATTATGCGGATCCTTAAAAATCACGCCCGCATCCGTCCATCTCTGTAACGACTTACCTTCCATTTTGAACCTCCGCCTTCTCTTCGGCAATAATATTATCCAACAGTTTCGCCACTTCCTCGATCAAGTCCTGGCAACCGCGTTCCGGCGTTCTGTAGCGAGCCTGCAGATCTCTGCATAAAAAGCAACCAAGCTCACGCTGCATGCCGCCGATCAGCTTCGCGGTCAGCTGGTTGATCCTTTTGTTGTTTTCATGGGCATATTGCGAAACGAACAGTTCGGAAAGCACCATGCAGCCGGCGGATGCCGCGCCGCATACCGTTTTCACGCCCATGCCGCCGCCGAACCCGGCGGCCATCTTAAGGGATTCCTGCGAAAGGCCGAGATCATAGGCTAGATTTGCCGCATGAAGCACCTTCTCGGCACAGTTCATTTTATCCATATTTTCAAAACCGTTTTTTAAGCACGCGCATGCCGTCATTTTTCTTTTCCTTTCAACTCGCCGCATCTATGACACCGCAAGAAACGACGCGCGCCCGTGTTTTTTCAAACACAGGCGCGCATACGCCTATTTTTGATAAAATCATCCTGCTAAGATTATAGCATGAACAAAATCCGCGGGCAAGTTATCCGTTAACAACAGCGTCCAAAACCTTGCCGATGGAATCATGGATCACAAGATCGGCTTTCCCGTCGTAGGGCGTTTCGCTCTTATTAATTAAAATCAGGTTTTCGCCGTTGAAATACTCGATCAAGCCGGCCGCCGGATATACGGCGAGCGACGTTCCGCCTACGATGAGCATATCCGCCTTGGATATATGTGCGATGGCCCCCCGTATGACCGCCTGATCCAGCCCCTCTCCGTAGAGCACCACGTCGGGTTTGATCACGCCGCCGCAAACGTCGCATTTGGGTACGCCATCCGCTGTGCGAATGTACTCCATGTCGTATTTTTTCCTACATTCCATGCAGGTGTTTTTGTAGGTACTGCCGTGAAGCTCGAATACGTTTTTGCTGCCCGCAAGCTGGTGCAGCCCGTCAATGTTTTGGGTGACAACCGCCGTCAGTTTCCCCATCGATTCGAGCTTTGCTAGCGCCAGATGCGCGGCGTTCGGCTTCACGTCCGTAATCAGCAGCGAGCTTTTATAATACGCGTAAAAGGTATCGGTATGGCGCATGAAGAAATCATGTGAAAGCAAAACCTCGGGCGCATAGCCGAACCTTTTGATCGCATCGAATATGCCGTTTTCACTTCTAAAATCGGGGATACCGCTTTCGGTCGAAACGCCGGCGCCACCGAAAAATACGATGCGCTTGGCGCGCTCTATCATGCCCTTGCATGCCGTTATGCTATCCATACCGCGCCTCCTCAAAAGCTCTATTTTTTCAGTTCCGATACCATGTCCGTCTGCTCCCACGGAAGTGAAACGTCCGTGCGGCCAAAATGACCGTATGCGGAGGTCTGCTTATAGATCGGACGGCGCAGATCGAGCTTTTCGATGATTGCCTCGGGACGCAGATCAAAATGCTTGCGCACAAGCGCGTCGATCTCCGCGTCCGAAACGATCCCCGTTCCGTGCGTGTCCACAAAAATGGATACGGGATTGGCAACGCCGATCGCGTAGGCGATTTCGATCTCGCATTGCTTTGCAAGACCCGCCGCCACGATATTCTTCGCCACGTAGCGCGCGCCGTAGGCGGCGCTCCTATCCACTTTTGTGGGATCCTTGCCGGAGAAGCAGCCGCCGCCGTGGCGGGCGTAGCCGCCGTAGGTGTCCACGATGATCTTGCGTCCTGTCAAGCCGGAATCGCCGTGCGGCCCGCCGATGACGAATCTGCCCGTCGGGTTTACGAATATGCGCGTGGCCTCGTCCAATTTATCGGCGGGGATCACCTTTTTGATCACATGCTCGATAATGTCCGCGCGTATGGTCTCTAAGGATACGTCGGGGTCGTGCTGCGCTGAAATAACGACGGTGTCCACGCGAACGGGCACGCCGTTATCATATTCCAGCGTGACCTGACTTTTGCCGTCAGGACGCAGATACGGAAGAAGACCGTTCCGCCTGACCTCCGTAAGCTTCATGCAAAGCTGCTGTGCAAGCGAGATCGCCATAGGCATTAACTGCGGCGTGTCGTCGCAAGCGTAGCCGAACATCATGCCCTGATCCCCCGCGCCTGTCATAAAACGCGCGTCCCTTTCGCCCAGCTTTGCTTCAAACGATTTGTTGACGCCAAGGGCAATATCCGGCGACTGGCTGTTGATGTTCGTAATGACCGCCAAGGAATGGCCGTCAAAGCCGTATTCCGGCTTGTTATAGCCCACCTCGATCACGACGTCGCGAACGAGATTGGGAATATCCACGTAGCAATGTGTCGTGACCTCGCCCATGACCATCACCATGCCGGTCGTGGCGGCGCACTCGCATGCGACACGCGAATACTTATCCTCCGTAAGCATGGCGTCCAGTACGGAGTCGGAAATCCTGTCGCACAGCTTATCCGGGTGTCCCTCCGTGACCGATTCCGAAGTAAAGAGATGCTTTGCCATAAAAAATCCTCCTGCAAATAAATAAGAACCTCATGCCGTCGATGAGGTCCAGTCGAATCTCATCTTTCAGCTTGCGCTGCCGGATTTGGCACCTTACCCTTGCGGGCAGGTTGTCGGGTTTCACAGGGCCGGTCCCTCAACCACTCTTGATAAGTCGGTATGCAGTTCTGCTGTTATCCTACCATAAGTTCCGCATTGCGTCAAGGCGCGCGCTGCTTTATAATGATGACCGTAAACGTAAAATAAAGAAAAGGCGCGTCGCATGAAGAAAGAGGAAACGATGAAACGTGTATTGGGCTGCATAAGAAGGGCGGACGAACGCTATACCATGATCAAGCCGGGCGACAAAATATGCATAGGCGTTTCCGGCGGGAAGGACAGCTTGCTTCTTATGTACGGGCTGAAGCTCTATCAGCTTTTTTCCAAGACGCCCTATACCCTGCAGGCGATCATGCTGGATCTTGGCATCAGCGATCAGGACTATACGCCCGTGGAAGATTTCGCGGCAAAGATCGGCGTGCCCTTTGAGATCGTGCATACGGATATTGGCGACGTCGTTTTCAACATCCGAAAGGAAAGCCATCCCTGCGCGCTGTGCGCAAAGCTTAGGCGCGGTGCGCTCAACGACGCGGCCGTCAAGCACGGCTGCAACCTTGTGGCGCTTGGGCATAACCGCGACGATGTGGTCGAAACCTTTTTTATGAGCCTTCTTTACGAAAGCAGGCTGAATACCTTTGGCCCGGTGACCTACCTTGGACGAAAGGACGTCACGGTGATTCGTCCGCTGGTGTTCCTTCCCGAAAAGTACGCGCTGGGCGTCGCGAATAAATTGAATCTTCCCGTATGCAAGCCAAACTGCCCGGTGGCAGGGTTTACCAAGCGGGAGGAAATGAAGGACGTCATCAAGTATTTCAAAACGCTTGTGCCGGACGCGGACGAGCGCATCATGAACGCCATCGCCGATACGCACAAATACGGCATGTGGGACAGGCTTCGCCTTCCGCCGGACAAGGACGAAAGCGCGCGCAAAACGGACGCTTAGGTTGCGTGCTCCTTGAGCTTACCAAGGATACGGTTTTCCAGCCTTGACACCTGCACCTGCGATACGCCTAGAACGACCGCGATCTCCCCTTGGGTTCGATCCATAAAATAGCGCATCATAATAAGCTGCCTTTCGCGCGGCTCCAGCACGCGCAGCAGCTCTTTTAGCATGACGCGGTTCACGGCAAGCTCGCTTTCGTCCGTTGGTGAGGAGACCTTATCCGCGACCGTCGCGTCGGATTCTTCCCCGTATGCCGGTTCGTAGATGGAAAGATGCGGACGCACAGCCTCCATCGCCATGACGATGCTCTCCTCGTCCACCTCAAGATAGGCGCCGATCTCCCCAATGGTTGCTTCGCGGCCAAGATTGGCGGAAAGCGCTTCCTGCGCCGCCGCGATCTTGACCGACAGCTCCTTGTAGGAACGACTTACCTTTACCATGCCGTCGTCGCGGAGAAACCGCTTGATCTCGCCCGCTATCATGGGTACGGCGTAGGTGGAGAAGCGAAGGCCGAGGCTGACGTCAAAATTGCGGATGGCTTTAATCAGACCCATGCTTCCGATTTGAAACAGATCGTCATATTCGGCGCCGCGTCCCTGATATTTTTTTATAATAGAGCGCACGAGCGCGATGTTGTGTTTGACGAGCTGCTCCTGCGCGTCGTCGTCTCCCTGCTGCGCCTGCACAATCAATTGCTGCGTCTGCGCGTGGGACAGCCGTGCCCCCTCAGGCATGATACGGCGCCTCCGCGATATACTTCTTCATGATGACGGACGTTCCCTTACCAGGGGTAGATTCCACCACCACGCCATCCATAAAGGCTTCCATCACGGAAAAACCCATACCTGAGCGCTCCATATCCGGCGCGGAGGTGTAAAAAGGCTGCATGGCCAATGGAACGTCTTCGATCCCCTTCCCCTCGTCGCGGATGGCGATCTCAAATACGGAATCGCGGATGTAGGCGTCCATAGCCACCATACCGCCACGGTTCTCATATCCATGAATGATAGCGTTTGTGACCGCCTCGCTTACGGCGGTGCGTATATCCGTCAAATCCTCGATGGTGGGATTCAAATGCGACGCGAAGGCGGCGGCGACCATGCGCGCGAAGGATTCATTTTGTGAAAGCGCAGAAAACCGGATATGCATTTCATTTTCAAACATGTTCATTCCCCCTTCTCCACAAGCGCGTAGATGCCCGCCATTTTGAGTATCCGTTCTGCGTAGCCGCTTGCGCCCGTGAGTACGAAACGACCGCCCCGTTCGGCTATGACCCTATAACGGCCGAGAATCATACCCAACCCCGCGCTGTCCATAAACGTGATCCCGGAAAGGTTGAGATGCAGCGCGTCGATTGCCATATCCTCACGCAGCGCCTCGTCGATTCGCGTTCGCGCTTCGCCGGCTGCGTGATGATCCAATTCGCCGGATAGGGCGACGCGGCAAACATTGCCTTCGATCTGAATGCTAAGCTCCATGGAAATGCCTCTCCTTTGCTTTATTCCGAATTGCTTTGTTCGTTGCAGAAAATTTGCGCCCTGCCAAGTATTCCCACTTTGTTTGTCGTATATACACAAATAAAAAAAGAACCACTGCTTTCACAATGGTTCTTTGCTTGTTTTACGAAGATCGATTATTCAGCCGCCGCTTCTTCGTACACGCTGACCTGCTTGCGGCCAAGGTGCTTGGTTTCGAAGCGAACAACGCCGTCGGCCTTTGCAAAAAGCGTATCGTCCTTTCCGATGCCGACGTTGACGCCGGGATGGAAATGCGTACCGCGCTGCCTTACCAAAATATTACCGGCAAGCACGAACTGACCGTCGGCACGCTTGGGCCCGAGACGCTTGGCTTCGCTGTCGCGTCCGTTACGCGTGCTGCCCATGCCCTTTTTATGTGCAAATAGCTGTAAGTTGATGTTCATCATCCTATTACACCGTCCTTTCTGAAATTTTGATGTAATCGCCGTAGTTTTTTTCGATGGAGCGGATGCCCAGCACCATCGTTTCAAGGATCAAATTCGCCTGACGGGTCGTTCCTTCATCCATATCGGCCGGAAGTATGCAAACCATGTCGCCGCTTTCGATTTCCAGCGCAGGCAAAAGATGCAGCAATTCCTGTAAGCCGATCACCGCCATTTGCGTGAGCGCTGAAACGGCGCTGCACACGATATCGCTTCCTTCGTCGGCATAGCCGCTGTGGCCATGCACCTCAAAGCCCGCAATATCCCTGTTGCTTCTTAGGATCGTAACGTCCGTCATAGTTCTCCCTTAGCCGATCGAATCGATCTTGACCTTGGTGTACGGCTGACGATGACCCTGCTTCTTGCGGATGTTCTTTTTGGGCTTGTAATGGAAAACGATGACCTTCTGGCCCTTGCCGTGCTCGAGAACTTCAGCATTGGCGACCACGCCTTCAACGACGGGCTTGCCAACGGTGATTTCATCGCCGCAAAGCATCAACACTTCAAAGGTGACCTTATCGCCAACGTTCGCGTCCAGCTTTTCGACCATGATCTCATCGCCGGCCTCGACCTTGTACTGCTTGCCACCCGTGCGGATAATAGCATACATATTGCATAACCTCCTCTTCCCAGTCTCGCCCATGCCCGGCGGCGGCATACGCCGCGCTTCCAGCCGTCACAGTGCGGCTAACATGAGCCGCATAACGACCCACGTTGTGCATTCTAACATGTGTGCAAGGTGTTGTCAACGAAAAGCTTAGAAAAATCGCACTTTTTTGTTGCATCGACGCGTTGAATCCGGTTACTATAATAGCATGAGAATCCAACAAAGGAAACACGTGCAATGAAATTGACGATATTAGGAAAATACGGGCCTTTTCCAACAGCCGGCGGCGCATGCTCCGGGTATCTGCTCGAAGCGGGAGACATTAGCCTTGTACTGGACTTGGGAAGCGGCACGTTGAGCAGACTCCTTCGCCTAAAGCCGCAGCTTCGTATTCACGCGATCCTGCTTTCGCACCTGCACAGCGATCATATGGCGGATATGCTGGTTTTGCGTTACGCCCTGCAGCAGTTAAGCGCGCGCGGAAGACGCGTGCCGCTGCCCGTAACGGTGCTCGCGCCGGATACGCCGGAGCTTGAATACCGGCAGCTTGCGGCCTCAGGCGTATATGATATGGTGCCTGTACAGGACAATTTGAAGGTGCATTTTCAGGATATTACCGTTACGTTTCACCGTGTGATTCATCCTGTGCCGACCTATGCGCTGGTGGTGGAGCACGAGGGAAGAAAGCTCGTCTATACGGGGGATACGGGATACCGGGAGGATCTCGTGTCGCTCTGCGCGGACGCGGATCTGCTGCTTGCGGATACGAACTTTCTGCGTTCCGACATGATCGGCGCCATGCCCGCGCATCTTACGACGGAGCAGGTCGCTTACATCGCAAAGACCGCAAACGTGAAGCAGCTTGTATGCACGCATATTTGGGGCGGCGGCTATACAGACGCGCAAATTCTTAAAGAGGTATCCCCTATCTATCCGCAGGCGCTGGTCGCCGAGGAGATGCACGAATACTATATCTGATTTTCGTTGACGAACGAACCTAATCCTTTTATAATATGTAAATGTTGCGGCTGTGGTGGAACGGCATACACAACAGACTTAAAATCTGTCGGCGAAAGCTTGCGGGTTCAAATCCCGCCAGCCGCACCAAACATTGACCGTAGCATTGATACAATGCTACGGTCAACTCTTTTATTATTCGTATCAAGAAAGCCTGCAATACAAGGGATTTGCCCCATAGGGGTATTCAAAATCCTTTGTATTGCAGGCTTTTTCTGCGTTATGGGGTTTCTCCAGCATTCTCGGCTCAAGGAGCAATTTGAATACCCTAAGAGGAAAAATAAAATAGTTCCATGAAAAATAACGGAGTACAAGGAAAAATAAAAGGGTTCAAAATGCTCTATACAAAAGGCTTCACGATGCTCATCCTGCAAAGTACAAGGCATAGAGATAAAATCGAAATGCACAGTGTGTTCACTCATACAGATAACTCCTTGACAATGTATGGGAAACATATATTGAAATTAGCCCCTGTAAAAATAAAAAATTTGCAAACACAAATATATTGTATTTACAGGGACTAAAAAATATGGTATAATAAATCTATATGGTGCAGAGGAGGTACCCAAAATGAAGTTAAGTTACAACAAGCTTTGGAAAATGCTTATAGATAGAAACATGAAAAAATATCAATTAAGAGACTCCGCTCATATCAGTAGCAACTCTGTGGCCAAATTGGGTAAAGGCGAACACGTTAGCCTTGACGTACTGATGAGAATTTGTTCGACCCTCGACTGTGATATAGGTGACATCTGTTCTTTTGTCAAAGAAGGCGAAAGGCAGGAATGAAAAAGTCACTTGAACAGATTTCATATAACATGAAGAGCGTCAAATGCAAGGACACCACAATCGAGCTTCTTCTGAGAAAAGAGCTGTGGCGAAGAGGCTTAAGGTATCAGAAGTGTTTTCTCTTTGTGCCGATGCAATACACAGGCGCACAGAAACCGCC
>CAZNAL010000006.1:0-42394 GCA_964571055.1 uncultured Oscillospiraceae bacterium | reverse complement strand
TACCACACAGCTTATAGAAGCCTCCATCGAAGCGGTGCAGAAGGGCTCCGGCTTGGTTACGGAAACAGCCGAATCGCTGGGGGATATCGTGGGCTTGTCCAAGCGCACGAACGCGCTGATCGACAACATCAGCCAGCACAGCGGCGAACAAGCCATGGCGCTGCGCGAGGTCTCGGCGGGCGTGAGCCAGATCAGCGACGTGGTGCAGCAAAACTCCGCCGCCGCGGAGGAGAGCCATGCGGCGAGCGAGGAGCTTTTCAAGGAGGCGGAGCGCCTTTCGGAGCTTATCAAGGAATACAAATTCTAGCTTATCGACAATCTTCTTTGGGGATTGTTAAGGGGCGCACCCCTTAACTTCCAGCCGAATCTGACGACATGCGCGTCAGATTCGGAAGGCCTTGCCGCGCAAGGCTTTCCCTGCAATTTACAACGCCCGTGAACGAAGTGAACAGTTGCAAATTGAAACCTCGACAAAGGTCGAATGACCTTTGTCGATAAGCCAAAGACCCGGCGCCGCCGGGTCTTTCTGCGTTATGCGTGTTTATATGATCAAAGATTAAAGCGATTCAGCTTCAGATGCAGGTTGTAGAGCGCCTCATCCTGATTTTGCTTGCTCTCAATGGCCTCGTCCAGCGGTACGTCGATGATGCGATTGTCCCGGATGCCCACCGCGCGGTTGGTCTGCTCCGCGTGGATGAGCTCGACTGCTCTTGCGCCTAAGCGCGCCGCCAGCATGCGATCCGCGGCACTCGGCGCGCCGCCGCGCTGGATATAGCCCAGCACCACGGGACGGATCTCCACATCCGTTGTTTCCTCCACGAATTTTGCGAAGTCGGCGGCGTGCCCCGCGCCCTCCGCGATCACGACCAAACAGGTCTTGTGTCCCTTGAGCTTGCTTTGCATGAGCATGCGCGCGGCTTCGCTCCACTCCAGCGGGGATTCCGGCGTGAGCACGATGTCCGCAGGCCCCGTCATGGCCGACCACAAAGCGATATCGCCGCAGTTGCGCCCCATCACCTCGATCACGCCGACCCTGTCGTGGGAGCGCATGGTATCGAGGATCTTATCCATTTCGCCCATCACGTTGTTGACAGCCGTATCAAAGCCGATGGTGAAATCCGTGTATCCAAGATCGTTATCGATGGTGCCGGGCAGGCACATGACGTTGGCGCCGTGCTCGCTTAAAAGCTTTGCGCCGCGATAGCTGCCGTCGCCGCCCACGACGATCACCGCGTCCATCTCATACGCGTGGATGATGTCCATGGCCTTGGCGCAGCCGGCGGGCGTGCGGAAAATCTCACTGCGCGCCGTGCGAAGTATCGTGCCGCCGCGCTGCGTGATGCCGTGCACGGCGTCGTTGGTCAACGGCTGCACATGCCCCTCCATCAAGCCCTGATAGCCGTGATAGATGCCAAGCATCGCGTCGTTGTAGTTTAAGCCCATGCGAACCACGGCGCGAACGGCCGCGTTCATGCCCGGGGTGTCGCCGCCGCTGGTGAGAATGCCGATTCGTTTCATGTTCACGTCCTCCTGCTTTTTATAAGGCGATATCGTTATTGGAATCCAAAGGCGCGGCTGGAAAAATCCGCGGCCTTTTCAGAAAGCTGTTTGACCGGAAAGGAACGAAGATGCGAAGCAAAGCGTACGGAATCCATGCCGTTGAGCTGCGCGTTGATGGGGAAGTACCAAACGCCTAGGAATTGGCCGCCGTCGTCGTAAAAGGCCGTATAGAGCATGTTGAGGGCGCAGTCCTGCGCGGTCTCGTTGGTCAGCGTGCCCGTCATGGTGGTAAAGGCGGGGTAATTATCCGCGAGAAACAGATCGCTTACCGTAAGCGGGATGTAAGCGCCGCCGGACGCGGTTTGGGATAGCGTTGCGGTAAGCGTAAGCTGCGCGCCGGGAACGAGGCCGTCGGCGGGGAACCAGCCCGCGGCATAGCCGTGCGCACCGGGATCGATGCGGTCGTATTCGGCAAGCGCGGGCACAAAGCTGTGCGAAACGGAATGCCCGCCCGCAAAGTCAAACGTGACGTTGCTAAGCCAAAGGGGAGTGCCGGCGTCGTTTCGGTATTCCACCGCGCCGTAGAGCGTAACGCCCTCCTCGCCTTCAAAAACGTAAGCTGCGGTGTGCAGCACCGTAAAGCCGCCACCCGCTTGCCCTTTGCGGCTGGAATCGGCAGGGGCGTCGAGAGCCGCGGTTTCCGTTTCCGCGGTCACATCCAGCACGTCCGCCGCTGCGGGGGCGGTTCTTTGGCAACCGCACAAAAGCAGGACGCAGCACAGAATACAAACACCGATTCTTTTCATATTACCATCATAGCACGGGAAAAAGCCAAATACAAGCGCGGAGGAACGCGGCGGCAGCTTTCTTCTCACCACGCGTTATACCAGCATGGAAAGATATTCAAAATGTTGATGGAACAAAAGGAATTTGCCGTGTTATAATAAAAAAGTAATAATGGGGTGGGTTGGGCCGCCGCAGAAAAGTTTGAGAATTTTTATGGGAGGTTTATGATAATGGCAAAGAAAACCGTGCAGGATGTAGACGTAAAGAGCAAGCGCGTTTTGGTACGCGTGGACTTCAACGTGCCGCTCAACGAAGAAGGGCAGGTCGCCGACGATAAGCGCATCACGGCCGCCATGCCGACGATTCAGTATCTGTTGGACAACAAGGCGAAGGTGATCCTTTGCTCGCACCTGGGCCGCCCCAAGGGACAGCGCAACATGGCCTTCTCCCTTGCGCCCGTTGCAAAGCGCCTTTCCGAGCTCCTGCCCGATGTGAAGATCGTCTTTGCGGACGACTGCGTCGGCAAGGACGCTATGGATAAGGCGATGGCGCTTCACGACGGCGAAATACTGCTTCTTGAGAACCTGCGCTTCCATCCCGAGGAGGAGAAGAACGATCCCGCGTTTGCTAAGGAGCTTGCGTCGCTTGCGGAATTGTACGTTTCGGACGCTTTCGGTACCGTGCATCGCGCGCACGCCTCCACGGCGGGGGTCGCCGCGTATCTTCCCGCCGTTGCGGGCTTTTTGATCGGCAAGGAGCTGGGCTTTATGGGCAGCGCCCTTGAAAATCCCGAGCGCCCGTTCGTCGCGATACTCGGCGGCGCCAAGGTTTCCGATAAGATCGGCGTGATCAAAAACCTGCTCTCCAAGTGCGACAGCCTGATCATCGGCGGCGGTATGGCCTACACCTTCTTTAAGGCACAGGGCTTCGGCATCGGCACGTCGCTGTTGGATTCGGACAGCATTGAACTAGCTAAGGAGCTGATGGCGGACGCGAAGCAGCGCGGCGTAAAGCTGCTGCTCCCCGTGGATACGGTAGCGGGCAAGGCGTTTGACGCGGATACGGAATATAAAACCGTTCCCTCCAACGAGATTCCCGACGGCTGGATGGGCTTGTATATCGGCGAAAAGACCTGCGCGATCTTCGCAGACGAGATCAAGAAGGCCAAGACCGTCATTTGGAACGGGCCGATGGGCGTGTTCGAGTTCCCCAACTTTGCAAAGGGCACGGCGGCGGTAGCAGAAGCGTGCGCCGCGTGCGATGGCACCACCATCATCGGCGGCGGCGATTCCGCGTCGGCGGTCAAAAAGCTCGGCTACGCCTCCAAGATGAGCCACATTTCCACCGGCGGCGGCGCGAGCCTCGAGTTCCTCGAGGGCAAGGTGCTTCCCGGTGTGGCGGCTTTGAACGACAAATAAGCGAATAGAGAGATACGGAGATAAAACCATGAGAAAAGCGATCATTGCAGGCAACTGGAAGATGAACAAGACTCCCGCGCAGGCAGCGGAACTGATCGAGGGCTTGCTGCCCCTTTGCAAGGGCGCGAATTGCGACGTCGTGATTTGCCCGCCCTTTGTGGATCTTTGCAAGGCGGTCAAAATGACCGAGGGAACGAACATCCATGTGGGCGCGCAGAACGTCCATTGGGCGCAAAGCGGCGCGTTTACGGGCGAGATTTCGGCGGACATGCTTAAGGAGCTGGGCGTAGAATACGTTATCATCGGCCACAGCGAGCGCAGGCAGTATTTCGGCGAAACGGACGAGACCGTCAACCTTCGCGCAAAGGCGGCGATCGCGGCGGGGCTGATCCCCATCATCTGTGTGGGCGAGAGCTTGGAGCAGCGCGAGAACGGTGAAACGAACGCGCTTGTCACCATGCAGATCACCAAGGATCTCGACGGCGTTGCGGCGGCGGACGTAAAGAAGCTCGTGATCGCCTATGAGCCCATTTGGGCGATCGGCACGGGCAAGACCGCGACGGACGAGCAGGCGAACGAGACCATCGGCGTCATCCGCGGCGCGGTTGAGAAGCTGTACGGCAAGGACGTGTCGGACGCGGTGCGCATCCAGTACGGCGGAAGCATGAAGCCCGCGAACGTCAAAGGCCTTATGGCGCAAAGCGAGATCGACGGCGGTCTCATCGGCGGCGCGAGCTTGAAGGCGGAGGATTTCGCGCAGCTTGTGCAGTACGACAAGTAAGGGATCGAACCGATTATGAAGAAACTGACGGCACTCATCATACTCGACGGCTTCGGCTGCCGCGAGCAGGACTTCGGCAACGCCATCGTCGCCGACGGCGCGAAGAACGTCATGGCGCTTTGGAAGGCGTACCCGCACACGCGCATCGGCGCTTCCGGCGAGGACGTTGGTCTTCCCGACGGGCAGATGGGCAATTCCGAGGTGGGCCACATGAACATCGGCGCGGGGCGTATCGTCTATCAGGAGCTTACGCGCATCACAAAGTCCATCAAAGACGGCGACTTTTTTGAGAACGAAGCCTTTTTGGGCGCGGTGGAAAACTGCAAACAGCACGATTCCGCGCTGCACATTTACGGCCTGCTGGGGCCGGGCGGCGTGCACAGCCACGAGAAGCACCTTTTTGCGCTCTTGGAGCTTGCCAAGCGCCAAGGCTTAACCAAGGTGTTCGTGCATTGCTTCATGGACGGCCGCGACGTGCCGCCCCAGAGCGGCAAAGGCTTTATGAAGCATCTAGAAAGCGAGCTCAAAGCCGTGGGCGTTGGCAGGATCGCGTCCGTGATGGGCCGTTATTATGCGATGGACCGCGACAACCGTTATGAGCGTGTGGAAAAGGCGTACGCGGCGCTGGTGTACGGCGAGGGCGTACATGATGAAAGCGCCGTGCACGCCATGCAAGCCTCCTATGATAACGGCGTAACGGACGAGTTCGTCGTACCCGTGGTTATTACGGAGAACGGCAAGCCCGTGACGACCATTCAGCCCAACGACAGCATCATCTTCTACAACTTCCGACCCGACAGGGCGCGCGAGATCACCCGCAGCTTTATCTTCCCGGATTTTGACGGGTTTGCAAGGAAGAAGGGCTTCTTCCCCGTGTACTATGTGTGCATGACGCAGTACGATAAGACCTTTGGGGATCGCGTGCACATCGCGTTCAAGCCGGAGTCGCTTACGAACACCCTGGGCGAATATCTTGCGCAAAACGGCAAAACGCAGCTTCGCATCGCGGAGACCGAGAAGTACGCGCATGTGACCTTCTTCTTTAACGGCGGCGTGGAAGCCCCCAACGAGAACGAGGATCGGGCGCTGATCCCGTCCCCCAAGGTGGCGACCTACGATTTGCAGCCCGAAATGAGCGCCTATGCCGTGGCCGAGGAGGCCGTGGAGCGCGTCAAGAGCGGCAAGTACGACGTGATGATCCTCAACTTTGCCAATCCCGACATGGTGGGGCATACGGGCGTGATGGAGGCGGCGGTGGCCGCCGTGCACGCCGTGGACGCCTGCGTCAAGAAGGTCGTGGACGCGATACTTGCAAGCGGCGGCCGCGCCATCATTACGGCGGATCACGGCAATTGCGAACAGATGTATGACGAAACGGACGCGTCCATTCCCTTTACGGCGCACACGACTAACCCCGTGCCGGTCATTCTCGTGGATGACGAACGGAAGAACGCGAAGCTGCGCGCGGACGGACGCCTTTCCGACCTTGCGCCCACGATGCTGCAGCTGATGGGTATGTCGCAGCCGTCTGAAATGACGGGCAGGACGCTGCTTGCCGAATAAGCGGCGCTTCTTCGCACAATAGCGCGAAAAAGTCCTTGCGCTCCGCTATTGTGCATGATATAATACCGCTTGCAGTTGAAAAACGACCCCTCGGGGTATATGCCTTGGGGTATATGGTGGAAAGAGGAGATACGAATGGAAACTTTGCAGACGATCCTTAATGTACTGCTCATCATCGTGGCGATCGTGCTGGTTGTCGTGGTGCTTATGCAGAAGTCCAAAAGCGGCGGCTTGGGCGGCGCTTTCGGCGGAGACACGCAGTCCTTCGGTTCCCGCGGCAAGGCTGCGAGCAAGGAAACAAAGCTACAGAACATCACGATTGTAAGCGCCATCATCATCGCGGTGATCTCAATCGTTATGATGATCTTGGTCTAAGGTACGATAAGGGTTCGGAGTGTGCTGCAAAACGCTGCACACTCTTTTCATATTTTTGCGTTTTCACGGCAAAGATAGAAAGAACAGGAGGAAGGAAATGGAAGAAAACCAAAGAATCGAAAATGCGCTGATCGAAACCATACGCAGGCTGGGGCCGTCGGCAGCAGACCTGCTGATGGAGGAAATAAAGCAGGAGGAAGCGACAGCGGCCGCGATCGAGCGGATGCTCGCAAGCGGACGGCTGCTGCTGACGCGCAAAAAGAAGCTGGCGCTGCCGGAGCAGACGGGTCTGATCTACGGACGCATGCAGGGTAATCCGAGGGGCTACGGCTTCTTTATCCCGGCGGACGGGTCGAACGATCTGTTCGTGCCGGCGGAGAGCATGCACGGCGTGATGAACGGGGATATGGTGTGGGTGCGAAAGACCGATACCACCAGTCGCAACGGTAACGAGGAGGCGGAGGTGGTGCTCATCGCCGTGCGCGCGCAGAACCGGATCGTAGGCACCTATGAAGCGGACGGCGAGGATGGGTATGTGGTGCCGGACGATGCCAAGCTCTACATGGATGTGCTGATCACGCGCGGCGAAAACGGCGGCGCAAAGACGGGCGAGAAGGTCGTGGCGAATATATTGCAGTACCCCGACGGGCGGCGGCCGTTGTTAGGCCGCGTCACCGAGGTGCTGGGCGGTAAAAACGAAAAGGGCACGGACATACTTTCCGTGATCCGCCGCATGGATTTGCCCGACGCTTTTTCGAAAGGGCTTACGGATCAGGCGCGGCGGCTCAACAAGCCCGTGCGCGCGGATGAGATCGTGCGCAGGGAGGACTTGCGCGCATCCCTTATCATCACCATTGACGGCGAGGATGCCAAGGATCTGGACGACGCCATATCGCTTTCCAAGCTCGACTGCGGCAATTACCTGCTGGGCGTGCATATCGCGGACGTGAGCCACTATGTGGCCGAGGGTACGCCGCTTGATAAGGAAGCGTACAAACGCGGCACCAGCGTGTATTTTCCGGACCGGGTGCTGCCCATGTTCCCCAAGCAGATCAGCAACGGCGTTTGCTCCTTAAACGAGGGCGAGGTCAAGTGCACGCTTTCCTGCATGATGGAGGTGGCACCGGACGGACGGATCCTCTCGCACAGGCTTGCAGAAACGGTCATCAAGACCGCGCACCGCATGACGTATAAGGACGTGAACGCCATGTTTGCGGGCGACGCCGCCATGCAGGCGCGCTTTGCGGACGTGTGGCCTATGCTGCAGGAAATGCGGACGCTGGCAGCGGCGTTTCGCGCGCGCCGTGTGAAGCGCGGCAGCATCGATTTCGACTTGGACGAGAGCAAGATCGTGCTGGATAAGCAGGGTAAGCCCATCGACGTTTGCCTAAACGAACGGGGCGAAGCGAACCGCATGATCGAGGATTTCATGCTTGCCGCAAACGAGACCGTGGCGTCGCATATGTTTGCCATGGACGTACCCATGCTCTATCGTGTGCATGAGCAGCCGGATAAGGATAAGCTGCAAGCGCTCAACACCTTTTTGGGTACCATGGGCTACGGCATCAAAAACATCGGCAATGTGCGCCCCATCACCCTGCAGCGGGTGCTGGATCGCGCCAAGGGCACCAAGGAGGAGAACGTCATCAGCCGCGTTACGCTGCGGTCTCTTCAAAAAGCGCGCTATTGCGAGACCTGTCTTGGGCATTTCGGCCTTGCGATGGATTGCTATTGCCACTTTACCTCGCCCATCCGCCGGTATCCCGATTTGGTGGTGCATCGCATCGTCAAGGAGATCATCCACGGTGAGATGACGGCAAAGCGGGCGGAGAGATGGACAAACGCCCTGCCCGAGATCGCCCGGCACACATCCGCGCGGGAGGTCGCGGCGGTGGAAGCCGAGCGCGCGGCGGACGATCTTAAGAAGGCCGAATACATGCAGGGGCACATCGGCGCGGTGGAAACGGGCATTATTGCCGGGGTGACACAATACGGTTTTTTCGTGCAACTGCCCAATACGGTGGAGGGTTTGGTGCGGATCGCTTCGATTGAGGGCGATTTCTACACCTATGATGAGAAGAACTTCCGCGTAGTGGGCAGGGCGACAAAGCGCGTGTTCAGGCTCGGCGATCAGGTGCGCGTCAAGGTATCGGGCGTGGATTTGGAAAACGCCAACGTGGATTTTGTACTCTGCGACGGTACCAAATCGCCCAAGCCCAAGGAAACGCAGGGAAACGGCAAAAACGGCAGCAAGCGCAAACCGCCCTATCGCCGCAAAAGCCTTGCGAAAGCCAAGGGTTAAGGGTATGATAAAGGAAACACGGACGCGCGGCGGCGCGTTGACAAACACATGCAACCAACGGGAGGTGGGTGGCTATGCCCATAAGGAAAGGCACGCGAAGCGTGGCGCAGAACCGCAAGGCGCGGCATGAGTATTTTATCGAGGACACCTATGAATGCGGCATCGCGCTCATCGGCACGGAGGTCAAAAGCGTGCGCGGCGGCAAGTGCAACATCAAGGACGCCTACGCCGTGATCAAGGACGGGGAGGCGCTCTTGATCGGTATGCACATCAGCCCCTACGAACAGGGCAACATCTTCAATTGCGACCCCTTTCGCACGCGCAAGCTGCTGCTGCACAAAGCCGAGATACGAAAGCTCAAAGTGCTTTCCCAAACCGACGGCTACAGCCTGATCCCCCTGCAGCTTTATATTAAGGATGGGCTGGTAAAGATGGAGCTGGCGGTAGCCAAGGGCAAGAAGCTCTATGACAAGCGGCACGACATTGCCGATCGCGACGCAAAGCGCGACATCGAGCGCCGCATGAAGAACGTCGATTAAATCGTTATTTTTTTAGGAGGTGCTGTCAAATGAAGGAGACCATCAAGAATCTGTTGGAAAGAAGAAGCATCCGCAGTTACAAGCAGGTGCAGATCAAGAAGGAAGAGCTGGATACCATCCTGCAGTGCGGCGTGTACGCGCCCACGGCGATGGGGATGCAGTCTCCGCTGCTCGTGGCCGTGCAGGACGCGGCGAAGGTCAAAGCGCTCTCTAAGATGAACGCGGCGATCTGGGGCAAAGATATGGACCCCTTCTACGGCGCGCCGACGGCCGTGATCGTGCTGGCGGAAAGGGATAACCCCAACTCCGTGCAGGATGCGAGCCTCGTGATGGGGAATCTCATGAACGCCGCGCACGCGCTGGGTCTTGGCAGCTGCTGGATCAACCGCGCCAAGGAGATGTTTGAGAAAGAGGACGGCCGCGCGCTGCTGCGCGCGTGGGGCGTTGACGACAAGTATATGGGCGTCGGCATCTGCGCGCTGGGCTATATCGAGGGCGCGTACCCGCAGCCCAAGCCGCGCAAGGACGGCTATGTCGTATACGCGGACTAACGGAAAAACACAAAGCGGCTCGCTTTCGGCGAGCCGTTTTTGTATACTTATTCGTCTTCCGCCTGCGCGACCTTTCGCATGATGGCGCATTCCATGCGCTTGCGAAACAGCTTGCAGCCGTATTCGTATACCCCCGTCAGGCTGCCCGTCGTGTGATACGCGTTAGCCGCGCACCCGCCCGCGCAGAAGAGCTTTGCCCAGCAATCCTTGCAGCCCTCGCGCGCATAGACGCTGCAGCCTTGGAATTCCGATTGCAGCGCAGTGTTCGTTACACCCTTCCAAATATCGCCCATCAAAAAATGCGGGTCGCCCACGAACTGATGGCAGGGGTACAATTCGCCCTGCGGCGTGACGGCGAGATATTCCGTGCCCGAGCCGCAGCCCGAAATGCGCTTATAGATGCAGGGGCCGTTTTGAAGATCGATCATATAGTGATAGAAGGTGAAGGGGCGACCCTCCCTTTCCCGCTCCAGCATGAGCGAAGCAAGGCGCTCGTACTGCTCGTATAAAACGGGGAGGTCGGCTTCGCGCAGCGCCCAAGGCTCCTCTGTCTTGCTGACGACGGGCTCCATGCTAAGCTTGGTAAAGCCGAGCTCCGTCATATGCAGAACGTCCTGCAAAAAATCCGTGTTATAGCGCGAATAGGTGCCGCGCACGTAATATTCCTTGTCGCCGCGCTCCTTTACAAAATCTTGGAAATGGGGCACGACGCGTTCGTAGCTCCCCTTTCCCGCGTGATCGACGCGGTAACGGTCGTGAATCTCTTTGCGCCCGTCCAGGCTCAATACGACGTTGTACATTTCGCGGTTGCAAAAGTCCGTGACCTCTTTGTCCAGCAGCACGCCGTTGGTGGTGAGGGTGAAGCGGAATTGCTTGCCGTGTGTCTTTTCCAGCGTCCGCCCGTAGGCGACAAGGCGTTTCACCACGTCGAAATTCAAAAGCGGTTCGCCGCCGAAAAAGTCGACCTCAAGGTTGGTGCGGCTTCCAGAATTTTCCACTAAAAAATCCATTGCCCGCTTGCCTACGTCGTAGGACATGAGCGCGTTTTCGCCGCTGTATTCGCCCTGCCCCGCAAAGCAGTAGGAGCAGGCGAGGTTGCAGCTGTGCGCCACATGCAAACACAGCGCCTTGAGCACGCAGGTCTTTGCTTTAAACGCCGCCGCGTGTGCGGAAAAGGCGTCGTCGGTAAAGAGTTTGCCGTTTGCCTTGAGTTCTTCGACGTCCTCGATGCACTCTAAAATGTCCGCTTCGGAGACCGCGGGGTATTTTTCGCGTATGCGCGCGACGATCTCCTCCCTGGGCGTATCTTTATACATGGCGATGACGTCGTAGGCGACCTCGTCCACACTGTGGACGGAGCCGCTGTACACATCCAGTACGATGTTGTAGCCGTTCAACTGATATTGATGGATCATGCTTATTTTCTCCGCACAAGAAAATTGCCGCCTGTGTGCTAGGCGGCAATTTCACAGTCACATGGTTTTAGTCCTTCTTGCCTTCGCATGCCTGATTGGCAACGCCGCAGGAGGTCTTGCAGGCAGACTGGCAGGAGGTCTGGCAGTTGCCGCAGCCGCCGGTCTTGATGCTCTTGTTCAGATCACGGGTCTCAAGGGTCTTGATTCTCTTCATGGATACAGTATCTCCTTTGCTTGATCGCATGCATTATACAACATATGCGTCCGCTTGGCAAGTGCCCGCGCGGGCGCTTTTGCCCCGCAAACCGGAAAATAGAGGTGGATTTTTACTTTCCCATCCTGTATCATATATAAAACTGTGTATGAGGAAGAAACGATGCGCATTGTAATCAAGATCGGCACCTCTACGCTCGCCCACGCGAGCGGGCGGCTCAACATCCGGCAGGTGGAGCTTTTGTGCAAGGTGGTAAGCGACCTGAAGAACGCGGGACACGAGATCATTTTGGTCTCTTCCGGCGCCATCGGCATGGGCGTAGGCAAGCTTTCCCTCAAGGAGCGTCCCAAGGATACGCCCACAAAGCAGGCGGCGGCGGCGGTAGGCCAATGCGAGCTGATGTATACCTACGATAAAGCATTTACCGAATACTGCCATACCGTGGCGCAGATATTGCTTACCGGCTCGGATGTGGAGGACGAACGGCGGCATAAGAATTTTCGCAATACCATCTTTCGTCTGTTGGAGCTTGGCACGCTGCCCATCGTCAACGAAAACGATACAGTTGCGACGGAGGAGCTTGGCATAGGCGACAACGACACGCTCGCGGCGATCGTCGCCGAAAGCGTGGGGGCGGATCTTTTGGTACTCCTTTCGGACATCGACGGCTTGTACACCGCCGATCCCCACAAGGACGAAACGGCGACGCTTATTCCCGTGGTGGAGGAGATCACGCCTAAGGTGGAGGCGCTGGCGGGCGGCGCGGGCTCCGGCCTTGCTACCGGCGGCATGGAGACTAAGCTCCACGCGGCGAAGATCGCGACGCGCGCCGGTACGGATATGATCATTGCAAACGGCGCGCATCCGGCGCTGCTTTATGATATTGCCGCGGGGAAGCCCGTCGGCACACGCTTTGTGGGGAGGAAACAGGCATGACGGATACCATACGCCTGATCGAGCGGGCGAAGGAAGCGAGCGCCGCCGTCGCCGCGGCGGACACCAAGCGCAAAAACCTTGCGCTCAACAACATGGCGGGCGCGCTGTGCGGCGCGTCTGGAGAGATACTGCGCGCAAACGCGGCGGATGTGGAACGCGCGCGCGGGCAGATCAGCGACACGATGATCGATAGGCTTCTTCTTACGCCCGCGCGGATCGCGGGCATGGCGGAGGGGCTGCGCGCGGTAGCGACGCTCCCCGATCCGGTGGGCGTTTGCTACGAGCGGATCGAGCGCCCGAACGGGCTTTTGATCGAAAAGATCGCCGTACCCTTGGGGGTGATCGGCATCATCTATGAAAGCCGCCCCAACGTGACCGCGGACGCGGCGGCGCTGTGCGTCAAAAGCGGCAACGCGTGCGTGCTGCGCGTGGGCAAGGAGGCTTGGCAGAGCGCGAACGCGATCGTTGCGGCGCTGCGAAAGGGGCTTTCCATGGTCGGCCTGCCGGAGGACGCAATCGTTTTAGTAGAGGATACCTCGCGGGAGAGCGCGCGGGAAATGATGCGTGCGGTGGGCTTGATCGATCTTTTGATTCCGCGCGGCAGCGCGGGGCTGATTCGCGCGTGCTTGGAAAACGCGACCGTCCCCTGCATCCAGACCGGTACGGGGGTATGCCATGTTTATGTGGACGAGGCGGCGAACGTTGAGATGGCGCTGGACATCGTGGAGAACGCGAAGGTCAGCCGGCCGTCCGCCTGCAACGCGGCGGAGACCTGCTTGGTGCACGAAAGCGTCGCGGCGGCGTTTTTGCCAAGGCTGCAAGAACGCTTGATCCAAAAGCGGCGCGATGAAGGCGCTGTGCCCGTAGCGTTGTTGACGGACGAAGCGGCGGCGGCGCGCATCGGCGGCACGCCTGCGTCCGATACGGACTACGCGCAGGAGCATCTTGATTACACCTTGGGGGTGAAGGTCGTCAAGGACGTTGAAGAAGCGCTAGCCCATATCGCGCGCTTTGGCACGGCGCACAGCGAATGCATCGTGACGGAAAACGAAAAAACCGCCGCGCAATTCGTGTTCCGTGTGGACTGCGCGGCGGTCTATGTCAACGCTTCTACTCGCTTTACGGATGGCGGGGAGTTTGGCCTCGGCTGCGAGATGGGCATTTCCACCCAAAAGCTGCACGCGCGCGGCCCCATGGGGTTAAAGGAGCTTACAAGCTACAAGTACGTTATTCACGGGACGGGACAGATTCGCCCATGACCGCGCCGCAGAGCGCTTGCATCTCCGCGTCGCTAAGCGCGGTGGTGCGTCCCGCGTCATACAGCGCGTCCACGCCTTTCTTTACAGCGGCCACGAGCGGGTCGCTTTTTTGTACGTCCTGCGGCAGAATATGGTTGAGGTTTATCCAGTAGGCGACGCCCGCCAAACCGCTGTGCGCGTCCACCTTGACCACGTTGGGGCGGTTGAGGATCGCGCCCGTATCGAAAATGCTGTAGATGCGTTCGTCCTTTTGCAGGCCGTCCGCGTGGATGCCCGCGCGCGTAGAACAAAAGTCACGGCCCATAAAGGGGGTCTGCGGCGGGATGTCATAGCCGATCTCGTTGGTGAAATAGTCCGCAAGCTCCGTGAGCACCGAAAGCTCCATGTCATCGGAACGCCCGCGCAGCGAGCAGTATTCCATCACCATCGCTTCCAGCGGGCAGTTGCCTGTGCGTTCGCCTATGCCGAGGATGGAGCAGTTGACGGCGGACGCGCCGTAGAGCCACGCGGAGGCGGCGTTGGTCACGACCTTATAAAAATCGTTGTGCCCGTGCCACTCCAGCAGCGTGCTGTTAACGTTGGCGTAATGGCGCAAACCGTAGATGATGCCGGGGACGCTCCGGGGCAGCGAAGCGCCGGGATAGGACACGCCAAGCCCCAGTGTGTCGCAGCAGCGGATCTTGATGGGGATGCCCGCGTCCTCGCTCAGCTCGTGCAGCGCGTGCGCAAAGGGGACGACAAAGCCGTAGAAATCGGCGCGCGTGATGTCCTCAAAGTGACAGCGGGGGCGGATACCGCGATCCAGCGCCATCTTGACCACGCCCAAATATTGATCCATCGCCTGCTTGCGGGTCATGTTCAGCTTTTTGAAGATATGATAGTCCGAGCAGCTTACCAGTATCCCCGTTTCGCTGACGCCGAGCTCCTTGACGAGATCGAAATCCTTCTCCGTGGCGCGTATCCACGTCGTGATCTCGGGAAATTTGTAGCCCTTGAGACGGCAAAGCTCGATAGCGCGGCGGTCCTGCTCGCTATAGACGAAAAATTCGCATTGCCGCACCACGCCGTGCGGGCCGGAAAGGCGATGCAGGTAGGTGTAGATCTGCGCGATCTGCTTGGGGGAAAAGGGTTCGCGCGATTGCTGTCCGTCGCGGAAGGTGGTATCTGTAATGAAGATATCGTCCGGCATGTGCATAGGCACCAACCGCTGGTTGAAGGCGACGCGCGGGATCTGCCCGTAGTCGAAAAAATCCGGGAACAAATTCGGCTCCGGCACATCCTGCACGGTATAGGTATAGTAGTTTTCCTTGAGAAGGTTGGAATGCGTATCATACGTCAAACGGCTCACGGCGCTGTTACCTCCTTGGATTGTACAGTCTGATTCCACTGGATGCATTATAGCATACACGAATCATTGTATACAAGTATGCAATGAAATATATATTACATTTTATGCTAAAAAATAGAAAATAGTCGTGAAAACGTTTTCGCTTTATGATAATATAAAATCAATAGGAGAATGGGGTGCTGGGGACACTGCTTTTCAACGCCGCCATTTCACGTTGGGAGCTATCACATATGAAAAACACGTCGCTGCCGCAAGTACCGGAGCTGGATAAGCTGTCGCCTATCCAGTTTCAGAAACTGCTGGATTGTATGAGTGGCGGCGTGCGACTTATCGGGGTCGGCGGGCAGCTTTTTTCGGTTTATGTAAGCCCCGGTTATATGGAGCTGCCTGGTTCCGTTGACGTAATACAGGAAGAGGAACCGCTTGACAGTCTTCTTTCCGAGGACAGGGAAAAGGTTGAAGCGACGCTGCGCGAGGGCGCGGCTTCTGAAGCGTATGTGGAATGCACATACCGGATACTGACGGGCGGGCGGATTTATCACAGGCATATGCGCGCGGTGCGCGTGCCCTATGAATCCTTGGAAGCGCCGGTCATGCTTTGCGTGATCACGGATATCACGCAGGTCACGCAGACGGCGGAAACGCTCGCGTGGGGCAACGAACAGCTCAATTTGGCATTGGATCGCATGAAGGCGCAGCTGTGGGAGGTGGATATCCCCACAGCTACCTATCGCCTTTGGGACACGAAGGAATTCACCTATAACGACAATTATAAATTCGTGGGTGTGCCGGGCTGCTTTACGGAGCATAACTGGGTATACCCGGAATCCATACCCGACATTACGGCGTTTTTTGAGGGGATGCTCGCGGGTAAGGCGGAGGATCAGTGTGCGGGCATTATGCGGCAGTTTGAATCCAACAAATTCAACTGGATCAAGCTCTCCTACCGCATGCATTACGACGAGAACGGCAAGCCGCGCAAAGCCGTTGGCATTTCGGAGCGTTTCCCCAACATCCTCATCGAAAAATCGAGGTTTTCACAGGAGAAAAAGCTGAACGACGCGATCAAGCACAGGCTTGTCGCGGCGGTACAGGTCAATCTTACGCGGGATCGGGTGGAGCAGAGCTATATCGGCGGCACGAGCCTGCTTGACGGCTACACCTTGATGACGGCGCAGGATATGTTTGAGGAAAACATCCGCACCATGGTCAACGACGAAGACATCGCGCGCTATTGCGCGAAGATGGCGCCCTCCACCATACGCAACGCCTACGATCACGGCAGCGAGTGGACGATGACGACCTATCGCCGCAAGGATAAAAGCGGCAACGTGCGCTGGGCGACTCTTTCCTGCGTGCTGATCGCGGAGCCTGTCAGCGGCGATCTGTACGGATTCGCGTATGTGCAGGACGTGGATCGCATCAAGCGGTGGGAGCTTTCCCTGCCCGTGCGGGTGGAGATCGACCCCGAAACGCGCCTGTATACCAAGAACACCGGGCACGCGCTTGCCCAGCATGTTTTGAAGGAGGCGAGCGCGCCCAACCGCATCTGCGCCATGGTGGCGGTGGACTTTTCCAGCCTTCGCGACGTTGTGGAAAAGATCAGCTATTCCATGGGCAGCCGCGCGATACTCTCCCTTGGTCGCTTGTTCCGCTTCCTGCTGGACGAGGACTGCATCGTAGCGCGGGACGACGATTATCGCTTTACCATCTTTATCCCCGCCGAAACCTCCCGCAAAAAGGCGGAGATGACGGTGCGGGATCTGATCGACAACGTGGAGCGTATGCGCGACGCGATCAGCGTATCCGAGCCGCTGTCGCTCTATGTGGGCATCGCCATGGCAAGCTGTCAGGAGGCGGACGCGGAAACGCTGTATGCACAGGCCATGCGCGCGTGCGCGCTGGCGGGACGCTCCAAGGAGCGCATCCACGTTTATTCCCCCAGAACGGACAGCGAAACGATACAGAGCAGCTTTTCAAGCTTTGACGCCGACGCGGAGTGCCCGCTTACAAAGGACGAGAGCGAAACCTACGCGCGCTGCCTTGCAACGCTTTTGAAAAACGATTCCTATAACGACGCGACGAATGAAATGATGGGCGTGCTGGGCGAATACTACGAAGCGGCGCGTATCTATATCATTTCGCTCCAACAGCTCAACGGTGTGGAGGACGCCAGCCGGGAATGGCTTGCCTACGGGAAAAACGCTACGTTGGAGCACGCGAGAAAGATGTCTGTCAACAAGCACCCGGCCATTCAGCGTGCGCTGGAAGAAAGAAGCGTCGCGCTTTTGGGAAGCGCCACGCCCGACCTTACGCTTTCTGCGGACGGTATTTGGAATTTGACCGTGGTGCCCTTCTTGGATCGGGATTCCGTGCTGGGCTGCCTGTGCATCGAAAACGCGGAAGCGCACTTTGGCGAGACGGCTGTGTTGCTTATGCTCTCGTCCGTGCTGGTCGCGGCGCACCGTAAGAGCGTCGCGGCGGCGACGGCGCAAAGCGGCGGCCAGTTTGACCGCCTGACGGGGCTTTTGAACCGCGAAGCGTGCATGGCTGTCGTGAAAAAGACGAACGGGGACGCCATCAGCTCCCTGGGGGTGTTCTTTGCGGATATCAACGGGCTTTCGCAGGTCAATCAGGAGATGGGCATGGATTACGGCGATAACCTGATCCGCTTCTGCGCGTCCACCGTCAAGGGCGAGTTCCGGCTCAACGAGATCTACCGCTATTCCGGCGACGAGCTGCTCGTATTGTGCATGAACATTACGCACGACGAGTTCACCAAGCGCTGCGAGAGCATTCGCCGCGTGTTCGACACGGTCTATCCGGGGCGTATGAGCATCGGCTGTACTTGGGCGGACAGCGACATCAACATGCTTAAGATGCTGGATCATTCCGTCAAGCTTTCCACGCTTTCCAAGCAATCCTATTATCTCAATGAGATGAACGGCAGCAAGCATATGAAATCCGAAGCGCTTCGCGTGCTGCTTGAGCATCTTGAGGCAAAGCGCTTCCGGGTATGGTTCCAGCCCAAGGCGGACGTTTCCACCGGCCGGATCGTAGGAGCGGAGGCGCTGGTGCGGTTGTTTGACCCGCAGCGCGGCATCGTGGGGCCGCAGGAATTCATCCCCATCTTCGAGCGCGGGCACGCTATTCGCGAGCTGGATTTCTTCGTGCTCAACGAAACGCTGCGGCAGATGCAGGAATGGAAGAACAACGGAAAGCGCGTTGTGCCGGTGTCGGTCAACTATTCGCGCGCGACGCTGTTGGATCCCAAGGCGCTGGAAACGACGCTGGAGATCTTCAACCGCTACGAGGTGCCGATGCACCTCTTGGAGATCGAGATCACGGAAAGCATAGGCGAGCTTGAGCACGCGACCATCGCGCGGGCGTGCAGCCAGTTCCGCAAAAATGGTTTTAGGCTGGCGCTGGACGATTTCGGCTCCGCGTATTCGAGCATGGCGGTGCTTGCCAACGTCCAGTTTGACGCCGTCAAGGTGGATAAGAGCATCATCAACAACATCGTGACCAACAACGTAAGCCGCTCCATTGTGGAAAGCACGCTGCGCATCTGCAACGAAAACGGCGCGGACTGTATCGCGGAGGGCGTTGAAACCGCGGAGCAGGCGGAGGCGCTGCACGAGGTGGGCAATATTAAGGCGCAGGGCTATTTTTACAACAAACCCTTGCCGGCAGACGTGTTTGCCGACGAATACTTAAAGGCGGAGGAAGCTGAAGCATGACAAAACCCTATCTTCAAATGACGCAGGAAGAACTGAAACAGGAATACGCGGCTGTTTGCGCCGCTTACGAGGACGCGAAGGGCAAGAACCGCAAGCTGAACATGGCGCGCGGCAAGCCCGGACGCGAGCAGCTCGACGGCGTTTCCGACATTCTTACGGTGATTTCCGACGCGGCGGATTGCTTTGACGACGGTCTCGACGTTCGCAACTATGGAGAACTGATGGGCATTCCCGCGGCGCGCAAGTACTTCGCGGAGCTGTTGGGCGTGCGCCCGGAGCAGACGTTTATCGGCGGCAGCGCGAGTTTGCAGCTCATGTTTGACACCATATCCAAGGCCTATTCGCACGGCCTCTTGCACAGCGAAAAACCATGGAGCAAGTTGGAACGCGTTAAGTTCCTCTGTCCCTCGCCCGGTTACGACCGCCATTTTCGGATCACCGAGACCTTTGGCGCCGAGATGATCGTCATCCCCATGACGGCGGAAGGCCCCGATATGGATTTGGTGGAGAAATACATACAGGATCCCGACGTGCGCGGCATGTGGTGCGTACCCAAATACTCCAACCCCGGCGGCGTGATCTACAGCGACGCGACAGTGCGCCGTATCGCTGCCATGAAGCCCGCGGCGAAGGATTTTCTTTTGATGTGGGATAACGCGTACTGCGTGCATGAATTCGACGGCGAATTCGTGCCCTTTGCGGATATCCTCTCCCTTTGCGCCGAGGCCGGGAACCCGGATATGCCCTTTGAGTTTGCGTCCACATCGAAAATTACGCTGCCCGGCAGCGGCATATCCGTGATGGCGGCGAGCGAAGCGAACCTTGCGTATATGCAAAAGCTCCTGACCGTACAGATCATCAGCTACGATAAGGTGAACCAGCTTCGTCATGTGCGGTATCTTAAGGATAAGGCGCACACGCTGGAAATTATGAAGCGCCACGCAGCGGTTTTGAAGCCGCGCTTTGAGGCGGTGCTCTATGCGCTGGATACGAAGATCGCGCCGCTCGCTATCGCCGCGTGGAACCGGCCGAAGGGCGGATATTTCGTGAGCGTGGATGCGATGCCCGGCACGGCCAAGCGCACCCTTGCGCTTTGCAAGGAGGCGGGCGTTACGATGACGGGCGCGGGCGCCACCTTCCCCTACGGCAAGGATCCGCAGGACAGCAACATCCGCATTGCGCCCAGTTTCCCGCCCATAGAGGAACTGCGCGACGCCATGGACGTATTTTGCCTGTGCCTGCGCATGGCAGCGCTGGAGCGGTGCATGAACGCCTGAACTTTCTCTGTTATGCTGTTGTGACCGTGCATGTTTTCTGCACGGTCTGTCTTGTTTCCTAGCGTGAGGGAAGGAGGGGATCGCGATGCAAATATGGGATCGTCAGGATAACATACACTTTTCCGCGCGCGGTCGCGTCCTGCTCATTTTAGAATGCGCAGTCTGCGTATGCTGTCTTGCGTATTTGCTGCTTTGCAGCGTCTTTGATTCCATCAAGCACGTTTGGGCGATCATGCTCTGCGGCTGCGCCTTTCTGACCTCTATGGGCGCTTTGATCTATCAGATCCAGCAGGCAAGGCTCAACCGCAGCAATTTTGAGCGCGACTGCCTGCTCTTGGCCATGGAAAACGCATATCCTACGGCGATCATGTTCAATCTGACGAAAAATACCTACCGCTATTTCCCCGCCGCCGAATTCGTGACCCGCCCCGTGCCGCGCACAGGGCGCTATACGGACTTGGTGCGCATGACCGCGCAGGACGTGCACTCCGAGCAGCGGGAGGCCTTCGCGGATTTCTTTTCCCGGCAGGCGCTGATGGAACGATTTGCACAAGGGGAAACCACCGTCTCCATGGAGCATAGGCAGATGGGAAAAGACAACCTGTATCACTGGCTGATCTCCTATGTGTACAGGGTGGACGCGCCGTATACGACGGAGGTGCAGGCGATCTGCCTTGCGCGCAACAACGACGAGGCGCGGGCGGACGCCGAAAAGCTGCGGCTGGTACTGGAGGATAAGGACAGGGAGCTTACCGACGTTTATAGCGCCCTTACCAACGGCGTCGTGAAGGTAGCCAAGGCAAAGGATTATCCCGTTTTGTTTGCAAACCCGGCGTTTTACGCGATGATCGGCTATACCAAGGAGCAGTTTGAGGAAGAGTGCTTCGGGTATCTTAGCTATATTACCTTTTCATCGGACGGTATGGACGGCGGCAAGGGCTTTGAGATGCTTTCCCCGGGCATGTCTACCTCGGGGCGTTACCGCATCGTGCGGCGTGACGGCGGATTGCTTTGGGTACGGTACGAGGCGACCATCAACGTGCTGGAAGATAACGTATACTATGTGATCTTTACGGATATTTCGGCGTCGGTCAAAAGCGAGCAGGCGCTTATGGAGCAGGAGTATTACAGGGAGTTGGCGGATGCGCACATATCGGGCTGCACCGTGATCTATCCCGCCAAAGGCAAGGGTGAGCCGTACTATGTGGGCGGCAACGTGCAATCCCTTTTCGGCTATTCGCAGGAGGAATTCAAGGCCGTTTGCCGCAATCAATATAAGGACTTCATTCTTGCCGAGGATTACGAGCCTACGCGCAAAATGCAGATGGAGGGCTTGGCGCGGAATCAGGATTCCTTCCAGCTTGAATTCCGCGCGCGCCATAAGGATGGCAGGATCATGTGGGTGATGGATCAAGCGTCGCGCGCCACAGGCTACGACGGCGAGCCTGTGTATGTATGTATCTATATCGATGTTACCGTGCAGCATATGCGCGAGAACGAGGCGCTCTCCAAGATGGAAAAGGATGCGCTTACGGGCGCTTTGATCCGTACGGCCTTCGAAGCCGACGTCAGCGCGTTGCTGCGCGAGCCGGACGCCGGAAGGCAGCACGCGCTCATCATGCTGGACATAGACGACTTCAAGAGCATCAACGATAACCAAGGCCATTGCGCGGGCGACGCCGCGCTCAAAGCCATCGTGGAGGCGCTTCGCAGAACGCTTCGCAACGACGACGTGATCGGGCGTCTGGGCGGCGACGAGTTCATGGTGCTGATACGGGATATTCCCGATACGCAGACGCTCTCGGAGCGCTGCACGGCGCTTTGCCACAGCATAGCGCAGATCGAGTTGGGCGATACCGGCGTCACGGCGAGCATTGGCGCTATCTGCTTTGCGACGGGCGAGGGCAGTCCCGATTTTAACGCGCTCTACGCCTGCATGGATACCGCGATGTACGAAGCAAAAAGAAACGGCAAAAACCGCTATTGCATCTATTCGGAGGAGATCTACAACAACTGGCAGATATAATGCGCCGCTGTATTTGCAAAAAATCCATTTCATTTTTACAATTTCCCGGGTGTATAAGCAGGAAAATATGGTATACTTAGAGAAAGATAAACATGCACCACTTCATATCTGTGCATTGCATGCAGGGTGCGGAAAGGGGTAAGAAATCATGCGCATTTCCATTACCGGCAAGAACATGGAGGTCTCCGATTATCTGTCCGATCTGGTGGCGAAAAAGGTCGCCAAGCTGGACAAGTATTTTCCGGAGGACACGGAAGCCATCGTGACGATGGCTGTCGAAAAGAACCGCCATATCGTCGAAGTCACAATCCCCTACACGGGCGGCATCATTCGCGGCGAGGAAGCCAGCGGCGACATGTACGCCTCGATCGACAATGTGCTCGCCAAGCTCGAACGCCAGATCGTGCGGCATCGTACGAAGCTGGAAAAGAATCTGCGCGCAGGCGCCTTCAAGGGCGGCGCGCCCGCGTTTATTCCCGCGGAGGAGGAGATCGTCGAGGAGGACGATTATCGCGTCGTCAAGATCAAGCGCTTCGACATGAAGCCCATGACCGTTGACGAAGCCATGCTGCAGATCGATCTTTTAGGGCACAATTTCTATGTATTCACCAACGGCGATACCAACGAGATCAATGTGCTTTATAAGCGCAAGGACGGCAACTTCGGCCTGATCGAGCCCGAATAGGCCGCATTCGCCATTTTTATACCGTTTGCGGGAGCCCGTTGCGTGCATCGGGCTCCCTTTTTTGTTGACATCGCCGGGGCGGAACGCATATAATCAGCTAACAGGATAGCGGAACGAGACCCCGTGCCGAAACGGTACGAGGGCGTGTTTGTATGGAAAGGACGGAAGGCCATGTTTGTGATCGTGGGGTTAGGCAACCCCGGAAAAGAATACGAGAGGACGCGTCACAACATGGGCTTTATGACCTTGGACGCGCTTGCGTCGCGCAGCGGTATCCAAATCAGCCGGCATCATTTCCGCGCCTATTTCGGCGAGGGCTTTTTGGGCGCGAAGAAGGTCGTTTTGGCGAAGCCCAATACCTTCATGAACAATTCGGGCTACGCTGTGCGCGATTTGGTGAACTGGTACAAGATAACGCCCGAGGAGCTGATTTTGATCTATGACGACGCGGATATACCCGAGGGCTTTATCCGCGTGCGCGAGGGTGGCAGCGCCGGCACGCATAACGGCATGCGAAGCGTGATCTATCAGCTTGGCTTTGATGATTTTCCGCGCGTGCGCATCGGCATCGGCAGCGCCCAATACAATATGATACAGCATGTGCTGACCATGCCGCAGGGCGAAAGCGCCGTGCTTTTGCAAAAGGCGATCCTCGACGCTGCGGACGCGGTGGAGCTGATCGTGGCGGGGGAATTGCATGAAGCGCAGGCGCGCTTCAACCGAAAGCCCCCCAAGGCGCGGAAGGCGGACAGCGAAGAAAACGAAAACGACGAACCGGCGGAACCGCGCGCATGAATCCAATACTGGAATATCTGCAAAGAGAAACGGAATATGTACGGCTGTGCGAGGCGCTTGGCAAAAATGAGGGTCCCTTTAGCGTATTTGGCCTTGCGGAGGCGCAGCGGACGCATGTGGCGGCGGCGCTGGGGCAAGGAAAGACGCTGTTGTATGTGACGGCGAACGAGCCGTCGGCTGCCCGCGCCGCTGAGGACATCGCGGCCTTTGGCGTGCCGGCGAGCCATTTTCCCATGCGCGAAGCGCTGAAAGCCGATGCGGTTGCGTCCTCAGGCAGTATCACGGCATGGCGTATCCGCGCCTTAACGACGCTCAGGAACGAACCTACATGCCTTTGCGTGAGCGTGAACGCGCTTTTGCAGCGGCTGGAAGCCCCGCAGACCCTGCGCGATCATACCTATCGATTTCTTACGGGCGACAGCGTCGAGCCGCAGAACTTGATCCGCCTCTTGGTGGAAAGCGGCTACGAACGCGTGGAGCTTTGCGAGGGGCGGGGACAGGTCGCGCTTCGCGGCGGGTATATGGACGTGTTTCCCGTGGCGGCGGCCGACCCTGTGCGCATCGAGTTTTTCGGCGACGAGATCGATACCATGCGTACCTATGACCCTATCAGCCAGCGCTCCATCGAAAACGTGGAGGAGGTGCTGCTGCCGCCCGCCGGGGAATCGACGGAACGCTTGACGGACTGCTGCGTGCTGGATTATCTGCCCGATGACGCGATCCTCTTTTTGGAGGAGCCCGCGCGCATCGAGGAAAGCGGCAAGGCGGCGCTTTCAGAGAGTGCGGAAGCGCTCAACTCGCCGCTTCACACCATACGGCGCATGGAAACGCCCCGTACCATCATGAGCTTTGCGCTGACGCGCTCGTATGGGCTGATTGCGACAAAGGGACTTTTCCGCTTTGAAACACGCCCGGCTACGCTGTATCAAGGCAACGAGGAATTGCTCTTTACGGACATTCGCGACTGGCGTTCGCAGGGTTATACCGTGGCGCTTTGCGCCGGGCAGCATGCCAAACGCCTGCAGGATCGCCTTGCCGACGCGGATATCCTTTTCCCCGTGGTGGAGAACCTTTCGCGCGCGCTCGTGCCGGGCGAAGGCGTCATCCTGGGCGCGTCGCTTATGCGCGGCTTCGTGTATCCGTCAAGCAAGCTTGCGGTGCTAAGCGAGCAGGAGCTTTACGGAAGCGCGCGGCGCGCCAAGACCTCCGCCCGCAAACGCCCGCAGCTTGCTTTTTCTGAATTGTCCGTGGGCGATCTGATCGTGCACGAACTCTACGGCATCGGCCGTTTCGCTGGCGTCGAAACGCTGACGATGGGTACGGAAAAAACGCCGCGTGACTATTTGCTGCTGCGCTACGCCGCGGGCGATAAGCTCTACATCCCCACCGATCAGCTGGACCGGGTGCAGAAGTATATCGGCGGCGAGGAGGAGGCAAAGCTTAGCAAGCTTGGAAGCGGCGAGTGGCAAAAGACCGTCACGCGCACGCGCGAGAGCGTGAAAAAGCTCGCCTTTGACCTTGCCAAGCTCTACGGCGAGCGCAGCAAGCGTAAGGGGTACAAGTTTTCTAAGGATACCGTGTGGCAAAAGCGGCTGGAGGAAAGCTTTCCTCATGAGGAAACGCCGGATCAGCTGCGGTGCATCGAGGAGATCAAAAAGGATATGGAAAGCGAGCGCGTGATGGATCGCCTGCTCTGCGGCGACGTGGGCTACGGCAAGACCGAGGTAGCCATCCGCGCCTGCTTCAAGGCGCTGCAGGATTCCAAGCAGGTCGCCATACTCGTGCCTACCACGATCCTCGCGCAGCAGCACTACAACACCATTATGGCGCGCTTTGCGGGCTTCCCGGTGGAGGTGGCGATCCTCTCGCGCTTCAATACGCCCGCGGAGGAGGCGCGTATACGGGAGCGATTGGAGAAGGGTATCATCGACGTGGTGATCGGCACGCATAAGCTTTTGAGCGACAAGATCAAGTACCATGATCTCGGCCTTTTGATCGTGGACGAGGAGCAGCGCTTCGGCGTGGGGCATAAGGAACAGATCAAGGAGCTCAAGAAAACGGTGGATGTGCTGACGCTGACGGCGACGCCCATACCCCGCACCCTGCATATGTCCATGACGGGGATACGGGATATGTCGCTCATCGAAACGCCGCCGGAGCAGCGTTATCCCGTGCAGACCTATGTGTTGGAATATAACGAAGCCGCCGTGCGTGAGGCGCTTTTGAAGGAACTCAACCGCGGTGGGCAGGCGTACTTTGTGTATAACCGCGTGCGGGGCATGGAGCTGTTCGCCCAAAAGCTGCGCGCGCTTGTGCCGGAGGCGCGCATCGCGTTTGCGCACGGGCAGATGCCGGAGCGGCAGCTTGAAAAGACCATGCTGGAATTTATGGAGGGCGCGTATGACGTGCTGCTTTGCAGTACCATCATTGAAAGCGGGCTGGATATTTCCAACGTCAACACGATCATCGTCTACGACGCGGACCATATGGGACTGTCCCAGCTTTACCAGCTACGTGGCCGCGTGGGGCGCGACGTACGCCTTGGCTACGCGTATTTGACCTTCCGCAGGGATAAGGTGCTTACGGAGATCGCGGAAAAGCGGCTCAACGCCATACGGGAATTTACGCAGTTTGGCAGCGGCTTCAAGATCGCCATGCGCGATTTGGAGATCCGCGGCGCCGGGAACCTGCTAGGTCCCGAGCAGCACGGGCATATGGCGGCCGTGGGCTACGAAATGTATTGTAAGATTGTGGATACCGCCGTCAAGGAGGCGCGGGGCGAGAAGCCGCGCCGCGAGGTGGACGCCGTCATCGAAGCGCCGCTTACCGCGTTTTTGCCGCACGGCTATATTCCCCGGGAAACGGATAGGCTTTCCATGTATAAGCGCATCGCGCTGATACAAAACGGGGAGGACAGAATGGATGTGCAGGACGAGCTGATCGACCGCTTCGGCGAGATCCCCTTGCCCGTACAGAACCTGATGGACATTGCGCTTTTGAAGGCCGCCGCTTCACGCGCGTACATTATGCGGATGCAGATCGCAGCGGGCAGCGCGCGGCTGTATTTTGACCCGCTTGCGCCCTTTGACGTGATGAAGCTGTATTCTCTGATCCGCGAAACCGAGGGCGCGTCGCTCAAACAGGGCGAAACCCCGGTGCTTGTATGGGAGCGCAGGGGGGAGGATGCGGCGGAAATTTGCCGCAGTATGCCACAGTTTGTTTACATGCTGCAGGATTGCATTGACGGGCAGGAATGATATAATGAGAAGACTTCTGTTCGCACGATGCGGACGAGCACGAAATGGAGAGTAAGAATGAAGAAAACGATTGCGATGCTTTTGACGTTCATCATGGTGATGAGCGCGTTGGTGATGGCGGGTTGTCAGGTAGCGCCCGCACCGCAGGACGACGCGGCGGGTACGCAGGCGGCGGCTGACGCTGTACAGAACGACGCCGCGGCGCAAAGCGGCGATACCGTTGTCGCCAGTGTTGGCGACAACACGATCACCTTGGCGGATTTCCAAAAGCTGTTTGACCAGTATTCCTATTATTACAGCATGTTCGGCATGGACGTGCAAAGCGATCCCAGCATGCTTGCGGAGTTCCGCAACATGGTGAAGAACGCGCTGCTGGAAAAGGAGATCATCAAATACCAAGCGGCGCTTCAGCAACTTGAAACGCTTTCCGAGGAGCAGCAAAAACAGATCGAAGAAAGCGCCGAAAACACCATTTCGCAAATGCGGGAGCAGTTCACCACCATGGCGGAGGAAGCCAAGGCCGGCGACGATACGATCGATGTGGAAAAATACATCAACGATATGATCGCGGACGAAGCGGAATACGCTACCGGCAAGGCGATGACAGCCGACGAATATAAGGAATGGCTCAAGAGCGAAGCCTCCGTGACGCACCTGCTCGATAATTTGATGGACGTAGTGTGCAAGGACGCCACCGTTACGCAGGAGGACTTGGACGCATGGTATACGGAAAACGTGGCCACGCAAAAGGAAACCTACGCAAACGATCCCGCCGCCTACAAAGCGGACGCTGAAAACTACGCGTGCGGCACCGGCGAGGAGGGGTATTTGCCCCCCGCCTATGTACCCGAGGGCTACAGCCGCGTGATGGATATACTCGTAAAGCCCCGCGTGGATGTGAACGAGGCGAATCCGGACTATGCCGAAAAAGTGCAAACGCTCAGCAATTTGCAAACGGAGTACGGCACGCTCTCCTTTGAGGACGCCGTAAGCGCGGCTCCCGCCAACAAAGCCCGCTTGCAGGAGATCGTCACGGAATACAAATCCATCAAAGCCGAAACGGACAAGATGGAGGAGGAAGCCGGCAAGGAGGCCAAGGCGATCATCGAGGAGGCCTACGCGAAGCTTACGGAAGGCGCGACCTTTGAAAGCCTGCTGATCCGTTATACGGAAAACGAGGCTGCCGCAAGCTGTGAAACGCTGATGATGGACGGCTTGCTCATCAATCCGAGCATTGAGGACGAGGCGTGGTCGAACGAGTGCGTGACAGAGTTCAAAAAGCTCAAGATCGGCGCGTATTCTCCCATATTCCTCGATGACGACGGGTATCATATCCTGTATTACGTCGGCGACGAAAAGGCAGGCGAAAAGCCGCTCGCCGATATTCAGGAGGCGGTGAAGACGCATCTTATGGACGACAAGCGCAACGAATCCTGGCAGACCATTTTGGCGGAATGGATGAAGGACGAGAGCGTAAAGGTCAACGAAGACGTGATCAACACGGTTGGCGCATAAGGGCGAATGTGGTATAATAACGGGGCGGGCGATGGCTTGCCCCGCTTTGATTTTAGGAGAGAATACGATGAGATTGGATAAGTATTTAAAGGTTTCGCGCATCATCAAGCGCCGCACCGTGGCGAACGAGGCGTGCACGGCGGGACGCGTGGACGTCAACGGCAAAACCGCGAAGGCTTCCTCTGAGGTGCGCGTGGGCGATACGCTTTCGATCCTTTTGGGCGGACGCCGCTTTACGGTGCGCGTCGTAAGCTTGCAGGAGCATACCGCCAAAGCGGATGCGTCCTCCATGTACGAGGTGATCGGCGATGCAATCCCACAGGACTAGCGTCGGCCTTCTGCTGCTTGCGGCGGGCAGCGCCACACGTATGGGTGAGGAGAAGCTGCTGATGCGCTTTGGCGGCAAAACGCCCATCGCGCATTGCGCGGCGGCCTTTGCGTCTTGCGAAACACGCTTTGATTCCACGGTGGTTACGGTGAGCGAAAGCACGCGCGCGGCGGCGGAAGATGCGTTTCCTTCCGCGACGGTCATACCGGGCGGCGCGAGCCGCACGGAATCCGTGCGAAAGGGGCTTATGGCGTTTTCGGACGTGGACGTGGTCGTGATCCACGATGCGGCGCGCTGCCTTGTAACACCTGAGGTGATCGACGAAAGCGTGCGCTGCGCGATCCTTCACGGCAGCGGCGTGGCGGCCTTACCCGCGCGGGATACCGTGCGCCTTTTTGAAGAGGTGATCGACAGGGAGAACGTGACGCTTGCGCAAACGCCGCAGAGCTTTGCGCTATGCGCGATCCGCGCGGCATACGAGCGCGGCTTTTTCGCCACGGACGACGCGGCGCACTACGCTATGGCGGGCAACAAGGTTTGCTTTTCCAAGGGAAGTATCAGGAATCAGAAGCTTACGACGCCGGACGATATTCCTTTTTTTGAAGCGTTTCTAGGAGAGAGAACATGAGAATAGGCTATGGCGAGGATACGCACCGGCTGCAAACGGGGCGAAAGCTGGTCTTGGGCGGCGTGGAGATTCCCTATGAGAAGGGGCTTTTAGGCCATTCCGACGCGGATGTGCTGACGCACGCCGTGATGGACGCGCTGCTTGGCGCGATGGCGGCGGGCGATATAGGTAAGCTCTTTCCCAATACGGACGAGGCTTACCGGGGTATTGCTTCACTGCGGCTGCTGGAGCGGGTATACGCGCTGATGCGGGAAAGGGATATGCGTCTTGGCAATCTGGACGCGGTGATCATAGCGGAAAAACCCAAGCTTGCGCCCTATACGGACGCGATGCGGGAAAACCTTGCATCCGCTTTACATACGACGGCGGATCGCGTCAGCGTGAAGGCCAGCACGACGGAGGGCTGCGGCGCCGAAGGGCGTGGGGAGGCCATGAGCGCGCGGTGCGTTTGCACGCTGGAAAGCCATTGATATATAGAAGCCGGTTATGCTATACTTTTTACAAACGTTTATTGTGAAAGCGGGAAAAACGATATGATAACGGATATTTGCATGCTGGATGAGTCCTTGAAGGGCGTTGAGGACGCGCTTGCACAGGCGGAGAAGTGCGCCGCCTATTGCGATCTTACGCCGCGCCAAACCTTGCAGCTTCGGCTGCTTGCGGAGGAGCTTTTGGGCATGATGCGGGGCATCTTGGGGCAGTATGACGCGCAGTTCTATTTAGAATCCGAGAATCGGGAGATTACCATACATCTCAAAGCGCGCGCGGATATGGATATACCCGACAGCGAGCGGAAAAAGATCGTAGAGGTATCCACGAGCGGCGAGAACGTGGCGTACAGAGGCGTCATGGGCAAGGTGCGCAAGCTTCTCGAATGCGGTATGTTCGGAGGACCGGAATGCTTGGCGGCGGCGGGCAGCCTGATGTTTACGGGCGTGGAGTTCGATACCTATATGATGCCCAACGAATGGTCGCTCAAGCAGTATATGAACACGATCTCAGCAATACAGGAAAAAGCGCCACAGCAGTGGGACGAGTTGGAAAAATCCATCGTCGCGAACCTTGCGGACGATGTGACGGTGAGCGTGCACGCGGACGTAGCCGAGGTGAGCATTCGCAAGCGCTTTGCCTGAGTATAATGCATTCTTTCAAAATCCCGAATCAATAGCAAGAGCAAAAGGAGAAGCAATATGACGATCAAGAAAACCGCAGATGGCACAACGCTAACCTTGGCGCTGGAGGGAAGACTGGATACGGTGACGGCGCCGCAGCTGGAGGCGGAGCTGACCGAGAGCTTGGACGGCGTTGTGGATTTGGCGCTGGACTTTGCAGAGCTTGTTTACATTTCTTCGGCGGGGCTTCGCGTGCTGCTGGCCGCGCAAAAGCGCATGGCAAAGCAGGGGAGCATGGTGGTGCGCCATGTCAACGAAACCATCATGGAAGTGTTTGAGGTGACCGGCTTCGTAGACATCCTGACCATTGAATAAGCCTATGAAAAGAAAGCTTGGGAAAGCGGCGGCGCTTGTTTCACTCGTGCTGTCGCTGTGCCTTTTGTTGGGCTGCGCCGCGCCTAGGGAAACGCACTTCTTTGTAAAGGATGACTTTGGAACCACCAACTTTGCCGATATGCGGTATACGCATTACGATCCCACGCAGCTTTACGCGGATATCGATGCCTTCCGGGCGCTGGCGAAGGACGAAAAAGCGGGCAAACAGATGATAGCGCTGTACGATAAGATCATGCAGGCGGGGGAGATGGTCTCCACGCAAAACGCGCTGATCGGCATACGCTATAACCAAGCGCCCAACGACGACGAGGTGAAGGCGGAGCAGACCTATACCATGAAGCTCTACATCGACGTCGCGGACAAAATCTGCAAGGCTGTGCGCGACGTGCTGCAAACGGAGAACGGCGCCGCGCTGCGCGCACATCTAAGCGTGGATGAAGTCAAGGGCTATTTAGACTATGAGGATCTAACGGAGCGGCAGCGGCAGCTTGTCACCGAGGAAGACGAGTTGGTCACGGACTATGACCGGCTGATGGTGAACATGAACGTTTCCGCGCAGTTGGACGGCGTGATATGGGATTATGATAAGTATCAGGCGGCGGAGAACCTAACGCCGGAGGAAAGCAAGCGTATTTACGACGCGCTGGAGGCGCAGCTGAACCTTACAGCCGGCGGCATTTATCAGGAACTCGTCAAAATCCGCATAGAGCAGGCAAAGGAAGCGGGCTACGATTCCTTTGTGGATTACGCTTATGCGGAGAGCTTCGGAAGGGATTATACCAAGGAGGACGCGCAGGCATTTCACGCCGCCGTTAAGGCCAACGTTGGCAAACGGTACTATTCGCAGATTAGAAACATCGACGCGGCGCAATTCGGCGATATGGGCTGCGACATCTCCCCCAAGGACGCGATGCGGTATTTGGGGAAATATGCGTCCGAGATCGCGTCGGAAATCTACGATTCCTACGCGTATATGAAGAAGTACGATCTCTGCTATCTGACGCTTGACCCCGAGCAGATCGACTCCGGCTTTACCACGGCGCTGCGCGCATATGCCTGTCCCTTCATTTATAATATGTGTTATGAGGATTCCGCCGCCACGTTTTCGGATGTGGTGCATGAATTCGGCCATTTTACGCAGTTCCATTATGTGCCCAATCCCAACGCACTCGTCTGTACGGAGAGCTATGACATTGCCGAGGTCAACTCGCAGGGCTTGGAAATGCTCTACGACGCTTACTATGATGAGATCTTCGGCGCGAAGAAAGCGCCGGGCGCGCGGGCAAATCACCTTACGCGACTTTTGAATTCCGTAGTCAGCGGCTGCGTACAGGATGAGTTTCAGCAATATGTGTACGCACATCCGAATGAAACGCTATCGCAATGGAATCAGGCGTATTATGACATTACAGAAAGCTACGGCATGGAGCATGGGGAAGAGGATCACGATTATTCATGGATGTATATACATCATACCTTCTCGTCGCCCATGTACTACATCAGCTACGCGACCTCCGCGCTTACGGCCTTGGATATTTGGAATCAGGCGCAGACCGACCGGCAGGCGGCGATCGATACCTATTTGCTCTTTACCTCCTACGGCTCGACGGATTTCGGCTATTTGGAGCTTTTGAAGGCCAGCGGCATGAAGGATTTTCGCGATACGGAGTATGTCAAACGCATCACGCGCCGCGTCATGGATGAGATCGTGGCGCTGGATCAAGCCGGTAACGAGCAAGCCGCGTAAATGCGTGCGGCGTAAAACATAATAATAAGGGACGCGATCCTACCGGCCGCGTCCCTATGCTATTTGCGTTTTCGTCACAGAACCTTGGCTAGGAAGGCCTGCAAACGCTCGCTTTGCGGATGGTCGAAAATCGCGGCGGGCGTACCCTCCTCCACCATCTTTCCTTCATCCATAAAGACCACGCGCTCGCCTACCTCACGCGCAAATCCCATCTCGTGCGTGACCACCACCATGGTCATGCCTTCCTGCGCAAGATTTTTCATGACGTCCAGCACCTCGCCGACCATTTCGGGGTCGAGTGCGGAGGTCGGTTCGTCAAAGAGCATGACTTCCGGGTTCATGCACAACGCGCGCACGATGGCCACACGCTGCTTTTGCCCGCCGGAGAGCATGGCGGGGTAGGTGTCTGCCCTGTCCGCAAGCCCTACGCGCTCTAAATACTCCATGGCGCGCGCGGTGGCGTCCTTTTCAGAGAGCTTGAGCAGCTTCATGGGCGCCAGCGTCATGTTTTTCAATACCGTCATATGCGGGAAAAGATTGAATTGCTGAAACACCATTCCCATCTTGCGGCGGTGTACGTTGATGTCCGTTTGCGGGTCGGTGATGTCCACGCCGTCCACGAGTATTCTGCCGGAGGTGGGCGTTTCCAACAGGTTCAGCGAACGCAGGAAAGTGGACTTGCCCGAGCCGGAGGGGCCGATCACCACGACGACCTCGCCTTCATGAATGGTTGTGGTGATGCCGTCCAGCGCGTGCAGCGCGCCGTAATGCTTCGCGAGGTTTTCTACTTGTATCAAATTCTTATCGTTCACTGGAACGCAGCCTCCCTTCCAGCTTGGTAACGCCCGCGGAGAGCAGGCACACCATGATCAGATATACGATGGCTACGCCGATGAGAGGCATAAACGCGTCGTAGGTTTGGCTGCGGATAATATCGCCGCCCTTGGTCAGATCCGCAAGCGCGATATAGCCCGAAACCGAGGTTTCCTTGAGCAGCGTGATAAACTCGTTTGCCAAGGCGGGCAGCACGTTTTTGAAGGCCTGCGGAATGATGATGTACCACATGGTCTGCCCGTAGGACAGCCCCAAGCTGCGCCCCGCCTCCTCCTGTCCGCCGTCCACGCTCATGATGCCCGAACGGAAGATCTCAGACACATACGCGCCGGAATTGAGGGAAAAGGCGACGATCGCCACGAAGACCTTGCTGACGCCGACGGTCGCAAACACCACGAAATACATGATGAGCAGCTGCAAAACCATAGGCGTGCCGCGTATCACCGTGGTGTAGAGCTTGCAGAACCAGTTGAGGATCTTGAAACGCCCCGTTTTGTCGTGCGCGGAGCGGACGATGGCGACAAGCGCGCCTAGAATAATACCGAAGATAACGGCGAAAACGGCGATCTTCAAAGTGATGCCAAGACCGTTCCAAATATAACGCCAGCGATCATCCGTGATAAAATTGTCGATGAATTTTTGCTTGATGCTTTCCATACAGACCGTCTTTCTGTTGTTATAAATAAGAAAGTAACTGCCGCCGCTAGGCAGCAGTTACGGAGCAAGCGCGAATTACTTTGCGCGGACGATTACGACCTGCGTCGCGGTGGTATAGGAATCGGTGAAATCGATGTTCTTGAGACGATCCTCGGTGATGGTCATACCGGCTACGCCGATGCTGGCCTTGCCGCTTTGCACGGCCGCGATGATGGAATCAAACGCCATATCCTCGATCTTGAGCTCCATCTTGAGCGTGTCCGCCACAGCCTGCGCCATGTCCACGTCGATACCGGTGATCTTGTCGCCCTCTTTGAACTCATAGGGCGGGAACTCGGCGTTGGTCGCCATGATCAGGGTGCCGTTGGAGAAATCGGTATTGGCGGAAGTGTAGGGGGTTTTGCCCGCGTCCTCACCGATATAGTTCTTGATGATGGAATCCAGCGTGCCGTCCGCCTTCAGCGTGGCGAGCGCGCCGTTGATGTTGGCGGTCAGCGCGGCGTTTTCCTTGGCGACGCAGATCGCGTACTCCTCGAGCGCAAAGGGCTCGTCAAGAATGGTGAGGTCGCTGTTCTTGGAAACGAATACCTTCGCGGGCTCGGAATCGATGATGACGCAATCAACTTTGCCCTGCTTGAGCGCCTGCACAGCGTCCGCGCCCTTGCTGTAACGATCGATGGTGGAGCCTTCCGCTTCATAATCCGAAGCGTAAATGTCGCCGGTGGTGCCAAGCTGCACGCCGATGGTCTTGCCGGGCAGGTCGTCCAGCGAGGACACGGTGTTGGCGGGGACCTTTGCGCCGCAGGCGGTGAGCGCAAGCAGCATCAGCGCGGCGAGCAGAGTCGCAAGAATGGTTTTTGTAGTCTTCATTATGTCAATCCTCCTCAATCAATTCATGTTGATTGTGCGTATTATAATACGTTTTTTTTGTAAAAGCAAGTGCAAAATTTATTTTTATGCACATTTTTGCGAATAATTGCGCGCAAAAACTGAATATATACAATAATCCATGCATAATTACACTGCGCGGCGCCACATATCGTATATTTTTTATCGAATTCATCGTGAAAAGCACTACAAATGCGCTGCTTTAACGGTATACAGACAGAAGGAATAAAGAATATATAAAGAAAAGCTTGTAAAACACGCGCATTAGCGTTATTATATCGATGGTAGATGATAATCATATACTATTCGTTTACTGATTTTTTTGTCCGCAAGGGAGATCGCATTGGAACAAGAACAAATCACCCCAATCAACCCGCCCGCGCGCGACGCCTTGCTGGAAAAGCTGCTGGATTCCTACAGCGGGTATTATGATATTTCCCGGGAAGAGGGACTGGACGGGATGCACAAGGCTACGGCCGCTTTTCACAGCTATGTGGAAAAGTATGTGCTGGTGCGCTCGGCGCGGATGTGGGCGCATCATTCGCATGAATACATCTTTCTTTTTTCCCTGCCGCATTTGGACATGACCGCGTGGACGCGCATCCGCGATTACTATCTGGAGCGGGGGCTGTCCCTCGTAAAGCCGGATAAAGAGCACATGTATACCTATATTACGGCTGTGCTGCTCTGCGACGAGATCGCCGACGACGTCGCAAAGGAAATGAAGCGCTTTAAGTATTATAAGAGCTTCAAACTTTCGTTTTACGGCTGGACCAATGCCCGCCTGACGGCTTTGGAGATGAACTCGGGCAAGATCGTCTCCAACTATCAGGGAAGGGAAATGGGAAGGTTTGTAAATAAAATCTATAAGGAGAAAACGAAATGAGTGCAATTCTAATTCTCGTCATCAGCTTTGCTCTGCTCATTCTGGGCTATTTCACCTATGGCTCTTGGTGCGCAAAGCAATGGGGTCTCGATGATTCCGTCGTAACCCCCGCACATGAACTGGAAGATGGCAATGACTACGTGCCCGCAAAGGCGCCGGTTCTGTTGGGCCATCACTTCTCCTCCATCGCGGGCGCGGGCCCGATCAACGGCCCCATTCAGGCTGCTGTGTTCGGCTGGGTTCCCGTGCTTCTGTGGATCGTCATTGGCGGTATCTTCTTTGGCGCCGTGCAGGACTTCTCCGCGATCTTCGCGTCGATCCGTCATAAGGGTCAGTCCATCGGCTCCGTCATCGAGACCAACATCGGTCAGCGCGCAAAGAGGCTCTTCCTTGCGTTCTCTTATCTGACCCTCTTGCTGGTTGTGGCAGCGTTCGCCTCCATCGTGGCGGGCACCTTCAACGGCTTTAACGCCGAAGGCGCAACGAATTTGGTAAACGGCCAGACCGCTACCATTTCCGTGCTGTTCATCGTCATCGCCATCATCTTTGGCTTCTTGGTTTACAGGAAGAACGCCCCTCTTGGTATTTCCACCATCATCGGCGTGCTGGCGATCGTTCTGATCATCTGGCTGGGTCGTACGTTCCCCATCTATATGAAGCAGAACACTTGGATGATCCTCTTGGGCGTCTACATCATGGTCGCTTCCGTCACCCCGGTTTGGATTCTGCTCCAGCCGCGTGACTATCTGTCCTCCTTCCTGCTTTACGGCATGATGATCCTCGCGGTCATCGGTGTGTTTGGTTCCAACCCCACCATGAACCTGCCCGCGTTCACCGGCTTTAAGAGCATGACCGGCCAGCCCCTCTTCCCGGTGCTGTTCATCACCGTGGCCTGTGGTGCTATTTCCGGTTTCCACTCCCTCGTTGGTTCCGGCACGACTGCCAAGCAGTTGAACAAGGAATCCGACGCGAAGCTGATCGGTTACGGCGGCATGCTCATCGAGTGCGGCCTGGCTGTTATCGCTCTGCTGGCTGTTGGTTATCTGTTCGAAAAGGGCGGCTCCGCCATGCCCGAAGGCACCCCGACGGTCGTATTCGCCGGCGGCCTTTCCAAGATGATCGGTACCTTCGCACCCGGTGCGGAAGGCCTGACCTATCAGCTGCTCATCCTTGCCGTTTCCGCGTTCTGCCTGACCTCTCTGGACACCGCTACCCGTCTTGCCCGCTATATGTTCCAGGAGTTCTTCATTAAGGAAGGCGAAAAGGTCGAGGATCTGACCGGCATCCGCAAGACGCTGGCCAACCCCTATGTCGCTACTCTGATCACCGTTGTGCTCGGCATTGGCATGGGCATGGGCGGTTACGCCAAGATTTGGCCTCTGTTCGGCGCTGCTAACCAGCTGCTTGCTGGCCTTGCACTGCTGGCCGCCGCCGCTTGGCTGGGCAACATTGGCAAGAACAACAAGATGTTCCTCTTCCCGATGGTATTCATGCTTATCGCTACCATCACCTCTCTGATCATCACCATCGTCGGCAAGTTCAAGGCGATCGGTGCTGGCACGGGCGACCTCGCCGCTTATCTGCAGCTCATCATCGCGCTGGTACTGATCGTACTGGCTGTGATCCTGGCGAAGGAAGGCTTCGAGACCCTGCAGAAGAAAAAGAAGGTCGAAGCGTAAGCGAAACTAGATCGCGCAAAAGAGACTGTCCGTTTGGACAGTCTCTTTTTTAGCAGAATACATTTTTACATCACGAAGCCGCCGTCCACGCCCAGCACCTGCCCCGTGATAAAGGAAGCCTGTTCGGAAGCTAGGAATACGAGCGCTTGCGCCACATCCTCCGGCGTGCCCAACCGCATCATCGGCGTATCCGCGGCCAATGCCGCCATATCCTCCTTGGAGTGTGCGGCGTTCATTGCGGTATCGATCACGCCGGGCGCCACGCAGTTGACGCGGACGCCGGAGGGGCCGACCTCCTTTGCCAAGGCCTTCGTAAAGCCGATCAGGGCGGCTTTCGCGGCGCTGTAGGGTACCTCGCAAGCCGCGCCGACGCGTCCCCACATGGAGGATACGTTGAGGATGCAGCCGTCGTGGCGCGAAAGCATTTGCGGCAGCACGCCATGGACGCAATGATACGCGCCGTTGACGTTGACGGCGAAGGCGCGCGACCATTGTGCCGGCGTAACGTCCTGCAACAAACCGTCACAGGCGATACCGGCGTTGTTGATGAGCACATCCACGCGTCCAAAGGCGGAAATCATCGATGAAACGGCAGCGTGATCCGCCACGTCCGCTTGCAGCGGCATAGCGTCGCCGCCCTGCTCCAGGATCTTGCGTACGACGGCGTAGGCGGCATCGGTATGGGTGTGGAAGTTAACGCCCACGCGGTAGCCCGCTTTGGCGAAGGCTAGGGCGGTCGCGCGGCCAATGCCGCGGGAAGCGCCGGTAATCAAAGCCGTTTTTTTCATATGCCCACCGCTCCTTAATTCGTGAGTACGGCGTCGCTGGGGACCTGCGTGGGGGTAGGCCACGGCGTCATGGTTGGCCACGGCGTCATGGTAGGCCACGGCGTCAGCGAGGCGGAAGGACGCACGGCGGTGGGGATCGGCGTGGGGGAGGGCGAGGGAGAGGCGCAGGCTACCGCGAATATGCTGGGCGAAGGCGTGACAGGCTTCGCCGTGGGCACGTATTTTGGCGCGAGCACATCGATGATCTTGGCGTTGGGGCGGCGCGCGGCGTATCCGTCAAAGGTGACACGCACCGTAGAATCCACGGTCAGATCGTATTTTCCCTCGATGATCGTTCTGTCGGTAATGGGGAAGGTATAGCTGTAGCCGTCGGGCGCGAGGATCGTGATGGAGGACGCGCTGTTGGCGGTTACAATGCCGCGGATGGTGCGGTTGGTAAGAGGCCCCTCGTCTGCGAGCGACAGGGTTTGTATGTCCGTGACGATGGGGATATCCAAAAGATCGCCGACATAGGTAAGCTTGACGGTGTCGCCCTCCACGGGGCCGCCCGCCTCTTTGTCGCCGTCGTAATAGGTATCCTCCGTCAGGGCGAAAATGTAGCGGTTGCCCGTTACGGTTTGCAGATACAGATCATAGTTCTCATAGTCATGCCGCGTGACGATGCCGCTTACGGCGGGAACGGGGGGCTTTGAGGACTGCTTTGTTACGGAAAGGGCTTCGGGCGAAAGCGCGGTATCGCCCACATAATGCACGGTCACAATGTCGCCGGGCTGCGCGTCCACATCCGGGTGCAGCGTAAGCATAAAAACAAAGGTGGTGTTGCTCACATTGACGACGATGGCGTTTTTGTACAAGGCTACCACCGTGCCGGTGATATAGCCTTCGGGCAGCGGCGGCGTCGGCTCCGGCGTCGGTACGGCGGCCTCGGTATTCTCCACGGTCGCGGCAGGCGTCTGCGCCGCATCCTCAACGGGCGTATCCGCCGCTGCCGCCTGCTCCGGTGCGCACGCGCAAAAAAGCAAAAGGCAGGAAAGCAGCGCCGCGAGCACCGTGACAAGTCGTTTCTTCATGCCATACTCCCATGCTTAAACTTCTACTTATACATTGTACACGATTTCTATCTGTGCGGCATTAGTTTTATGAAGATTTTTCTAAAAACCTTGGTATAGAACAGAGGATTATTCCTTGGGCATAAGCGTGGGCGTGGTGCCGATGCCGGCCTTACGCGCTTGCGCGTGCTGGTATTGGCGCTTGACGTGGTAGATTTTTCCGTCCTTTTCAAAGCGTGCGCCCGTCTGCTTAAAATAAAAGGGAACGCCCGCTTCGACACACTGGCGGCGGATATCCAGTATCCAGTCATAGCGGCATAGCCTTGCCTGCGGCCCCGATTCGCCGCCCACGGTGACCTGCCTGATCCAAGGGCCTAGGTGCCTGCGCATATCGATAGGGGTCAGCAGAGGCTCTGAGGCGATGTATTTATGCTTGATGGGCGCAGATGCGAGGATGGGCAGGCGGTAATCCGCCCTGTCCTGATTTTCCGCCGTGCAGCAGATATGCACGTTGTCGTAGCCGTCCCCCCAGTCGGGTGGAAGGCACATAGAGAGTCTATCGATGCGCTTGGTAATAAAGAAAAAGCGGCAATCTTCGCGCTCGCGCATCATGCGCCACGCGTCAGGGCGCCACGCGTCCGCGTCCTCCAGCAGAAAATCCGAAGTGAAGCAGGTCCAGATCCACGCGCCCGCGGGCAATTTATAACTGCCGTCCCGTTTTTTCGCCACGGGAAGGGAGAAGCTCTGCGTTTTATATACTTGGGAAGCGTCCAGCCCGCAGCTTTCGTCCCGCCGGTAGACATAGCAATGCATACATCCGGCGGAAAGCTTGTGACAGCCGTGCCACGGATTCCAATTAAAGCCCTGCATAAAGGATTGCATGCCTTGTCCGTCCTTTGACGCTTTTTCCTGTGTGGTTCCGTAGTATGTCACGCTTTCGCGCCGTTGTCAAATTCGTCCGGCGGCTGTCGGCAGTCGGTGCGCCGCAGACCTGCTTCATCGAGCGCCTGCTGCTAGAAATTGCTCTGCCAACTGCACAAACGCTGTTCGATTGGACAACATTGCCGGATGTCCGCCGTCTGCAAAAAGATGCATGGAGCCGTGCCCGATTTCCGAAAGCAGTTCGCCGTAGGTTTTCTCAAAGAAATCCGGCTCGAGCGCGCAAACGAATTCGTCCCCAAGGCTGCCCGTGAGCAGTATCTCCGCTTTCAGATCGCACAGCGGTTTGTGAAAGAAAGCGCCAAACTCCCGACTGTGGCGAATAACCGCGTCGGTATCGTTATCGACGACAGACTCCCAGTCCTTGCCCTGCATGGCCTTGTAGAACATGACCGCCCCGGCGTCAAGCTTAGAACGCTCCCGGTCTCTCGCCATGTTTTCCGTAATGTCCGGAAGCGCGCGCTCCCCTTCGAAGCTGTCGGCAATGATTTTTCCGACCGATTCGGGTTTCTCCAACGCAACGTTAATGGCCACCAGAGCGCCGCCGCTGCTGCCGATCAAGTCAATGTTTTCATACTGTCGCTCACGCAGGAACGTAGAGACCTGCATGGCCTCGTCATACCAAAGGTCGGTTGGAAAACGATCTAGGCGCTCGGAGCGACCATGGCCGAGGAAATCAATCAAAACCACCTTATGATGGGCGGTAAACTGTTCTGTCACACCGCCGAACATGTTTGAGGATGCGGTATTCCCATGCAGAAGCAGCAGCGGTCTTCCGTTGCCATGTTCCTCATAATAGACATTCTTCCCACTGTAAGTAAAATAGCTCATATTCTCTTATCCCCATGCATACATTCCCATTTATATATTCTAATACTATCATGGACACGCGAAAAAGTGAAGCCCACAGACGCCTCTCTCACAGGAATCCTACCGCCGCCAGCTCGGGGTACGCGCCTGCCTGCGGACAGGCTCGTACCCTTCTCGTCTCCTACGCTTTCGAGATATAAAACAAAACAGACCCAAAGGTCTGTTTTGCTTTTTATGGTGGAGCATAGGAGACTCGCCCGGCGGGACTGGGGCAGTCCCGCCGCCAGCTCGGGGTACTGAAAAACCGTCCACCGGACGCTTTTTCGCCTGCCTGCGGGCAGGCTCGTACCCTTCTCGTCTCCTATGCTTTCGAGATATAAAACAAAACAGACCCGAAGGTCTGTTTTGTTTTTGTGGTGGAGCATAGGAGACTCGAACTCCTGACATCCACACTGCCAGTGTGGCACTCTACCAACTGAGCTAATGCCCCGCGTTTTCGCGCATGGATTATTATAGAGTATCCGCGCGGGTTTGTAAAGTCCTTTTTCAAAAAACAAAAAGCAAATTCGAACATATATTTTACGGGGTTCGCGCATTGCCATGGTGTGGATATATATGGTATAATACAACATATTGTAGCATATCGGAAAGGAGTATACATATGTTTCTTAGGGCAAGCGAAAGAAAGATCGACAGGAAGGAGCATCTGCGCGGCGGCGACGGCACGATCGTGATGGGCAGCTTTCTGCCGGATGAGAAGCTGTTCCATACACGCCTCATTTCCAAGATCGAGGTGGCGCCGGGCTGCTCCATTGGCTGCCACGCGCATGAGGGAGAATATGAAGCCTACTATTTCCTTGAGGGCGAGATAACGCTGGACGATAACGGAACCGAGATCACGGCGAAGCCGGGCGACTTCAGCATATGCTTTGACGGGGAAAGCCATGGTTTTCGAAACGATACACAGGCGCCCGCGAGTCTTTTGGCCTTTATCATCACCAAGGCGGAATGATTTTAACAAAAATTTCTAACAACCATTGGATAGACGCGTATAAAGGGATATAAAAACAAGGAGGAAAGGTACGATGGACGAGAAAAAGCTGCATCCCGTCGGCGAGGATACGCTCGACGCGGTAGCCGGCGGCAACATCAACTATGATTATTATGGCAACCCCGTAGGGCCGATGGTATCCAACGCGGTCATACCCAACGCCCTAGCGCCGGGTTTGAGCTGCCTTATCAAAAATGAGTACGGCGCGGCGTATGCCTGCCCCAGCTGCGGCAGCACCAATTTCCGTATCCGCAGCGCCAACGATCAGCAGATCAATTTGCAGTGCAGAAACTGCAATACCAAGTTTACCGTTGCGAATC